>NZ_JBVHXT010000004.1:186813-279862 GCF_055569255.1 Streptomyces sp. NPDC029296
GCCACCCCCCCCCCCCCCCCCCCCCCCCCCCCCCCTCCTTTGTGCACCAACCTGGCCCTCCTTCCCTCCCCCCCCCCCCCCCGCCCCCTCCCCCCCCCCCCCCCCCACCGGGGTGATCGCCTACCCGCTGCTCATCCTGTGGGGCAACGGCACCGCCGCCGACGCCGGACTGGTCGCGTTCGCCGGGCTGCTGCCCATGCTGGTGCTCCAGCTGCCCGCCGGGGTGCTGGTGGACCGCTGGGACCGGCGCCGCCTCATGCTGATCTGCAACGTGGTCGGGCTGGCGGCGATGGCCAGCGTGGTGGCCGTGGTGCTGGCCGGCCGGGTCTGGCTGCCGCACGTCCTCGCGGTCGCCTTCGTGGACGGCGCGGCGACGATCTTCTACCAGCTGGCCGAGCGCACCGCGGTCCGCAACGTGGTGCACCCCGACCGGCTGTCCTCCGCGCTGGCCCAGAACGAGGCGCGGGGACGGGCGGCGGGCCTGCTCGGCCAGCCGGTCGGCGGCGCCGCGTTCTCGGTCGCGAGCTGGCTGCCGTTCGGGGTGGTCGCCGCCGGGCACCTGCTGTCCCTGGTCAACCTCAGCCTGGTCAAGGCGCCCTTCCAGGAGGAACGCGGACCGGGCGGGCGGGACTGGAAGGCGGAGGTGCGCCAGGGCCTGTCCTGGCTGTGGGGACAGCGGTTCCTGCGCGCGGCGATCGGCGTCGTGGCGGTCACCAACCTGCTGTTCCAGATCGTCAACATGGCCCCGCTCGTGGTCATCCGGGAACACGGCGGCTCGGCGGCCCAGGTCGGGCTGATCGGGCTGGTCTCCGGTCTCGGCGGGGTGGCCGGCGCGCTGTCGGCCGCCAAGCTGCTGACCGGGATCAGGCTGCCGAACATCCTGCTGGGCACCCTGGCGAGCTGGACGGTCCTGGTCCCCGCGGTCGCCCTGACCACGCAGTACTGGGCCCTGCTCGCGCTGTACGCGGCGATGTCCTTCACGGGCGCGGCGCTCAACGTCGGCGCCGGGGCCTACATGGCGCACCTGGTCCCCGACGAGATCCACGGCAAGGCGATGAGCGCGGTCATGCTGGCCTCCTGGGGGGCCAACTCCGTGGGCGCGCTGGCCGCGGGCTTCCTGCTGGGCGCCTTCAGCACCGTCACCGTGCTGCTCGGGGTCGCCGCGGCCATGCTCCTGTGCACCGTCGCGGCCGCCGCCAGCCCGGCCATCCGCAACCCCTGACCCAGCCGGACCGCCCAGCGGTCGAGACTCCCCACCCGGCCCCCGGGCCGGGGAGCCCCGGCCGCTGGGCACACCCATGCCCAGGCCCCACCCCGCGACGCCCGCCCGGTGAACCTCGCCGGCCGGGGCCCCGCACGGGAGGGGGCCGGCCAGGGCCTGTACGCGAGGGACCCGCCGGCCGGGCGGGGTCTGTACACAAGGGCCCGTGGGCCGGGGCCGGTGCGCGAGACGGCCCGTCGACCGGGCCCGCCCACCAGACCGGCGGGATGGGCCGCCCGCGAGGAGGGCTGCCGGCCGGGTTCCGCACGTGAGGAGCCCGGCATCCGGCACGCGGAGAAGCCCGTCGGCCGGCCCCGTCGACGAGGCTCGCCGGCCGGGCCCCGTCCCCGTCCGCGAGGAGGCACGTCAGCCGGTCCCGGCCCACGAGAAGACCCCCCACCGCGGTCCCGGCACCAGAGGCCCCTCGCCCGGCCCCCGTACACGCGAAGGCTCTCCTCCCGACCGGGGAGGAGAGCCTTCGCCATGGACCCGTAGGACCCCGTGGGTCCCGCGGGACCGCGGAGCGCTACGTGAGGGCGGTGCAGAGTCTGGCCGCCGTGCGGTACTCGAACACCTCCCGGACCGAGACGCGCACGCCCTCGCGGCGCAGGGCCTCGGTCGCCCGGAAGGCGCGGACGGAGTCGCCGCCGAGGTCGAAGAAGTCGTCCTCGACACCGAACTCGTCCACCGGGAGGACGGACCGCCAGACGGCCACGACCCGCTCCTCCAGCGGGGTCCGGGGCGCGACCGGCTCCGCCCGGACGTACGCCTCGGGCCCCGGCGCCGGCAGCCCGCGCAGCTCCGTCTTGCCGGCGACCGTCCGGGGCAGCGCGTCCAGCAGCACGAACGCGACCGGGATCATCGGCTCGGGAAGCACCCGCGCCAGCGCCCCGCGCAGCCCGGCCGGGCCGGTGCCGTCACCCACCGCGTAGGCCACCAGCTCGCCGCCCACCGCCACCACGGCCGCCTCGGTGACCAGACCGGTGGCCAGGAGGGCGGCGCGGACCTCGCCGGGCTCCACCCGGTGGCCGCGGATCTTCAGCTGGTCGTCGAGCCGGCCGAGGAACTCCAGCGAGCCGTCGGCCAGCCGGCGGACCCGGTCGCCGGTGCGGAACCGGCGGGAACCCGGCCCGCCCGCCGGGTCGGGCACGAACCGCTCGGCCGTGGACCTGGGGTCGCCGAGGTAGCCGACGGCCACCCCCGCGCCGCCGAGGTACAGCTCGCCCGGCACCCCGTCCGGGACCGGGTGTCCCGCCGCGTCCAGCGGCTCGGCGTGCACGCCCGGCAGCGGCCGGCCGATCACGCTCCGGCCGGCCCCGGCGATGTCCTCGGCGGTGATCCGGTGCGCCGTCGCGTAGATGGCGGTCTCCGTCGGGCCGTACATGTTGACGAGGACCGTACGCTCCAGCCGCCCGGCCCACGGGGCCAGTTCCCCGAAGCGCACCTTCTCCCCGGCCAGCACCACCGCCCGCAGCCCGGGATCGGCGCCCTGGGCGACCAGTTCCGTCAGTCCCCGGAAGGCCGTCGGCGTCTGGCACAGCACGGTCACGCCGTGCTCGTCGACCACGCCGAGCAGCTCGCGCGGCGAGCGGGCGGTCTCCCGGTCGGGGACGACCAGCGTCCCGCCCGAGAGCAGCGCGCCGAAGATCTCGAACACCGATACGTCGAACGCCGGGGAGTGGGTCAGCGCCCACACCTCGCCCTCGGCCATGCCGAGCCGCTCCAGCGCGGCCAGGACCACCGAGGCCGCCTGGGCGTGGGTGACCGCGACCCCCTTGGGCCGTCCCGTCGAACCGGAGGTGTGGATCACGTACGCCAGGTCCCCGGCCGGTTCCGGGGCGGCCACCGGACGCCCGCTGCCCGCCGGGGACACGGCCTCGAGTCCCGGCAGGGCGAGCCCCGGCCCGGTCACCGCGATCCGGGCGCCCGCGTCGGCCGCGTACCCGGTGAGCCGGCCGGCCGGCAGGGCCGGGTCGAGCGGCAGATAGGCGGCGCCGGACTTGAGCACGCCCAGCAGCGCCACGACGAGGTCGGCGGAGCGCTCGACGTGCACGCCGACCCGGTCGCCCGGGCGGACCCCGTGGTCGGCCAGCCGCTCGGCCAGCTCGTTCGCGCGCCGGTCGAGGGCCGCGTACGACAGGGTGACCGTCCCGGACACCACGGCGGGCCGGTGCGGGACGCGGGCCGCCTGCTGCCGGACCAGCTCGTGCAGCCGGGCCCGGACCGGCGCGGCCGGCTCGGGCACGGCGGCCGGGGCGAGCAGCACGGGGCCGCGCGCGTCGCCCTCCGGGTCGTGGGCCATGGCCTCCAGCACCGCGCGCAGCATCCGCCCGACCAGCTCGGCCTCGGAGCGGGAGACGGCCCGCGGGTCGTGGCTGAGCCCCAGCCGGTCCGGGCGGGCGATCACATTGAGCCCGAACTCGGTCCGCAGGCTGCCGCCCCGGCCGGCCGCGACATCGACCAGCTCGGTGTCCACCTGGTGGAAGTCCACGAAGTTGAAGATGGTGTCGATCAGCCGGCCCGGGCTCCAGCCGCGCTGGAGCGCCGACATCGGGTAGCGGCGGTGCGGCCAGAGCCCGACCTCGCCGCGGAACACCGAGCGCACCAGCTCCCGCCAGGTCGCCGCCGTCCGGTCCACCGGGAACGGCACCGTGTTCAGGTACATCCCGTGCACGCGGTCGGCGCCGATCCGCTCCGGCCGGGTGTCGCAGACCAGCCCCACGTGGACATCGCGTTCCTCGGTGAGCGCCCCCATGACCTTGACGAACGCGGCCAGCAGCACACTCTTCACGGAGGCCTCGGCCCGCGCGGCGAGGTCCCGCAGCGCGGGCTGGAGATCGGCGAGGCCGACGACGACGTCGGTGGTGTCCGCCGGCCGCGCGCCGCCACCTCCCCAGCTGTCGGGGAAGGCGAAGGGGACCCTGCCCGCAAGGACGCCCTCCCAGTAGACGCGGTCCTCCGCGGAGGCCAGCGAGGCCAGTTCCTCGGCGACGAAGTCGGCGAACCGGACGGCCGGGGGCCGGTGCGGTTCCGGCTCCAGCCCGTCCCTGAGCCGGCGGTAGCAGGTGACCAGCTCCATCAGCAGCTGGTGGTACGTCCAGCCCTCGGTGATCAGGTGCGCCTGGGTGAAGACGACCGTCCAGTGGCCGTCCGGCTCCAGCAGCACGGTCATCCGCATCAGGGGCGCCCGCGCCAGGTCGAACAGATCGCCCTGCCCGGCCATCGCGCGCACGGCCGCTTCCACGTCGGCCGGGGTGCCGTCGCCGAGGTCGCGGACCTCGACCGGGATGCGTGCGCTCGCGTGCACGAGCTGCATCGGCACGGAGTACCCGGACAGGTGCATCGAGGTCCGCAGCATCTCGTGCCGTGCCGTCAGCTCGTCCACGGCCCGGCGGAACGCCCCGGCGTCGAACGGCCGCTCGTCCCTGATCCGGAACGAGGTGACGTCGTGATAGCTGTCGCGGCCGTCGCCGGACAGCATCTCCACGGCCATGCCGATCTGGTTCCGCGCCAGCGGATAGGCGTCGGCGAGCCCGTCGGGCAGCAGCGGCCGGTCCTCCTCGGGCACCAGCGCGAACGGCGCCACGACCTGCTGGGCCGCGGCGTCGAGCAGCGGCCGTTCCCCGACCGCCGCGCACAGCGCGGCGACGGTCCGCAGCTGGAAGATGTCGCGCACGGTCACGTCCAGGCCCTCGGCGCGCAGCACGCCCGCCACGGTGACCGCCCGGATCGAGTCGCCGCCGAGGTCGAAGAAGGCGTTCTCCACCCCCACCCGGTCCACCGGCAGCGCGTCGAGCCAGGCCGCCGCGACCCGGCGCTCCAGGGCGGTGCGGGGTTCGACGTGGGCGGCCCGCGCGAACGCCGAGGAGCCGGGATCCGGCAGCGCCTTGCGGTCCACCTTCCCGTTCGGGGTGAGCGGGATCCGCTCCAGCGTGACGAACGCGGCCGGGATCATGTACTCGGGCAGGGTGGGCGCCAGCGCGGCCCGGAGCGCGGCCGGGTCGGCCTCCTCGGCCACCACGTACCCCACCGGCTGTCCGCCCCGGACCGCGACCACGGCCTGCCGCACCAGCCCGGTCGCGGTGAGCGCGGCCTCGATCTCGCCCAGCTCCACCCGGTGACCGCGGATCTTGACCTGGTCGTCGATCCGGCCGAGGTACTCCAGGTGGCCGTCGGCCCGCCAGCGGGCCAGGTCGCCGGTGCGGTAGAGCCGGTCGCCGGGCCGTGTGCCGAACGGATCGGGGACGAAACGCTCGGCGGTCAGCGCGGGCCGGCCGCCGTAGCCCCGGGCGACCCCGGTGCCGCCCGCGTACAGCTCGCCCGCGACCCCCGCCGGGACCAGGCGCAGTTCCTCGTCGAGGACGTACAGCCCGGTGTTGCGGACCACCGTGCCGATGGGCACCCGCTGCGCCGGCGCGCTCTCGGGGGTCAGGATGGCGTGGGTGATGTCGTCGGAGCACTCGGTGGGGCCGTAGGCGTTCACCAGCGGGATGCCGGGGAAGCGCCGGAACCAGCGTGCGCACAGCTCCGGCGGCAGCTCCTCGCCGGTGACCACCAGCCAGCGCAGCGTCGCGAGCCTTGGCGCCCCGGTGCCGAGGTCCCACAGGTCCAGGGCGGCGCGCAGCAGGGACGGGACGACCTCCAGCACGGTCACCGACTCGGCGTCGACCAGGCCGAACAGCGCCTTCGGGTCGAGCGCCACCGAACGGTCGGCCACCCGGGTACGGCCCCCCGTGACCAGGCCCGCGAGCATCTGCCACACGGAGATGTCGAAGCCCTGCGAGGCGTTCTGCACGATCGTGTCGGCGGCCGTCAGCCCGAGGTCCTCCACCTTGGCGAGCAGGTGGTTGCCCATGCCCCGCCGGTGCACCAGCACGCCCTTGGGCAGCCCGGTGGAACCGGAGGTGTAGATCACGTAGGCCAGGTTCTCCGGGTCCGCCGGAACACCGGCCGGGGTGCCGGCCGGGTCCGGGCCGTCCAGGGGCAGCACGGTGGCGGCGCTCGGGCCGTCCGGGGCGCCGGGGCCGGTCACCAGCCAGCGGGCACCGGCGTCGGAGAGCATGTAGGCGAGGCGGTCCGCCGGCAGCTCCGGGTCGAGCGGCAGATAGGCCGCGCCCGCCCTGAGCACCGCCAGCACGGCGACGACCAGCTCCGCGGAGCGGTCCATGCACAGCCCGACGACGGTGTCCGGGCCGACGCCCGCGGCGGTCAGCCGGCGGGCCAGCCGGCCCGACCGCTCCTGGAGCCGCCGGTAGTCGAGGGTGCCCGTCGCATCGGTCAGCGCGGGCGCGTCCGGGGTCCGCCGCGCGAACCCGGCGACCGCCGCGGGCACGTCCAGGGTGAGCGGGGTGCGGGCGTTCGCGGTCCACGCGGCGAGCTGTTCGCGCTCGCCCTCGGGCAGCCGGATGGCCCGCGCGTCGCCGTCCGGTCCGGCGGCCATCGACTCCAGCACCGCGCGGAACATCCCGGCGACCCGGTCGGCGTTGCGTCCGTCCACGAAGCGCGGGTCGGCGGTCACCCAGATGTGACCCGCCCGGGAGGAGACGGTCAGCGGGAACTCGGTCGGGCTGTCGTCGGTCCCGGCCATGTCGATCAGATCGGTGTCGACCTGCCGGAAGTCCTGGTAGTTGAAGTACACGTTGACCAGGCGCTGCCGGCCGGGCACGTCCCGCTGGATCTCCGCGAGCGGGAACCGGCGGTGCGGCCACAGCTCCACCTCCCGCTCGAAGGTACGGCGGACCAGGTCGCGCCAGGTCGCCGCGGACCGGTCGACGGGGAACGGCAGGGTGTTGAGGTACATGCCGTAGACCCGGTCGGCGCCGGCCTCCTCCGGGCGGGCGTCGCAGATCAGCCCGGTGTGGAAGGCCGCCTCGTCGGTGAGCTGGCTCATCACCTTGGTGTAGGCGGCGACCATCACGCTCTTGAGCGAGGCGTCGGCCGCCGAGGCGAGCGCGCGCAGCCCGTCCTCCAGGTGCGACCAGGGGGTACGGCGCACCAGGTACCGGGAGCCGGCCGGCAGCGACGGGTCGCCCCAGCCCGCGGGCACCCGCATCGGGGCGTGGCCGCTGGTGACCTGCTTCCAGTAGGCGCGGTCCTCGGCCGAGTCCACCGAGGCCAGTTCGGCCGCGACGAAGTCCGCGAACCGGACGGCCGGCCGGTCGAACGGCTCCGGTTCGAGGCCGTCCCGGAGCCGGTCGTACAGCCCCAGCAGCTCCATGATCAGGGTGTGGTGGCCCCAGCCCTCCAGGATCGGGTGGCACTCGGTGACGGACAGCCAGTAGCCGCCGTCGTCGGTCACGTGGACGAAGACGCGCATCAGGGTGGGCGTGCCCAGGTCGAACAGGTTGGCGCGGTCCTCGGCCGCGTAGCCGGCGAGCACGCGCTGCACCTCCTCGTCCGGGAGCGGGCCCAGCACCTCCATGCCGACCGGCATCACCGCCTCGGCGTGCACGACCTGCATCGGCACCGAGTAGCCGGACAGGTGCAGCGAGGTGCGCAGGATCTCGTGCCGCGCCACCGCGATCCGGGCCGCCTCCCGCCAGGCCGCGAGCGAGAACGGCTTGGGGTCCTTGATCCGGAACGAGGTGACGTTGTGGTAGCTGTTCTGCTCGTCGGCGAGCATCTCGACGAGCATGCCGATCTGGTTCTGCGACAGCGGGTACGCGTCGGCGGCGCCCTCGGGCAGCCGGGCCCGGTCCTCCGCACCGATCAGCGCGAACGGGGCGACGCCCCTCTCCCGCCCCGCCAGCGCCGGGCGGGCGGCCAGCAGCTCGCACAGCGCGGCGACGCTGTGGTGGGCGAACACGTCCCGGACCGACACGTCCAGGTTCGCCTCCCGCAACGCGCCGACCAGCGCGACCGCCCGGATGGAGTCGCCGCCGAGGTCGAAGAAGCTGTCGTGCACGCCGACCTCGCCGACCGGCAGGACCTGCGCCCAGACACCGGCGACCCGCTCCTCCAGCGGGGTGCGCGGGGCCGTCCTCGCCGCGTCCCGCGCCGGGCCCGGGGCGGGTAGTGCCGCCACGTCCAGCTTGCCGACCGGGGTGAGCGGGATCCGCTCCAGCGCCGTGAACGTGCCGGGGATCATGTGCTCGGGCAGGCTCAGCGCCAGCCACTCGCGCAGCGCGCCCGGCTCCGCCTCGGCGCCCGCGGGCACGTAGTACGCGGCGAGCCTGCCGTCCACGGCGAGCACCCGCGCCTCGGTGACCGACGGATGCGCGGCCAGCGCGGCCTCCACCTCGGCGGGTTCGACCCGGTACCCGCGGATCTTCAGCTGGCGGTCGGCGCGGCCGGCGAACTCGACGGTGCCGTCCGGAAGGACCCGGCCGAGGTCACCGGTGCGGTACAGCCGGGAGCCGGGCTCCCCGAAGGGGTCGGGCAGGAACGTCCCGGCGGTCGCCTCCGGCCGTCCCGCGTAGCCCCGGGCGACCCCGGCGCCGCCGACGCAGACCTCGCCGACCACTCCGGGCGGGACGGGGCGCAGGGTCTCGTCGAGCACGTACATGGTGGTGCCGGGGATGGGCAGCCCGATCGGGACGACCTCCCGCTGGGCGCCAGCCACCGCGTGCGTGGAGTTGCCGACGGTGATCTCGGTGGGGCCGTACTCGTTGATCAGGCGGCCGGTGCCCAGCAGGGTGTCCCAGCGTTCCGCGGTCGGGCCGAGCAGGGCGTCACCGCCGGTGACGACCACGTGGGCGAGGCCGCCGACGTCGGCGTCGGCGAGCTGGTGGCCCAGCAGCTCCAGGTGGCCGGGGGTGAGCTTGACGAACGCGTACGGCGCGTCGCGGGTCAGCAGGGCGCCCAGGTCGGCGAGGTCGAGGTCCTGCGGGAGCATGTGCACCGGCAGCCCCGCGAGCAGCGGGCCGAACAGCACCGGGACGACGACGTCGGAGGCGACCGTGGAGAACAGCGGGGCGCCGGCTCCCCGGGCGTCGCCGATGTACTCGGCCAGCACCCAGTCGAGATGGACGGCCAGCGACGCGTGCGAGATCTGCACGCCCTTGGGCCGGCCGGTCGAGCCGGAGGTGTGGACGATGTACGCCAGCGCGTCCGGGTCGGGCAGCACGCGGGGGCCGGGGGCGTCCTCGGGGTCGGCCTCGTCCACGACGACGATCTCGCCGGGGAAGACCTCGGCGAGCCGGCCGGCCCGGGCCCGGTCGGTGACGGCGGCCCCGGCGCCCGCGTCGGCGAGCAGGGCGGCCCAGCGCTCCGGCGGGAACTCCGGGTCCAGCGGGACGTAGCCGCCGCCCGCGCGCCAGGTGCCGAGCAGGGCGGCGAGCAGGTCGGGGCCGCGGTCGAGCAGCACGCCGACGACCGACTCCGCCGCCACCCCGCGGCGGGCCAGCCGGCCGGCGAGGATCCCGGCGCGGTCGTCCAGGTCCCGGAAGGACACGGTGCCGCCCGCGCCGGTGACGGCGGGGGCGTCCGGGGTGGCCGCGACCCGCTCGGTGAACCGTGCCGGCGCGGAGCGGTAGGGGGCGGCGGGCGCACCCCGGCCGGCCGCGAGGAACCGGTCGCGTTCGCCGTCGTCCAGGATCTCCACGGCGGACAGCGGGCGTCCGGGGGCGGAGGTGAGTTCGTCCAGCAGCCGGACCAGGTGGCGGCCCATCCGGGCGACGGTGCCGCGGTCGAACAGGTCGGTGGCGTAGATCAGCCGGCCGGTGAAGCCGCCCGCGCGCGTGTCGCGCACCTGGAGTTCGAGGTCGCAGCGGGCCACGCCGCCGTCGGCGAGGAAGGGCCCGGCCGCGACGCCGGGCAGCCCGAACCGGTCGCCCCCGCCCTCGTGCAGGGTGAACACCGCCTGGTACAGCGGGGTACGGGAGAGGTCGCGCTCGGGCTCGACCTCGGCGACGACCCGGGCGAAGGGGACGGCCTGGTGGTCGTACGCGTCCAGGCTGGTGCGCCTGACCCGGTCGACCAGGCCGGCGAAGGAGTCGTCGGCGGCCCATTCCGTCCGCAGCACCAGGGTGTTGACGCCGTAGCCGAGCATGCCCTGCAACTCGGGGCGGGTGCGCCCGGAGACGACGGTGCCGACCGCCACGTCCCGGCGGCCGGTGTAGCGGCCGAGCAGCACCTGGTAGGCGGCGAGCAGCACGGTGAACACCGTGGTGCCGCGCTCGTCGGCGACGGCCCGGACCCGCTCGGCCAGCCCCTCGGGAAAGTCCAGGCCGACCTCGTCCCCCCGGTGGCCGCGCACCGCCGGACGCGGCCGGTCGAAGGGCAGCTCCAGCGGCTCGCCGCCGGTCAGCCGCGACTTCCAGTAGGCGAGCTGCCCGGCGAACCGCTCACCGGCCGCCTGCCCCCGCTGCCAGGCGGCGAAGTCGGCGTACTGGAGCGCGGGAGCGGGCAGGGGCAGCTCGCGGCGCTCGGTGAACGCCGCGTAGGCGGTCGCCAGTTCGGAGATCAGGATGCCGGTCGACCAGGCGTCGCAGGCTATGTGGTGGGAGACCAGCAGCAGCACGTGGTCGTCGTCCGCGATCCGGATCAGCAGGGCCCGCGTCGGCCAGTCGCGGGCCAGGTCGAAGGCGTGCGCACACGCGTCCTCCACCACCTCGCGGGCCCGCTCCTCGTCCGCCTCGGCGACGGCGAGCGTGCCCGGCCGCGGCGGGTCGACGACCTGCTCGGGCTCCGCGCCCTCCAGCACGTGCCGGGTGCGCAGGATCTCGTGCCGCTCGACCATCGCGTCCCAGGCCCGCCCGAGCGCGGTCGCGTCGAGCGGGCCGCGCAGCCGGAACGAGACCGGGACCAGGTACTCGGTGCTGTCCGGGTCGAGCCGGCTGAGGAACCACATCTGTTCCTGGCCGAACGAGAGCGGCAGCGCGCCCGAGCGATCGGCCGGCTCGATGACCGCCCGTGCGCGCCGCCCCCCTCCGGCCAGCCGCTGCCGCAGCAGCTCGGCGCGCACCTCGTCGGCGGGCGGCGCCATCACGGAATCTCTCGGGGTCATCTCGGCCTCTTCCAGTCATGGATGCCTGTCAGCCTTCCGATGCTGGCGAGGGCCGCCATGCCCCCTCCATATTCGGGCGACGGCACCCGGGGCCCCGTGGCCGCGGGCGCCGGCGCGGTGCCGGTCCAGGCGTGACAGATCGGGTGAACTAAGTCGGGTCCGGGCGGCGGGCCCGGTCAGGCGGAGGGGACGGGGAGTTCGGGCTTCCAGAGCTGTGCGACCTCGCCGAACCGCTCGCTCACCCAGAAGTCGTCGTAGATGGTGTCGAGGTAGCGGTCGCCCCGGTCGGGGAAGACCAGCACGCAGGTGGCGCCGGGCGGGATCTCGTCGCTGATCTGCTGGAGCGCCGCGACCACCGCCCCGGACGAGCCGCCGGCGAGCACCGCCTCCCTGCCGACCAGCCGCCGGCAGCCCACGACGCAGTCGAGGTCGGTCACGTGCACCACCCGGTCCGCGGCCGACGGGTCGAACAGGGCCGGCCGGACCGACGCGCCGTGCCCGGGGATCAGACGCCGTACCGGGCCCGCCTCGCCGAACAGCACGCTGCCGACGGCGTCCACCGCGACCATGGTCGTCGTCAGGCCGTGGGCGCGGGCGTAGCGGGCGCAGCCCTGGAGCGTGCCGGTGGTGCTGGTCGCGCAGAACACGTAGTCGACCCGGCCGTCCAGGGCCTCCGCGATCTCCCGCATGGTGTGCTCGTGCGCGGCGGGGTTGCGCGGGTTGGCGTACTGGTTGGGCCAGAAGGCGTGGGGGATGGCCGCCACCAGCTCGCGGACCCGCTCCAGCCGGCGCTCCAGGAACTCGCCGGTGCGCGGGTCCGGCTCGGTCACCTCCTCGATCTCGGCGCCGTAGGCCCGCAGGATCGCGAGGTTCTGCCGCGAGGTCTTCGCGTCGACCACGCAGATGAACCGGATGCCGTGGTACCGGCAGAGCTGGGCGATTCCCACCGCGAGATTGCCCGAACTCGATTCGACCACCACCGAGCGGTCCGGGTCGATTTCCCCGCTGTGGATGCGGTCGAGGACCATGCTCACCGCGGTCCTGTCTTTTATGCTGCCCCCCGGATTAAATCCTTCGATCTTGGCGAATACCCTTCCGCCGAAGCCGGGCAGAAGCCGGTGCAGCTCCACCAAGGGCGTGCCCCCGACCGTTCCGAGGATGCTGCCCGCAGCCGTTCTGTCCATAGCCACTCCTCTTCGAAGTACCTCCCGCAACCGTTGGCCCACGCGCTATAAGAGCCCTATACCAGGCGCGGTATGGGTGAAGTGTAGAAATGCGTTCCAAGCTCTTCTCGACCGACCGAGAGGAGGCGGAGATGAACAACAACGCGAACAACAACGCGAACAACAACCTGAACAACGACAACGCGAACGAGAACAACGCGAACGAGAACCTGAACGACAACAACTGAGCGGTTCACGGAAAGCCCGGCTCCATGAGCGTGGAGCCGGGCTTTCCATGTGCGCGGCACGGGTTCAGCCGGACATCGCCACCAGGACGCGGCGCGGCCCCGCGTAGGGCCGGCGGCCGTGCGCCACCAGGACGTTGTCGACGACCAGCAGGTCCCCGGCCCGCCAGTCGACGTCCACCGCGGCGGCCAGGCCCCGGTCGCGGATCTGGAGGACGTAGGCGGGGTCGATCGGCGATCCGTCCGCGAAGGTGACGTGCTGCGGCAGGTCCTCCTCCGGCATGATCCTGGCCAGCGCGGCGGCGGTCTCGTCGCCGAGCGCCGCGTGGTGCCACTGGTCGGCCTGGTTGAACCAGACCTCCGTGCCGGTGACCGGATGGGTGACGGTGGCGGGGCGCACCTGCGCGATCCGCAGCCCGCCGTCGCGCTTCCACTCCCAGGTGGTGCCGGGCATCGCCGCCAGATGCCGTTCCACCTCGGCCCGGTCGGCGGTCTCGAAGGTCTCCTGCCAGCTCTTGCCGAAGCCGTGGCCGTCATGGAGGTTCTGGGTGTAGCGCACGCCGTCGGCGAAGGCGGCGCGCAGCCTCGGCGAGAGCGCGGCCAGCCAGGCGGCGCCCGGGGCGACCGGGGTGGCCCCGCCCGAACCCGGCGTGGTCTCGCAGTAGAAGGCCAGCCGGGCGGGCCAGCGCGCCGAGTACGACAACTCGTTGTGCATCGAGATCGTCTGCTCGGCGGGATACTCCGTGGAGGTGTAGACACGGTCCCCCACATGGCTGCGGGGGGAATTGCCGTGCACATACGCGAGCCGGTCGCGCAGCACGCGGTCGAGTACGCCGCCCAGGGCGTCCGGCGTGATCCCGAAACCGCGGAACACCACGGCGCCGTCGCTCAGCAGCAGTTCGTCGAGACGCTCGGTCAGGTGGTCGGGCAGCGGGCCGTCCGAGGGAGTGATCTCCGCGGGGGCCCAGGTCATGGTCTCCGTCATGACCACGAGCGTCCCGCCGCGAGCTATACCGCCCCGATATCACTCCCCGGACGCCGGACACCCGCCGGCCCCGCGCCCACCGGCCCCGGCCGGTTCCTCACAGCACCGCCGGCACGCCCGGTCCCAGCCCCGTGACCGGGTACGGCGCCGGGTCCGTGACCCAGCCCGCGGCCAGCACCAGGCGCGAGTCGCGGTCGGTGGCGAGGAAGCCGAAGGGGCGGTCGAAGGCGACCCGGACGACCGTGGTCTCGTGGCGGAACTCCGGTACCCCGGCCGCCGCCACCGGCATCACCGCCGTCACCGCCGCCGCCCGGAAGCCGAGCGCGCCGAACCGGGCCACCGCCGACTGCCGGGCCTCCCCGACCGCCAGCGGCCGGTCGCTCACCCCCGGGAAGTGGCCGACCCGGGTGTCCGTGGCCGTCGTGAGCCCGAACAGGCCGGACAGCGCCAGCAGATCGTGGTCGGCCCGGACCTCGTACGCCACCGTCCGCACGTCCAGCGTCCTCGGCTCCGGCGTGGCGGCCGGCTGCCGCTCCACGTGCAGGCCGGGGCCGGCATGCCCGTGCGGCAGGGAGCCGCCCCCGGTCAGCGGCAGGACGCGCTCCACGACGCCCACCCCGGCCGCCAGCACCCGGCCCGGCGCCATCCGCTCCTCGCCGAGCAGGAGGTGGACGTCCACGCCGTTGTCACCGGGGACCGTCAGCGCGGTGACGAAGCCGTCCGGGGTGCCCGTGACCCCGACCCGGTCCGGCCGCACGCTGCGCCGGTGCAGCCCGCGCAGGGTACGGCCCTGCCAGGGGCCCGAGTCCGGCCGCAGCGGCAGCTCGGTGAAGGGCCGGCGCCACCGCGTCCGCAGCGCCAGCGCGCCGGCCAGCACCAGCCGTGCCTCGCGGGTCAGCGTCACCGGCATCCGCTCGACCAGCCCGCCGGTCCGTTCGGCCGCCCACGCGTCCAGCCGCTCCTGCGCGGTGACCAGGTCGTCCCCGAACCGGCCGTGGGTGCCGGCGGGCAGCCCGGTCCGCCACTCCTCGCGCAGGGCCAGCCCGTGGTGCGTCCACAGGCCGAGCGCCGCGTCCAGGCCGGACACCGACGCCAGCCGCGCCAGCAACTCGCGCGCCGCGCCGGCCGCCTGACCGGCCGGCAGCCCGAGGGCGCCGGCCAGCTCCGCGCGCGCCGGGCCCGCCGCGCCGTCGGCCAGGAAGGCCAGCAGGGGCCAGACGCCCGGCGCCGAGAACACCGTCCCCCCGGTCAGGGCCTGCGCCCAGCGGGCCGTCATCCCGTTGACCCGCCGGACCGTCTCCTCGGTCACCCCGCCCACTCGTGCCCCTCCCGGCCCGCCCCGCCCATGCCGCGTCCCCCGTTCGCCCCGTGCCCGTCCGGGGCCGTGTTCCGTCCCCTTCCGGCGCCGCTTACCATGCGGCCAGTCGTACGTCAGTCCAGCCGCCGGCATGCCGGTCCTGTGCTGCCGCCGCCCGACCCAGGAGCACGGTACCGGTGTCCATACCCCCGCCTTCCGGCCCCCAGCAGCCAGAAGGGCCCGTTCCGGCTCCCCCGGGGCCGTACGGCCCGCCGCCGTATCCGCGGGCCGGGGGCGGTGCTCCGGGGCTGCCGGGGTACCAGCCGTGGACGCAGGGCTACCGCCCCTACAACGCCCCGGCGCCGGTCAACGGCCTCGCCATCGCCTCCCTGGTGCTCGGGGCGCTGTGCTGCCTGCCCGGGGTGGGGCTGGTGCTCGGCCTGGCGGGGCTGCGGCAGATCCGCCGGCGCGGCGAGCGCGGCACCGGGCTGGCCGTGGGCGGCGCGGTGCTGTCCGGGGTGGGACTGCTGCTCTGGACGGTGCTGTTCGCCACGGGCGGCGCCTCGGCCCTGTGGCACGGAATCAGAGAGGGCGCACACGACGGCGCCGGCGTCTCGCTGACGGAGGGCCAGTGCTTCAACGCGCCGGGCGGTGCGCTGTCCGGTGTGACGTACGACGTGGACACGGTGCCGTGCACCGGCACGCACGACGGCGAAACCTTCGCGTCCTTCCGGCTGCCGGGCGGGGGCCCTTACCCCGGGGACGACGCGGTCACCGACACCGCCGACGAGCGCTGCCAGGCCCTGCGGGACGGCTACGCGATGGACGGCTGGGCCGTGCCGGGGTACGTCGAGGTGTACTTCCTGACGCCGACCGGGGACAGCTGGGCCGCCGGGGACCGCGAGGTCACCTGCGTGTTCGGCCACACCGACGAGGGCGGTGACCTGACCGGGTCGCTGCGCAACGACGAGACGGACCTGGACGCCGACCAGGTCGCCTACCTGAGGGCCGCCCACGTGCTCAACGCGGCGCTGGAGAGTCCGCCCGACGCGGAGTACCCGGAGGACGACCTGGCGGGCCACAAGGCGTGGGCGGGCCGGGTGGCGGCCGCGCTCGGCGAGCAGGCCCGGCTGCTGCGCGCGCACGACTGGCCGGACGGCGCCGCCGGGCCGGTCACCGCGCTGGCCGCCGACCTGGACAAGGCGCGCGCCCAGTGGGCGCAGGCGGCCGGGGCCCGGGACGCGGACACCTTCTCCGCGCACTACGAGAACGGCCTGGACCTGATCGATCCGATCCGCGCGGTCCCCGTGCGGTCGGTGCTGGGTCTGGCTACCACCCCGCCCACGGCGCCGGACGGCGAGGGAAGCGGCACCGGCATGCAGGTGTGAGCCGGTGCGGGCCGAGGGCACCTATACGGGAGGGAAAGTGCCTGCGTAAAGCCCTTCCGGGCGCAAGATCATCACATCGAGTGATTCTCTGGCCTCTGCTTGCACCGGCCAACTCACGGTTGCCAGGCTGTTGCTGTCTGTACAACCTGAGGGGAGTGGCCAGTGGCTTTCGGTGAGCAGCCGGCGTATCTGCGCGTCGCGGGTGATCTCCGCCAGAAGATCGTCGACGGCTCGCTGCCGCCCCACACCCGGCTCCCCTCGCAGGCCCGCATCCGCGAGGAGTACGGCGTCTCGGACACGGTCGCGCTGGAGGCCCGCAAGGTGCTGATGGCCGAGGGCCTGGTCGAGGGCCGCTCCGGCTCGGGCACCTATGTGCGCGAGCGGCCCGTGCCCCGGCGGGTGGCCCGCTCCGGATACCGCCCGGCCGGCGGCGCCACCCCCTTCCGCCAGGAGCAGGCCGACACCTCGGTGCGCGGCACCTGGGAGTCCAGCAGCGAACAGGCCGAGGCCGGCGTGGCCGTCGCCGAGCGGCTCGGGATCCAGGCCGGCGACCGGGTCATGTGCACCCGGTACGTCTTCCGGGAGGCCGGCGAGCCGATGATGCTCTCCACCTCCTGGGAGCCCCTCGCGGTGACCGGCCGCACCCCCGTGATGCTGCCCGAGGAGGGCCCGCTCGGCGGGATGGGCGTGGTCGAGCGGATGCGGGCCATCGACGTCATCGTGGACAACGTCACCGAGGAGGTTGGCGCCCGCCCCGGCCTCGCCGAGGAACTCCACCTGCTCGGCGGGGTCCCCGGCCACGTGGTGCTGGTCGTCCAGCGCACTTACTTCGCCTCCGGCCGCCCGGTCGAGACCGCCGACGTCGTCATCCCGGCCGACCGCTACCGGGTCGCCTACCACCTGCCCGTCAGATGACCCCCGTGGGCCGTGACCCGGGGGCGCGCGGAGCGGAATTTCCCCGTCCGCATCACGTGAGCTAACGCACACCCGCGTACGCCGCCGGCCCCGCCGACGGCCCCCCGGCCCGGACCGCCCGTGCCCCGGCCCGTGCCGATCCGGCCGTCCTCCCAGGTGGGCGCCGGCGGGCCCGGCACGCCCACGACCCGGGGCGGTGGCGGTTCCGACGGCGCGTCCGGCCCCGTGCGCCCCCCACCGTTCTGGCTCGTTGCGTACCTCTTTGTGAAAATCCGTATGCGCAGCGTGAAGGTAGGGCGTACGCTCGGGCATATGCGGATTGCGGTTTCCTTGTCCGCGGGAAGCGGGTGGGACGGTGCGAGAAGGGGCACGGGCGGTGGGGGCGATGAGTGAGGGCACGGTCTCCCTGCCCTGGATCGTGATACGGCAGGACGACAACGGCAATCGCTACCGCGTCGGCCGGTACGCGACCCGCGCGGAGGCGCAGAAGACCGCCGACAGCCTCGGCGGCCAGGGGCGGGAACAGCTCTACTGGGTCGAGCGCATCGGCCGGAACGGGGACGGCGCGCGGAACTGACCGGCCGCGCGCTCTCGTAGGCTTCCCCCATGACGTGCACGACCGACCGGGTGGAACCGATCGTGGTGGTGGGAGCCGCCCTGCTCGACGGCGGCCGGCTGCTCGCCGCGCGCCGCAGCGCCCCCGCCGACCTGGCCGGCCGCTGGGAGCTGCCCGGCGGCAAGGTCGAGCCCGGCGAGCGGCCCGAGGAGGCCCTCGTGCGCGAACTGCGCGAGGAGCTGGGCGTCGACGCC
Source organism: Streptomyces sp. NPDC029296 (assembly GCF_055569255.1). Lineage (NCBI taxonomy): Bacteria > Bacillati > Actinomycetota > Actinomycetes > Kitasatosporales > Streptomycetaceae > Streptomyces > Streptomyces sp. NPDC029296. Next base: position 204,824 of record NZ_JBVHXT010000004.1, read on the forward strand.
GAGCCGGTGGAGCGCGTGCCGGGGCAGTGGCCGCTGCGCACGCCGTACGTCCTGAGGGTGTGGACCGTCCGCCTGCGTCCCGGCTCGCCCGCCCCCCGTCCCCTCCAGGACCACGACGCACTGCGCTGGCTCACCCCGGACCGCCTCTGGGAGGTCGACTGGCTCGACCAGGACGTCCCGGCGGTGCGGGAGGTGTCCGCCCGCTGGGACGCGGGGCGCGGGCGGCCCTGACCGGACCCGCGTCCGCACACCCACCCGGCCTCCGGGCGGTCGCGACGCCCGGGGAGCATCCCGTACGCCGTTCGTGCCACAGTGCGCCGCCCTGTGCGGTACTGCCCGCCAGATATCGGGTATGAGCCCATTAACCCCACGAAACCGGACATGGGTGGGCTCCGCTGGCCTGGGAAGTGATCGGCGTGATCGACACCGATGGCGGCTGCGCCGAGTGGACCTTTTCCGCGGAGCCGGGCGCCGTGCGCTCCGCCCGCGCGGTGGTCCGGGGCCAGTTGCACGGCTGGGACCTGGACTGCGTCGCCGACCTCGCCGCGCTGCTGGTCAGCGAGCTGGTCACCAACTCGCTGCGGCACGCCACCGGCCCCATCGGGGTACGGTTGGTGCGCCCCGCCGGAAACGGCGACACGCTGCGGGTGGAGGTCTCCGACCCGCTCCCCGACCCCCCGCGCGAACGCGTCGCCCACCCCGAGGACGAGAGCGGGCGCGGCCTCCAGCTGGTGGCCGGCTCCTCGCGCCGCTGGGGCACCCGGCCCGGGGAGAACGGGAAGACCGTCTGGTTCGAGCTGGCCGTACCCGGGTGAGACGGGGGCACCCGCGGGGCACGGGGGTGTACGGCCGGCGACGTGCCGTACGGCCCGCGCGCCGGGGGCGCACATGGTTCGGCGGCATGTGGTTCGGCGGTGTGTTCCCTGGTTAGAAGAGTGGGAGTGTTGTCACGGACCGGTCCGAAAAACATCTGGACCGACCTGTGATCGTGAACACCGTGTCCTGTGGCGCCGTAGTGCTGGATACTGCGGGCAGCCGCCCCCGGTGACCGGTGCCGGACGCGGTGAGCTGGAGGGGACGGTTCGCGTGAGCGAGATACCAGCGAAGGCCACGGAGTCCGAGGACCCGTCGGACGGCGCGAGGAGTCAGGCCGCACAGGCGGAGGCGGCACCCGGCGACGCCCTGTGGCAGAGCAGTCCGCCCGGCTCGATCTACGACTACATCCGGGTCGCGTCCTTCGCCATCAGCCCCGGCGGCCTCGTCGACCAGTGGAGCCTGCGGGCCGAGCAGCTGTTCGGCATCCCGGCCGACCGCGCCGTCGGCACGGACCCCATAGAGGCGTTCGTCGATCCGGACCTGCGCGAGCGCGGCCAGCGGAAGATGGCCGAAATCCTCGACGGGCGCGAGTGGACCGGAGTGGTGCCGTTCCGGATGCCGGACCGGCCGGACGGCACCCGCGGCGAGGAGGGCCTGGCCGAGGTGTACGTCATGCCGACGCGCACCGCCGAGGGCGAGAAGGCCGCCGTCTGCATCGTCGTGGACGTGCGCACCCTGCGCAGCATCGAGACCGACCTCGCCGCCTCCCAGGCCATTTTCGGCCAGTCGCCCTTCGGCTTCCTGCTGATCGACACCGATCTGCGGGTCCGCCGCGCCAACGAGCGCTTCGCCTCCATCTTCGGCGGCGGCCCCGACGACCACCGGGGCAAGGGCGTGCACGACTATCTGCCGCGCCCCGAGGCCGAGCGGGTCTCGGCCACCCTGCGGCGGGTGCTGGAGACCGGCGAGTCCATCACCGACATGCACGTCACCGGGTACGTCCCCGGCTCCGAGGAACGCCGGCACTGGTCCATCAACCTCTACCGCGTGCACAGCGGCAGCGGCCGGCCCATCGGCGTCGCCTGGCTCGGCACCGACATCACCGCCCGCCGGGCCGCCGCCCGCGAGGCAGCCGCCGCCCGGCGCAACCTCGCCCTGCTCAACGAGGCCGGCGCCCGCATAGGCAACTCCCTCGACCTGGAGACCACCGCCCGCGAACTCCTCGACGTGGTCGTGCCCGGCTTCTGCGACCTGGCCACCGTGGACCTGTACCAGGGCCTGCTGGCCGGCGACGAGAACCCGCCCGGCCACGCCGACGGCAGCGCCGAACTGCGCCGGGTCGCCTTCGCCAGCGCCGTCTCCGGTGCCCCCTTCAGCAGCTCCGGGCAGCCCGTCGACGTCGGCGCCGTCCATCACTTCCCGTTCCACTCGCCCTGCGCGGAGGCCCTGCGCACCGCCCGCCCGCAGCGCGTGCCCGCCGAGGAGGGCGGCCTCGTGCAGTCCACGCTGGCCGTGCCGATGGTCGCCCACGACACGGTCGTGGGACTCGCCCAGTTCGCCCGGACCAAGGGCAGCGAGCCGTTCGGCGACCGGGACCGGGACCTCGCCGTCGAGCTGGCCGCCCGCGCCGCCGTCTGCATCGACAACGCGCGCCTGTACCGGCGCGAACACGAACGCGCCCTGATACTGCAACGGTCCCTGCTCCCGCCCGGCGACCCCGAGGCGTCCGGACTGGACATCGCCTGCCGCTACCTGCCCGGCAACGCGGCGACCGAGGTGGGCGGCGACTGGTTCGACGTCATCGAACTGCCCGGCCACCGCACGGCACTGGTCGTCGGCGACGTGATGGGCCGGGGCCTGCGCGCGGCCGTGGCGATGGGCGAACTCCGCACGGCCGTACGGACCCTCGCGCTGCTCGACCTGGAACCGGCGGAGGTGCTGTCCGCGCTGGACGAGATCGCGCGCGGCCTCGGCACCCCCGGGGGCCCCGCCCAGGCCTTCGGCTCCGGGGGAGGCGTCCAGCAGGCGACCCGTACGGCCCGTCAGCCCCGGGACGCCGACCTGTCCGAGGTGTACCTCGCGACCTGCGTCTACGCCGTCTACGACTCCGTCACCCGGCGCTGTACGTTCGCCAACGCGGGCCATCTGCCGCCGGTGCTGGTCGAGCCCGGCGAGCCGGCGCTGATGCTGGACGTGCCCCCGGGCATGCCGCTCGGCGTGGGCGGCGAGCCGTTCGAGGAGGTCGAGGTCGAACTGCCGGAGGGCGCGCTGCTCGCCCTCTACACGGACGGCCTGGTCGAGTCCCGCGACCACCCGCTGGACGAGGGCCTCAAGGCGTTCGTCGGGGCGCTCACGGATCCCTGCCGGCCGCTGGAGGACGTCTGCGACCACGTCCTCAACACCCTCGACACCCACCACGGCGAGGACGACATCGCCCTGCTGATGGCCCGGGTGCAGGGGCTGCCCGCGGACTCCGTCGGGGACTGGACGCTGCCCCGCGAGCCGCGCAGCGTGGGCCGGGCGCGCGAGTACGCCCGCGGCCGGCTGCTGTCCTGGGGCCTGGAGCAATTGGTCGACACGACGGAGCTGCTGGTCAGCGAGCTGGTGACGAACGCCCTGCGGTACGGCGAGGGGGAGATCCGGCTCCGGCTGCTGCTGGACCGCACGCTGGTCTGCGAGGTCTGGGACGCCGGCCTGGTCCAGCCCCGCAGGCGGCGCGCCCGGGACACCGACGAGGGCGGACGCGGGCTGCAACTGGTCGGGCTGCTCAGCGCGGCCTGGGGGTCCCGGCGGACGCCGCGCGGCAAGACGGTGTGGTTCGAGCTCCCCCTGCCCGGCGGCGACGACGCCCTGACCGACCCGGCGGAGGCGTTGCTGAGCCTGTTCTGAGGACCCCGGCGGCGGTGGGTGCCCGGCGGCGCCGGGCGGGCGGCTCAACGCGGCCCGCCGGGCCGGCGGCGCGGGCGAGGCCGGGCGGGCCGCCCGGCGCGCCCCCGCCCGAACCGCTCCCGGGCGGGGGACGGCCCCGCCCGGGCCCGCCGTCCGGTGCCGGGCGCACCGGGGGCGGGCGGCCGCGGCGGGACGGTCCCCGGAGTCGTCCGGGTGCGCAGCCGCCGCACGCGCCGCAGCCGGCCGTACCCGGCCAGGACCACGGCCGTGAACCCGGCGACGAGCGGCAGCACGAGGTCGGCGGCCGGTGCGTCGTCCTCCTGCCGCGCCGCGGCGGAGCGCGCCGCAGGCCCGGCGCGCGCGGCGGGAACCGGATCGGGCGCCCCGGCCGTCATCGGCGGTAACACCAGCCACACGGTCCCGGTCACCACTCCCAGCAGGGCATGCGCCACCCGTATCCGTATGTGTGCCGTGGCACGCCGGAGGCGGCCCCCGACCGGGAAGGACGTCACCTTCCGGAGCGTAGGGGCGGCCGGCCGGCGCCGCGAGCGGGGCGCGGACGGGTGGGGGACCGGCCACACGAGGAGGCGGAATGGGCGAGAACCGGAGCGACGGCGACCACGCGGAGGAAAGCCCCAGGGGCGCACCGGACCTGGAACCGGGCCCCGGACCGGCCGCACCGGCTCCCTCCCGCTCCCGCGGTCGGCGCGTCCTCCGTCTCCTCGCCGCCCTCCTCGCCCTCCTCCTGCTCCCGCTGCTCACCGCCGAGACCGCGCTGCGGATCAACTACACCGGCGATCCGGCCGCCGGCACCCGTACCCGGCACCGGGACGCGCTCTGGCTGGGCCACGCCTGGGTGGACGGGCGGAAGTCCGACCGGGACGCCAGGGCCCTCGCCCGGCGGCTGCGCGGCACGGGCATCCGGGACCTGTACGTCCACTCGGGCCCCCTGGAGCACGACGGCACCCTGCCCGCCTCGGCGTACCCGGAGGCCCGCCGGTTCATCGCGGCCGTGCACCGGGAACTCCCCGGCGTCCGGGTCCAGGCCTGGCTCGGCGACGTGCTGGCCACCGAGACCCCCGACGGGCTGCGCCTGGAGCGCGCGGCCACCCGAACCGCGATCCTCGCCTCCACCCGGGCCGTCCTCGCCACCGGCTTCGACGGCGCGCACTTCGACCTGGAACCCCTGCACTCCGGGGACGAGCACTACCTCGGCCTCCTCGGCGACCTGCGCCGGCTCACCCATGCCCGGGGCGCGGTGCTGTCCGTCGCCGCCCACCAGATCGATCCGCTGCCCGCCTTCCACTCCCTCGCGGGTGCCACCACCGGCCACCCCAAGTGGTGGTCACAGGCCTACTTCGGGCAGGTGGCCCGCCGGGTGGACCAGATCGCCGTGATGTCGTACGACACCATGCAGCCGCTGCGGAGCCTGTACGGCGGCTACGTGGCCCAGCAGACCAGCCTCGCCCTGGAGGTCACCCCGAAGGGCACCGACCTGCTGATGGGCCTGCCCTTCTACCACGAGAACAACTTCGGCCACTGGGCGCACGCCGAGACCGTCCCGGCCGCCGTGCGCGGGGTCCGGCTCGGCCTGAGCCGCACCGACGCCGGCCGCGCCCGCTTCGGCGTCGCCCTCTACGTCGACTTCGCGGCCACCGAGGCGGACTGGCGGGCCTACCGGGACGACTGGGCGGCTACGCCCCCGGCCGCCTCCTGATCTTCGACCCCAGCCACACCAGCGGGTCGTACTTGCGGTCGACGGCCCGCTCCTTCAGCGGGATCAGGGCGTTGTCGGTGATCCTGATGCCCTCGGGGCAGACCTCCGTGCAGCACTTGGTGATGTTGCAGTAGCCCAGGCCGTGTTCGTCCTGCGCGGCGCGCGAGCGGTCCAGGCCGGCGCCGGCCGCCGCGTCCAGCGGGTGCATGTCCAGTTCGGCGACGCGCATCAGGAAGCGGGGTCCGGCGAACGCCCGCTTGTTCTCCTCGTGGTCGCGCACCACGTGGCAGGTGTCCTGGCAGAGGAAGCACTCGATGCACTTGCGGAACTCCTGGGAGCGGTCCACGTCCTCCTGGAACATGCGGTACTCGCCCGGCCCCAGCCCGGCCGGCGGCACGAAGGCCGGGACCTCCCGCGCCTTCTCGTAGTTGAAGCCGACGTCCGTCACCAGGTCGCGGATCACCGGGAAGGCGCGCAGCGGGGTGATCGTGATCGTCTCGGCGCGGTCGAAGACCGACATGCGGGTCATGCACAGCAGCCGCGGGCGGCCGTTGACCTCCGCCGAGCAGGAACCGCACTTGCCGGCCTTGCAGTTCCAGCGCACGGCCAGGTCGGGCGCCTGGGTGGCCTGGAGGCGGTGCACGATGTCGAGCACCACCTCGCCGTCGTTCACCTCGACGGTGAAGTCCCGCAGGCCGCCGCCCTCGGCGTCGCCCCGCCACACCCTGAAGCGGGCCTCGTAGCTGCTCACTCGTACAGCTCCTCTTCGGCGAGGTACTTGACCAGCTCCTCCTTCTCGAAGAGGGCGAGCAGGTCCGGGCGGATGGGGTCGGTTCTCTCCCGGGTGAGCCGGATCCGGTCCCGGGAGGGGTCCGCCGCCGCGAGGCCGCCGTCGGGGCCGGCGAGGGCGCACAGCAGGTTCACGTTGCGCCAGGCGCGGTCCATCGCCGGGTGGTCCTCGCGGGTGTGCCCGCCGCGCGACTCGGTGCGCTCCAGCGCGGCCCGGGCCACGCACTCGCTGACCAGCAGCATGTTCCTCAGGTCCAGGGCGAGGTGCCAGCCGGGGTTGAACTGGCGGTGGCCCTCCACCCCGGCCCGCCGGGCCCGTACCCGCAGCTCGGCCAGCTTGCGCAGGGCCTGCTCCATCTCGCCCTGGCGGCGGATGATGCCGACCAGGTCGTTCATGGTCTGCTGGAGTTCCTGGTGCAGGGTGTACGGGTTCTCCGGCGCGCCCGCCTCGCCCTCCCCCTCCGCGGAGAAGGGCCGCAGGGCCTCCGCGGCGGCCGCGTCGACCTGGACATCGTCCACGGGCGGGCGCCGGTGCGCCCGCCCGTGCGCGTACGCGGCCGCGTGAGCGCCCGCGCGACGGCCGAACACCAGCAGGTCGGACAGCGAGTTGCCGCCGAGCCGGTTGGAGCCGTGCATGCCGCCGGCCACCTCGCCGGCCGCGTACAGCCCCGGCACCCCGCGCGCCGCCGCCGTGTCGGAGTCGACCGCGACCCCGCCCATCACGTAGTGGCAGGTCGGCCCGACCTCCATCGGCTCCGCCGTGATGTCGACGTCCGCCAGCTCCTTGAACTGGTGGTACATCGACGGCAGCCGGCGCCGGACCACCTCGGCGGGCATCCGGGTGGACACGTCGAGGAAGACCCCGCCGTGCGGGGAGCCCCGGCCCGCCTTCACCTCGGCGTTGATCGCACGGGCCACCTCGTCGCGGGGGAGCAGTTCGGGCGGGCGCCGGTGGTGGTCCGGGTCCTCGTACCACCGGTCGGCCTCCTCCTCCGACTCGGCGTACTTCTCCTTGAAGACGTCCGGGACGTAGTCGAACATGAACCGCCTGCCGTCGGAGTTGCGCAGCACCCCGCCGTCCCCGCGCACCGACTCGGTGACGAGGATGCCCTTCACCGACGGCGGCCAGACCATGCCGGTCGGGTGGAACTGCACGAACTCCATGTTGACCAGGGGAGCGCCCGCCAGCAGCGCCAGCGCGTGGCCGTCGCCGGTGTACTCCCAGGAGTTCGAGGTGACCTTGAAGGACTTGCCGATGCCGCCGGTCGCGAGGACCACGGCCGGGGCCTCCAGCACGAGGAAGCGGCCGGTCTCGCGCTCGTAGCCGAACACCCCGCACACGCGTGCGCCGTCCTTGAGCACCCGGGTCACCGTGCACTCCTGGAAGACCTTCAGCCGGGACTCGTAGTCCCCGGTCTCCCGGTGGTCCTCCTGCTGGAGCGCGACGATCTTCTGCTGAAGGGTGCGGATCAACTCCAGCCCGGTGCGGTCGCCGACGTGCGCGAGGCGCGGGTACTCGTGGCCGCCGAAGTTCCGCTGGGAGATCCGGCCGTCCCGGGTCCGGTCGAACAGCGCGCCCCAGGTCTCCAGCTCCCACACCCGGTCCGGGGCCTCCCGGGCGTGCAGCTCGGCCATCCGCCACTGGTTCAGGAACTTGCCGCCGCGCATGGTGTCGCGGAAGTGGACCTGCCAGCCGTCGTTCTCGTTGGCGCTGGCCATCGCCGCCGCGATGCCGCCCTCGGCCATCACCGTGTGCGCCTTGCCGAACAGCGACTTGCAGATCACGGCCGTACGGGCGCCGCGCTCGCGCGCCTCGATCGCGGCCCGCAGCCCGGCACCGCCGGCGCCGACGACCACGACGTTCCACTGCTGCCGTTCCACCGCTGCCATCAGAAGAACCTCGGATCGTCGAAGACGCCGGACGCGACCAGGTACACGTAGAAGTCGGCGAACGCCACGCTCAGCAGCGAGGCCCAGGCCAGCTGCATGTGACGGGCGTTGAGCCGGCCGACGAACTGCCAGGCCCGGTAGCGCGCCGGGTGTTTCGAGAAGTGTTTGAGCTTGCCGCCGACGATGTGCCGGCAGGAGTGGCAGGAGAGGGTGTACGCCCAGATCAGCACGATGTTGGCGAGGAACACCAGGGTGCCCAGGCCCATGTGCCCCCACCGGTAGTGCTCGTCCCGGAAGGCCAGCACGGTGTCGTAGCTGAGCACCCCCGCCACCAGCAGGGCGGCGTAGAAGAAGTACCGGTGGACGTTCTGCAGGATCAGCGGGAAGCGGCTCTCGCCGGTGTAGGCGCGGTGCGGCTCGGCCACCGCGCAGGCCGGCGGGGACGCCCAGAAGGCGCGGTAGTACGCCTTGCGGTAGTAGTAGCAGGTCAGGCGGAAGCCGAGCGGGAAGATCAGGATGATGATCGCGGGCGAGACGCCCCACCAGCCGCCGAACAGCTCGGCGTTGGGTCCGGCGCGCATGGTGCGGCAGTTCTCCGCCAGGCACGGCGAGTAGAACGGCGAGACGTACGGCGCCGCGTAGTAGTCGGCGTTCGCGAAGGCCCGCCAGGTCGAGTAGACGACGAAGGCGAGCAGACCGGCCGCGGTGCAGGCGGGCGCCAGCCACCAGCGGTCGGTCCGCAGATGCGGGGCGGCGATCGCGGCGCGCGTACCGGTGCGTACGCCACCGCGCTGCTGAGGGGATTCCGTACCAGTGGCCAAGTCGGGACTCCGGTCGGTAGCGGGTTCAGGGGGCGCGGCGGTCGCGGGAGCCCAGGCCCTCGTCGTCCGAGTCCGTCCACAGGCTGATGTCGTAGGGCGTGTCGGAGATGGTGACGAGGTCGGGCCGGCCGGGCGCGGCCGGGGCGGCGGCGGTTTCCCGCAGCAGGGCCAGGCTCTCGCGCAGGTGCTCGGCGTCCAGCCGGACCCGCCGTATCTCCAGTCCGCCGCGGCCGAGCTGGTGCTCCAGGCGGCTCAGTGAGCGGTTGAGGTCGTCCAGGCAGCGCTGGACGGCGGTGATGTCGTCGTACACGGACATGACATGCCCTCGCTTCCACGGGTCCGGGGGCCATGGGCGGCAACGTTCATGCGCCTTGGAGTGTTGCGCCTCAGCCCGCCTGTGTGAAGGGATGTGCGGCGATTGGCCGGGGCGTACGGGTGCATCGGCCGGGCGGGTTGCGCCGCACGGGTGGGCTTACCGGCCGTCACCGCCGTGTCGCCCGTCGTTGCCGGATCCTTTCCTCTTCAGTGGCGGCATAGATCTGATCAGCTCCATATACCGCCAAATGCGAGCATAAGCCCCGTGGCTCCCCGGAGGTAGCAGAGATGTCCTACGACGGCGACGCCCCCCACGCGGTCGCAGCGGGGCAGCGCCCCGAAGGCGCCCGACCAGCCACGACGCGCCCCGGGCCGCACCGCGGAGCGGCCCGGCCGGGCCGGCGCGGCCTCCTGACCCCGGTCGCCCTCCTGAGCGCCGGCGCCCTCGCCGTGCCGCTGCTCGCCGGCTGCGGTGAGGAGGAGAAGCCCCCCGCACCCCTCGCCGCCCAGGACATCGCCCCGGCCGCCCGGGACCTGGTCGCCGACGGCTCCACCCTGAAGTGGGCCGTGGACGCCCTGCCGGAGACGCTGAACACCTTCCAGGCCGACGCCGACGCCGGCACCGGCCGGGTCGCCCAGGCCGTGCTGCCCGCGATGTTCCGGCTCGACGCGACCGGCCGCCCGGTGGCCCACCCCGCCTACCTGGAATCGGCCGAGGTCATCGAGACCGAGCCGCGCCAGGTGGTGCTGTACAAGCTGAACCAGCAGGCCGTGTGGAGCGACGGCCGGGAGATCGGCGCCGCCGACTTCGTCGCCCAGTGGCGCGCCCTGTCCGGCCGCAACAGCGCCTACTGGACCGCCCGCAACGCCGGCTACGACCGCATCGCCAAGATCGAGCGCGGCGACAGCGACCTCCAGGTCCGGGTCACCTTCTCCCGCCCCTACGCCGACTGGAAGTCGCTGTTCTCCCCGCTGTACCCGAAGGACGTCATGGGCACCCCGGACGCCTTCAACGACGGCGCCCGCCGCAAGCTGAACGTCACCGCCGGCCCCTTCAAGGTCGAGAAGGTCGACACGGCGGACAAGGACGTGGTGCTCACCCGCAACCCCCGCTGGTGGGGCAGGCCGGCCAAGCTGAACCGGATCGTGCTGCACGCCGTGCCCCGCGACAAACGGGCCGCCGCGCTCGCCGACGGCAGCGTGGACCTGGCCGAGATCGACTCCGCCGACGCCCAGCGGATCGGGCTCGCCCACCGCGACCGGGGCACCGGCACCCCGCTCCAGGGCGGCGGCCGGACCTCCGTGAAGAAGCTGCGCGACTGGGCGCTCGCCCACGGCCTCGACACCGGCGAGGACACCGGCCGGGGGCAGCTCGGCAAGGCCATCGGCCGGTACCTGGAGCAGCAGCGGGCCCTGCGGGACGTGGAGGTCCGCAAGTCGCTGGAGCCGGTCTACACCCAGCTCGCCCTCAACGGTGCCGCCGGCCCCCTCGCCGACGAGCGGGTCCGCCGCGCCGTCGCCCGCGCCCTGGACCGCGTGGAGCTGGCCCGGCTGGTGCTCACCCCGCTGGGGCTGCCCGCCGTACCCGTCGGCAGTCACCTCGCCCTGTCCGGGCAGGCCGCCTACGCCGACAACAGCGGCGCGCTCGGCGCCCAGGACGCCAAGGAGGCCCAGGCGCTGCTGGCCGACGCCGGCTGGGTGCGCGGCGGCCCGCTCAAGGAGCAGCGCAAGACCGAGAAGGCGGCGGGCTCCCAGCGCCACGGCGCGGACGTGTCGGAGGGCGGCGAGGACGGCGAGTACGTCGTCGGGGAGGACGACAAGGGGCACGGCGACGGCAAGGCCGGGCACGACGACAGCGCCGGCGACCAGCACGAGCGCACCGACCCGCAGCTCGCCCGGGAGAGCCGGCACGGCGGCGCGCCCGGCGCCTACGCCCCCAAGGGCACGGCCGCCCCGGCCGCGGCACCGGCCGGGCCGCTCGCCAAGGACGGCAAGCCGCTCGCGCTGCGCTTCGTCCTGCCCTCCGGGCCCGGCTCGGACACCCTGAACGCGGTCGCCGAGCGGATCTCCGCGATGCTGGAGCAGGTCGGCATCCGCCCGGCCATCGTCAAGGTCTCGGACGAGAGCTACTTCAAGGACCACATCGCCGCCGGCGACTACGACCTCGCCCTGTACTCCTGGCCGACCTCCGCCTTCCCGGCGACCGACGCCCGGCCCATCTACGCCAAGCCGCTGCCGGCGGCGGACGGCTCGGTGAACGTCGAGCAGAACTACACCCGGGTCGGCACCGACCAGGTCGACCAGCTCTTCGAGCAGGCCGCGACCACGCTGGACGAGGACGAGGCGCGGGACCTGATCAAGAAGGCCGACTCCCGGATCTGGGCGGCGGCGGGCTCCATCCCGCTCTACCAGCGCCCGCAGCTGGTGGCGGCGCGCGTGAACGTGGTCAACGCGGGAGCCTTCGGATTCCAGACGCCGGTGTACGAGGACATGGGCTTCCTGAAGAAGGGAGCGAAGGTCTCGCCCGGCCCGGGCAAGGGGTAGGACGGCCCCGGGCGAGCCGTCGTGGCGGCGGCCGCGTACCATGGGGTGAGGCCGTGGCGTGTCCAGCCCGGCAGGGCCCGCGCGGCACGGACGTACGCGCAGGGCAGTCCGCACACTCCGGGAGTACGCCACAATATGGCCACGCGCCACGACATCCGCAACGTCGCCATCGTCGCCCACGTCGACCACGGCAAGACCACCATCGTCGACGGCATGCTGAAGCAGGCCGGTGCCTTCGCCGCCCATCAGCTCGACCAGGTCGACGACCGGGTGATGGACTCGAACGACCTGGAGCGTGAGAAGGGCATCACGATCCTCGCCAAGAACACGGCGGTCAAGTACCACCCGAAGGACGGCGGGGACCCGATCACCATCAACATCATCGACACCCCCGGCCACGCCGACTTCGGCGGCGAGGTCGAGCGTGGTCTGTCGATGGTCGACGGTGTCGTCCTGCTCGTCGACGCCTCCGAGGGCCCGCTGCCGCAGACCCGCTTCGTGCTGCGCAAGGCGCTCCAGGCCCGGCTGCCCGTCATCCTGTGCATCAACAAGACGGACCGTCCGGACGCCCGGATCGACGAGGTCGTCAACGAGACCTACGACCTCTTCCTCGACCTGGACGCGGACGAGGAGCAGATCGAGTTCCCGATCGTCTACGCCTGCGGCCGTGACGGGATCGCCTCGCTGACCAAGCCGGACAACGGCACGGTCCCGGCCGACTCCACCAGCCTGGAGCCGTTCTTCTCCACGATCCTGGAGCACATCCCGGCCCCGACCTACGACGAGGCCGCCCCGCTCCAGGCCCACGTCACCAACCTCGACGCCGACAACTTCCTCGGCCGTATCGCGCTGCTCCGGGTCGAGCAGGGCGAGCTGCGCAAGGGCCAGACGGTGGCCTGGATCAAGCGCGACGGCTCCGTGCAGAACGTGCGGATCTCCGAGCTGATGATGACCGAGGCGCTCACCCGCAAGCCCGCCGAGAAGGCCGGCCCGGGTGACATCTGCGCGGTCGCCGGCATTCCCGACATCATGATCGGCGAGACCCTGGCCGACCCGGAGAACCCGGTCGCGCTGCCGCTGATCACGGTGGACGAGCCGGCCATCTCCATGGTGATCGGCACGAACACCTCGCCGCTGGTCGGCCGCGGCGCCACCGGCAAGGGCGCGGACAACAAGGCGGCCGTCAAGGACCGCAAGGTCACCGCCCGCCAGGTCAAGGACCGCCTGGACCGCGAGCTGATCGGCAACGTCAGCCTCCGCGTGCTCGACACCGAGCGCCCGGACGCCTGGGAAGTGCAGGGCCGCGGTGAGCTGGCGCTCGCCATCCTGGTCGAGACCATGCGCCGGGAGGGCTACGAACTGACCGTCGGCAAGCCGCAGGTCGTCACCAAGGAGGTCGACGGCAAGGTCTACGAGCCCGTCGAGCGCATGACGATCGACGTGCCCGAGGAGCACATGGGCGCGGTCACGCAGCTCATGGGCGTCCGCAAGGGCCGCATGGACAACATGTCCAACCACGGCTCCGGCTGGGTCCGCATGGAGTTCGTCGTGCCGTCCCGCGGTCTGATCGGTTTCCGCACCGAGTTCCTGACCCAGACCCGCGGCACCGGCATCGCCCACTCGATCCACGAGGGCCACGAGCCCTGGTTCGGCACGCTGCAGACCCGCAACAACGGCTCCCTGGTCGCCGACCGCTCCGGTGCCGTCACCGCGTTCGCGATGACGAACCTCCAGGAGCGCGGCGTGCTCTTCGTGGAGCCGGGCACCGAGGTGTACGAGGGCATGATCGTCGGCGAGAACTCCCGCTCCGACGACATGGACGTCAACATCACCAAGGAGAAGAAGCTCACCAACATGCGGTCCTCGACGGCCGATGTGACCGAGTCGATCGTGCCGCCGCGCAAGCTGTCGCTGGAGCAGTCGCTGGAGTTCTGCCGCGACGACGAGTGCGTCGAGGTGACCCCGGAGGCCGTACGCATCCGCAAGGTGGCGCTCGACCAGCGTGAGCGGGCCCGCGCCGCGAGCCGCGCCAAGCACGGCTGATCCTCACGCAGTCGAGCCCGGGCACCCCCCTCCTGGGGGGTGCCCGGGCTTTTTGCAACCCGTTTTCTGGAGACCGATGTCCGGCATGTGGTGATCGGTGCCCGATAGCCATGTAACAAGTCCGTTTCGTGCCTTCTTCCGGCGAACAGTTTGTCCAGATTTTGGAAGGTCTACGCGCGAGCTGTGACTGAATTGAGATCTACGGGCAGTGGTCGGTAGTCGACCCATGGCAGATAGTTAGCGGCGTAGCGCTCGGGTCAATGGGTCTCGCGCCGTGGGGACGGCGCCCGACTCACGAGCACCAGGGGGTGTCTCCTTCCGTCAGGGGTGTCGGAGGGGAGACGGAAACCCTCTTCCGTTGGTGAAACGTGCAGTCATGAGGAGGGAACCCCAGTCACCACGCGCGTCCGGCCGCGGTCACGCGCGTCCTAGGAGTACCCGGGTATCTCTCACACTTATACCTGTGAAACGGACGAACCGTGACAAGTCCTATCAATACAGAGGGCGTCGGGGCGTCGGCCGCCGTCTCCGGCGCGTCAGGCCCGGAGCCACGGACCGGCGCCGCCGAACTCGCGGGCCGGTCCCCCGGCCGGCTGATGTGGCTGCGCTTCCGGCGCGACCGCACGGGCGTCGTCTGCGCCGTCGTGGTGATCGGCTACTTCGCCGTCGCGCTGCTCGCGCCGCTGCTGGTGAAGCTGCCGGGCACCGATCCGTACACCCTGTACGGCCAGGACCCCACCTACGCCGACGATCCCGTGCTGGACGAATTCGGGCTTCCGCTCGGCTACCTGGGGGGCGTCTCGGGCGCGCACTGGTTCGGCGTCGAGCCGCAGTACGGCCGTGACCTGTTCGCCATGCTGCTGTACGGCATGCGCACCTCCCTGTACATGGCGCTCGGCATCACCGTCCTCCTCATGCTCACCGGGATCGTGATCGGCCTGGTCGGCGGGTACTTCGGCGGACGTACGGACTACTGGATCGGCCGCGGCACCGACTTCTTCCTCTCCTTTCCGCAGCAGCTGTTCTTCATCGCGTTCATGCCCGTCGTGACGTCGTTCTTCGTGGACCCGCGGGAGGAGACGCCGACCTACTTCCGTGCCGTGGCCATGCTGATCGTGCTGTGGCTGCTGGGCTGGATGGGCATGGCCCGGCTGGTGCGCTCCACCGTGCTGTCCCTGCGGGAGCGGGAATTCGTGGAGGCGGCCCGGGTCTCGGGGGCCTCGCCCTGGCGGATCGTGCGCAAGGAGATCCTGCCCAACGTCGTCACCCCGATCCTGGTGCAGTTCACGTACCAGCTGCCCAGCACCATCCTCAGCATCGCCTTCCTGTCCTTCGCGGGGGTCGGCTTCGTCGAGCCGACGCCCGACTGGGGACGCCTCTTCGCCGCCGGTGCCCGGTATGCCGAACAGGACCCGGCGTTCATGTTCTTCCCCGGGCTGGCACTGGTGATCTTCGTCCTGTGCTTCAACCTCCTCGGGGACTCCGTACGGGACGCGTTCGACCCCAAGTCCGGGCGCTAGCACGTCCGTTGGGTGGGGGGTGGCTGCCGCCCCCGCCGGTCCGCGCGGCCGGCGCCCGGCAGATCTCACGGATAACAGACCCGACAGGTAGGTGGACAGCCCACATGATGTCTCAGCGTGCCCGCGCAGCGCGTGCCGTCGTGATCGCCCTCGCGGCAGGCTCGCTCGCTCTCACGGCCTGCTCGAAGAACGAGGGCGGCAAGTCCGGCAAGGACTCCGAGAAGGACCAGAAGGAGGCGGCGGTCCAGTCCAAGGCGGTGACGTACGTCGACGCCGCGGGATCGACCGGACCCGCGAAGGACCTGCCCGGCGCCAGGCCCGGCGGCACGATCACCGTGTACCAGGAATCGGGCCTGTCCCATCTGGACCCCGGCCAGATCTACGTCTCCGACTCCGGCCAGGTCGCCAACCTGCTCTTCCGCCGCCTGACCCAGTTCCAGGAGGACGACAAGGGCGACGTCTCGGTCGTCGGCGACCTCGCCACCGACTCCGGCAAGCCCTCCGACGGCGGCAAGACCTGGACCTTCACGCTGAAGGACGGCATCAAGGACGAGAACGGCAACGCCCTCACCTCGTCCGACGTCCGGCACAGCGTCGAGCGCACGTACGCGAAGTTCATCTTCGACGGCCCGACCTATCTGCAGACCTGGCTGAACGGCGCCGACTACCGCAAGGCCCTGCCCGGCGGCGGCTTCGACGGCAAGCACCTGCCGGCCTCGGTGCTGGACACCCCCGACGACAAGACGGTGGTCTTCCACTTCGACCAGCCGCGCCCGGACCTGCCGCAGACGCTCGCCATGCCCGGCTACGCCGTCGTCCCCGCGAAGGGCGACACCAAGGAGCGGTACGAGAAGAAGCCGGTCGCCACCGGACCGTACAAGATCGCCGAGAACAAGGTCGGCAAGACCCTGAAGCTGGTGAAGAACACCCACTGGGACGCGAAGACCGACTCCGTGCGCCACCAGTACGTGGACGGCTTCACCTTACAGTTCGGCGTCACCGAGTCCACCCAGACCAAGCGGCTGATCGCCGACGAGGGCGACAACAAGAACGCCATCCAGCTCACCGGCGGCGTCGACGCCACCCAGATCCAGGACGTCATCAAGGACCCGGACGCCAGCAAGCGCACGGTCAAGGGCTACCAGCCGTACGTCATGTCGCTGACCTTCAACCTCGACCGGGTCAAGGACAAGAAGATCCGCGAGGCCGCCGCCTACGCGGTCAACTCCAAGTCCCTCATCGCCGGCGAAGGCGGCGCCTACGGCGGGGACGTCGCGCCGAACCTCTTCGCGCCGACGCTGCCCGGCTACGAGGCGGCCTACGACCCCTACGGCCGGCTGAAGACCCCGCAGGGCAACCTCGCCAAGGCCAAGGAGATCCTCAAGGACGTCCCGGCCGCCGAGAAGAAGCTCGTCTTCGCCTACGCCAACAGCGAGCAGGGCCAGCGGCGCAAGGTCGCCATCGAGGACGCGCTGAGCAAGGTCGGCTTCGACATCGTCGCCAAGGAGATCGACGCGGCCAGCTACTACGAGCAGATCGGCAAGCTCGACAACCCCTACGACATGTACATCTCCGGCTGGGGCCAGGACTGGCCGTCCCCGGGCACCGTCGTCACCCCGATCTACGACGGCTCGCAGGTCTTCGACGGCTCCTCGAACTACTCGCACGTCAAGGACCCCAAGGTCGACGCCCTGATCAAGAAGGCACTGACCCAGGAACCGGCCGAGGCCGCCAAGACCTGGAAGGAAGCCCACCACTACCTGCTGGAGAACATCATCCCGGCGGCCCCGCTGTGGTACACGAAGCAGTTCCAGCTCTCCGGTTCGAACGTGGGCGGCGCCCGCTACGGCACGGTGTCCAGCCTCATCGACATCACCCGGCTGTACCTGAAGTCGTGACCGACGGCCGGGGGCGGGGGCGCGCGGTGGAGCGGGCGCCCCGCGTCCCCGGCCGCCCCGGCCCGTCCACCGTCTCCCACCGTCTCCGCAGAGAGCAGCCAGCCCGCCATGGTCCAGTTCATCCTCCGGCGCACGGTCGGCGCCTTCGTGACGCTCTTCCTCATCGGGGCGGCGACCTTCTTCCTGTTCGTGGCCGCACCCTCCGACTACGCCTCCCTGGCCTGCGGCAAGGACTGCTCGCCCCAGCGGCTGGCGGACATCAGGGAGGCCCTGGGGCTCGACCTGCCCCTGGCCCAGCAGTTCTGGGACTTCATGTCCGGCATCGTCACGGGGCGCGACTTCCCGGCCGGTCACTGCCCGGCGCCCTGCCTGGGCGTGTCGTTCTACTCCGGGGACATGGTCTGGAGCACCATCATGGACCGGTTCCCGCTGACCCTCACCCTGACCGCCGGCGGTGCCGTCGTCTTCCTCCTGGTCGGGATCGGCGCCGGCATGATCGCCGCCTACCGGCGCGGCACGCTGGTGGACAAGGTCGCCACCGGCGCGTCCATGGTGCTCAGCTCCTTCCAGATCTACTTCCTCGGCCCGGTCGTGCTGACCCTCCTCGTCTACAGCACCGGCTGGATGGAGGACCCCGCGTACGTGCCCCTCACCCGGGACCCGGTCGGCTGGTTCACCGGGATGTCGATCCCGGTGTGCGTGCTGGCCACGATCTTCACCGCGCAGTACACCCGTATGGCGCGCTCGTCGATGATCGAGCAGCTCGCCGAGGACCATGTGCGCACCGCCCGTGCCAAGGGCATGTCCCGCAGGTACGTCTTCCTGCGCTACGCCTGGCGCGGCTCGCTCATCCCCATCGTCACCATCCTCGGCATCGACGTCAGCTCCATGCTGGGCGGAGCCGTCGTCACCGAACTGACCTTCTCCCTCCAGGGCATCGGCCGGCTCGCCGTGGACGGCGCGGTCAACAAGGACCTGCCGCTGACGATGGGCGTGATGCTGTTCGGCGCCTTCTTCATCCTGCTCATCAACATCCTCACCGACATCACCTACGCGTGGATCGACCCGCGCATCCGGCTCTCCTAGGAAGACCAGCCATCGTGACCACAGTGACCAAGGCCGAGGGCGCGCCGGCCCCGACCGGGCCGGGCGGATTCCTCTCGGTGCGCGATCTCCAGGTGACGTTCTCCACCGAGGACGGCCCGGTCAAGGCCGTCGACGGGCTCTCCTTCGACGTCGACCGCGGCCGGACCCTCGGCATCGTGGGCGAGTCGGGCTCGGGCAAGTCGGTCACCAACCTGACCGTCCTCGGGCTGCACGACCCCCTGTTCACGACGGTCGACGGGGAGATCGTCCTCGACGGCAAGGAACTGATCACCGCCACCGAGAAGGAACTGGAGAAGCTCCGCGGCAACCGGGTGGCGATGATCTTCCAGGACCCGCTCACCGCGCTGTCGCCCTTCTACACCATCGGCCGGCAGATCGCCGAGCCGTACCGGCAGCACACCGGAGCCTCGAAGAGGGCCGCCTGGGAACGCGCCGTGGAGATGCTCGGCAAGGTCGGCATCCCGAACCCCGAGGAGCGCGCCCGGGACTATCCGCACCAGTTCTCCGGCGGTATGCGCCAGCGCGCGATGATCGCCATGGCGCTGGTGTGCGACCCGGACCTCCTGATCGCCGACGAGCCGACCACCGCGCTGGACGTGACCGTGCAGGCCCAGATCCTGGACCTGCTCAAGGACCTCCAGCGGGAGTTCGGCACCGCGATCGTCTTCATCACCCACGACCTCGGGGTCATCGCCGACATGGCCGACGACATCATGGTCATGTACGCGGGCCGGGCGGTGGAGCGCGGCACGGTCGACGAGGTGCTCCGCTCGCCCCGGCACCCGTACACCTGGGGCCTGCTGAACTCCATGCCCCGGCTGGACTCCGACCTCGCCACCCCGCTGGAGCCGATCCCCGGGACGCCGCCGAGCCTGCTCACCCCGCCGTCCGGCTGCCGCTTCCATCCCCGGTGCACGTTCCGGGACCGGGTCGGGGGCGACCGCTGCGTCACCGAACGCCCCGCGCTGGCACCGGGCCGCTCCTCGGCCTGCCATCTCGGTGCCGAGCAGAAACGCACCATCTTCGCCGAAGAGATCAGGCCCCGACTGGGCTAGGAGGACAACCGTCATGAAAGAGGACACGGTCCTCGCCGCCGCCCGCGAGGCGGGTGCCGACGCGGCGCCAAAACCCCTGCTGGAGGTCTCGGGGCTGGTCAAGCACTTCCCGGTCAAGGGCGGCTTCCCCGTCAAGCGGACCGTCGGCGCCGTGCAGGCCGTCGACGGGCTGGACCTGACCGTGCACGCGGGGGAGAGCTTCGGCCTGGTCGGCGAGTCCGGCTGCGGCAAGTCGACCACCGGCCGGCTGATCACCCGCCTGCTGGAACCCACCCGCGGCACGATCACCTACCGGGGCCGGGACATCAGCCACGCCACGCGCAGACAGCTGGCCCCCGTCCGCTCCGAGATCCAGATGATCTTCCAGGACCCGTACTCGTCGCTGAACCCGCGGCAGACGGTCGGCAAGATCATCTCCGGGCCGATGGAGATCAACGGCATCCACCCCGAGGGCGGCCGGGAGAAGCGGGTCCGCGAACTCCTGGAGATCGTCGGCCTGAACCCGGAGCACTACAACCGGTTCCCGCACGAGTTCTCCGGCGGCCAGCGCCAGCGCATCGGCGTCGCCCGCGCCCTCGCCCTGGAACCCAAGCTGATCGTCGCCGACGAACCGGTCTCCGCCCTCGACGTCTCCATCCAGGCCCAGGTCGTCAACCTGCTCCAGAAGGTGCAGCGGGAACTCGGCATCGCGTTCGTGTTCATCGCCCACGACCTCGCCATCGTCCGGCACTTCTCCCAGCGCGTCGCCGTCATGTACCTCGGCAAGATCATCGAGGTGGGGGACCGGGACTCCCTCTACACCCGTCCCCGCCACCCGTACACCCACGCCCTGCTCTCCGCCGTCCCCGAGGTGACGCCGACGCGGGAGGAGGCGCCCCGGCGCGAGCGGATCCGGCTCGCCGGTGACGTGCCGTCCCCCGTCTCCCCGCCGTCCGGCTGCCGCTTCCGCACCCGCTGCTGGAAGGCCCAGGACCGGTGCGCGGCCGAGGAACCCCCGCTGGTCCGGCTCCCCGGCAACCGGGACGGCCACCTGACCGCCTGCCACTTCCCGGAGGACCCGACCATCGAGGCCCGCGACGCGGACATCGTGCTGGACCCGGCCCTGACGGCGCTGGAGGAGGAGCGGACCGACTAGGGACCCCGCCGCCGCCCCGGCCGGGACCCGGCCGGGGCGGCGGCGGGGTGCCGCCTCCTTCTCAGTAGGTGATGGCCGGCCGGGGCCGGTCCCAGACCACGGTCGCGGCGCAGTGCGCGCCGTCGGTCCGCCGGGCGGTGAACGTCATCGTCCGGGCGTCACGGTGGAGCGGTGCGTAGAGCGCCACCGGGGTGTCACGGTCGAGCGTGCCGGCGGCCGGCTCGGTCGGGCCGGCGCCCGCGACGCGCACGGTGACGGACCACCGGACGGTGGCCCCGCAGCCCGTCTTCAGGCGCAGGACACCGCCGAGTTCCCCGGTGTCGTGGCCGGTGCGCAGGCCGAACGTGGCTTCGACGCCCTTGTCCGGCGACGGCAAGGACCACCGCCACTGGGTCTTCGCGCAGGCGGCCCCGGGCTCCCCGGTGGGAAGCGCGACGCACTCCGTGGTCACCCGGGGCGCGTCGCCGCGTACGCTGGTCGCGCCCTTCGCCAGGTCGACCGTGGCCGTGCAGGCGAAGCCCACCGCGGCCGCGAAGACCGTGGCCGTGCCCAGCGCGGTCAGCCGCCTGTTGTCGGCGCGGCTCGTACGCAGCCGGGAGTGCAGGCCGGTCAGTTCCTCCCGCAGCAGGACGATTCCCTTGCTGTGGCAGTCCCGGGCGACGAGGGCCCGCTCGTGCAGCAGTCGCAACGCCCGTAGCTCACGCGCGGGCATCGGCTGCTCCCGCCGTTCCCCGACCGCCTCGACCAGCTTCAGCGTGAACTCGTCCCAGGACGGGTGCTTCTTGCCGTTCATGATGCGCGAGACGCTCGCCTTGTTGCTGTGGAAGAGGTCGACCATCCGCCCCTGGGACAGTCCCGCCTCCCTGCGCAGGGCCGCCAACCGCTCGGTCAGCGCCCGCACTTCGGGCAGGTCCTCAGGAGCCGTGTCCTTCCCCACCCCGTCCCCCCTTCCGGGTTTCCCCAGGTCATGGGTGTTTCACGAGAAAGCAACCGTTCATGTTTGACGTAACTCCCCAGTGGACGGCGACGGTGAGGTGTGACCGGCCGAGCGGCGTGGCGCCGCCCGAACGAAGGAGCCCTCCCATGACCGTCCCGTCCCCCTCTCCCGGCCCGCGCAGGCCCCGCGCGTGGTGGGCCGTCGTCAGCGGCGTCTGCGCGGGTGTCGCCCGGGCCGTCAGCACATGGGTCCTCGGGCTGTTCGGCTTCGGTGACGACTGAAGCCGTCCCGCTCCCCAAGGACGTAGCACATTCAGGCCCGGCGGGCCACCGTGATGATTTCCGGGGCCGTGGGGGTGAGCGGCGCCCGGTCCCAGTCGCCGTACCGGGCGGCCACCGTCAGGCCCGCCTCCGCGAGGAAACCGTCCAGTGTCGGGGCGTCCAGGAAGCGCAGCACGCTGTGCACGGACCGCGGGGCGGGCCAGTGGGGGACGGCGTAGGTCTCGGTGAAGCGCACCCGGCCCCGCTCCGGGCCCGCGCCGCGCACCGCGTGCCACACCCGCACCGGGGTGCCGTCGGGGGCGGTGATCTCGTGCACCCGGTCCGGGGTCCACCGCTCCCAGGCGCGGGCGCCGGGGTTGCGGGTCTCGAACGCGAACCGCCCGCCGTCCCGCAGGGCCGCGGCGACGGCGCGCAGACAGACCCGGATCTCCTCGTCCGTCACCAGTTCCTGGAAGGCGTGCCCGGTCATCACGACGAGATCGAACTCCGGCCGCCAGTGCCGCACCCGCACGTCGCCGAGCACCCACTCGACATCGGGGCGGGCCCGGCGCGCCTGGACGAGCATGGCCGCGGCCGGATCGAGACCCGTCAGCCGCCCCGGGTGCCCCTCGGCCCGGGCCCGGCGCAGCAACTGCCCGGTGCCGCACCCGATGTCCAGCGCGGAGCCGGCCTCCCGCAGCAGCCCGAGGTAGAAGTCGTCGCCCGGGCCCCAGGGGTTGAGGCTGTCGTACAACGCGGCGAGCGAGAGATCGGCAAAGGCGTGATCCACCACCGCGGCAGTGTGCCACACGGGACAGGACGGTGGGCCGGGAACCGTGGGGTTGTGGGCAACCCTTGATGAAGCAGGGAGCCGAGGGAGGCCGCGGCCCGCGGGCGCGGGTCATGAGAAAGGGCCCGCGCCTGGGGAGGCACGGGCCCTCGTCCCCTGGACCGGACGTTCATGGGCTCGGGTCAATGGGCCGGTGAAAGTCCGCTCCGCAAGGGGGCGGCTGACGGAAAGGGGTGTGTCAGGCCGCCGCCTCGGGGTCCTTGGCGAGACGCGGGGCGGGCACGGTGTCCGTGGTCTCCGGGTAGTGGCAGGCGGTCAGGTGGCCCGGCTTGTTGCCCTCCACCTGCACCAGCGGCGGCGCCTCCGTCGCGCACTTCTCGGTCGCCTTCCAGCAGCGGGTGCGGAAGCGGCAGCCGGACGGCGGGTTGATCGGCGACGGCACGTCACCGGTCAGCCGGATGCGCTCGCGCGGCTCCTCGTCCACCGTCGCCTCGGGCACCGCGGAGAGCAGGGCCCGGGTGTAGGGGTGGCGCGGGTTGCCGTACAGGTCCTCGCGGTCGGCGATCTCGACGATCTTGCCGAGGTACATGACGGCGACGCGCTGGGAGAAGTGCCGGACGATGGCGAGGTCGTGGGCGATGAACACGAACGCGATGCCGAGTTCCCGCTGCACCTTCTGGAGCAGGTTGACGACCTGGGCCTGGATGGAGACGTCCAGGGCGGAGACCGGTTCGTCGGCGACGATCAGCTTGGGTTCCAGGGCGAGGGCGCGGGCGACGCCGATGCGCTGGCGCTGGCCGCCGGAGAACTCGTGCGGGAACCGGTTGTAGTGCTCCGGGTTCAGGCCGACGATCTCCAGGAGTTCGCGGACCCGCTTCTCCCGGCCGCCCTCGGGGTGGATGCCGTTGATCTCCATCGGCCCGGAGATGATCTTGCCGACCGTCTGCCGCGGGTTCAGCGAGGCGTACGGGTCCTGGAAGATCATCTGGATCTCGGAGCGGATCGGCGCCAGGTCCTTGCGGCCGGCGTGCGTGATGTCCTGGCCGCGGTAGGTGATCGTGCCGCCGGTCGGCTCCAGCAGGCGGGTGATCAGCCGGCCGGTGGTCGACTTGCCGCAGCCGGACTCGCCGACCAGACCGAGGCTCTCGCCCTCGGCGACCTGGAAGTCCAGCCCGTCGACGGCCTGCACGGCGCCGACGGTCCGCTTGATGGGGAAGCCGCCCTTGATCGGGAAGTGCTTGGTCAGACCGCTGACGTCCAGGAGCGGTTGCGCGTTGCCCATGATGGTGAATCCCGTCTCGTGTACG
Organism: Streptomyces sp. NPDC029296; assembly: GCF_055569255.1. Classification (NCBI taxonomy): domain Bacteria; kingdom Bacillati; phylum Actinomycetota; class Actinomycetes; order Kitasatosporales; family Streptomycetaceae; genus Streptomyces; species Streptomyces sp. NPDC029296. Next base: position 228,657 of record NZ_JBVHXT010000004.1, read on the forward strand.
TCAGTGCCGGGAGGCGGTGTAGTCGGCGAAGAGGTCCGCCCGCCGCTCGGCGGGGAGGTGGCAGGCCGAGCCCCTGCCGTCCACCACGTCCAGCAGCGGCCGCTCCGTGGAGCACAGCCCGCCCGCGACCTTGTCGGCGAAGGTGCACCGCGGGTGGAAGCGGCAGCCGGACGGCGGGTTGAGCAGGGAGGGCGGCGAGCCGGGGATCGGCGACAGCGGTACGTCGACCGATCCCTCCAGGCTCGGCATGGAGCCGAGCAGGCCGAGGGTGTAGGGGTGCTGGGGGCTGCTCAGCACCTCCTTCTTGGTGCCCCGCTCCACGCACCGGCCGCCGTACATCACGAGCACGTCGTCCGCGATGTCGGCGATGACACCGAGGTCGTGGGTGATGAAGATGATGGCCGTGCCGAACTCCTGCTGGAGCTCCTTGAGCAGGTCCAGGATCTGGGCCTGGACCGTCACGTCGAGGGCCGTGGTCGGCTCGTCGGCGATCAGGAGCTCGGGGTCGCACACCAGCGCCATGGCGATCATCGCGCGCTGGCGCATACCGCCGGAGAACTGGTGCGGGTAGTCGTCCACCCGCACGTCGGGCTGGGGGATGCCGACCCGCTTCAGCATCTCGATCGCCCGCGCCCGGGCCTCCTTCTTGGAGGCGCCGGTGTGCTTGCGGTACGTCTCACCGATCTGCGTGCCGATCGTGTGGAACGGCGACAGCGAGGCCAGCGCGTCCTGGAAGATCATGGCCATCTTGTTGCCGCGAAGCTGCTCCAGCTCCTTCTCGGTGGCGGTGAGCAGCTCCTTGCCGTCCAGCAGGATCTGGCCGTCGATCGCGGTGCGGTGGCGGTCGTGGAGGCCCAGGATCGTCAGGTTGGTGACGGACTTGCCGGAGCCCGACTCGCCCACGATGCCGAGCGTCTGCCCCTTGGCGATGTCGAAGCTGAGCCCGTCGACGGCCTTGACGATGCCGTCCTCGGTGGAGAAGTGGACCTGTAGGTCCTTGACGGAGAGGAACGGCTGCTGATCGGTGCTCGTCACGGGGACGCTCCTGAGGGGGTGATGCGAGAGAGATCGCCGGGTGGGGCGGGGTCGGAACGGGGTGGGGCGGGTCAGGCGAGCCGGATCCGCGGGTCGATCATGGCGTAGACGGCATCCACGATGATGTTGAAGAACACGATCGCGCCCGCCGCCAGCAGAGTCACCCCGAGCAGCATCGGCAGGTCGCTCTGGTCCACGGACTTCACCGCGAGCCGGCCGATGCCCTGGAGGCTGAAGGTCGACTCGGTGATGATGGCACCGCCGATCAGTGTGCCCAGGTCGATGCCGAACACCGTGACGATCGGGCCCATCGCACCGCGCCAGGCGAACCGGAAGAACACGTTCGCCCGGGACAGGCCCTTGGCCCGCGCCGTGCGGACGTAGTCCTCGCTCAGCTGCTCGACCAGCTGGGAGCGGGTCATGCGGGTGTAGTTGGCGGTGAAGATGATCGCGAGGACCAGCCAGGGCAGCAGGAGTCCCGAGAACCAGGCGGCCGGGTTCTCGGTCAGGGGGGTGTACTGCGGCTGGTCGAGCCACCCGAGCTGCGCGACGAAGAAGAACATCGCGATGTAACCGACGAAGTAGACCTGGAGGGAGGAGCCGAGCAGCGAGGCGGAGCTGGCGAACTTGTCCAGGAACTTGCCCTGCTTCAGGGCCGCGAGCATGCCCGCGCCGATACCGAGGATCAGGAAGACGATGGCCGCGCCGAAGGCGAGCGAAAGGGTGGTGGGCAGCCGGTCCATGATCGTGTCGAAGACGGGCTCGCGGTTGGCGAAGGAGTACCCGAGGCAGGGCGCGTCGCAGTAGTCGAAGCCGGGGTAGTCGCGGCCGGCGAAGATGCCCACGAGCCAGTGCCAGTACTGCACCGGGATCGGCTTGTCGATGCCCAGGTTCTTCCTGATCTGCTCGAGGTTCTCAGGCGTGCAGTTCTTGCCGCAGGACATCATGGCGGGGTCACGCGGCACGGCGTAGAAGAGCCAGAAGGTGATGGCGCTGATGATCAGCAGAATGACCAGCGCGCCGATGACTCGGCGGACAAGGAAGCGGAGCATGAGGCGTGACTTTCCGGACGGGGCGCCGTCGCCGGGAGGGAAGTAGAGGGGGTGGGCCGCAGGGGCGGCCATACGGGATGGCCGCCCCCAGCAGGTCGCGCGGGCTTACTTCTTGGCGTAGAGCTTGCAGAGCGCGACGCAGGTGTTGGCGCCGTCCCAGATGACGTTGCCGACCTTCGAGCCGTACAGGTAGTTCCGGATCTTGTGGTAGTCCGGGACGGCCGCGGCCAGCTCCATGATCATCTTGTCGACGTTGCCCCAGGCCTTGTTGGCCTCTTCGACGTCCGGGATCTTGGAAGCCGCCTCGATCGCCTTGTTGACGCTCGGGTCGTTCAGCTGCGAGTAGTTGTTGCGGCCGTCGCCGATGTTCTTGCCGCTCCAGCACGGGTAGAAGACCGAGTAGCCGTTCGGCCAGTCGGGGCTCCAGCCGGCGCCGAACAGGTCGAAGTCGTTGTCGATCTTGCCGATCTGGGTGTAGAAGGTCGACTTGTCGACCTGCTTGTTGACGACCGTGAAGCCGGCCGCCTCCAGGGCGTTCTTGACGGCGACGGCGACCTTCACCTGGGTGTCGGACTGCTGGTAGGCGATGACCAGCTTCTGGCCGAGCTTGCCGGCCTCCTTCAGGAGGGCCTTGGCCTTCTCGGGGTTGCCGCCCGGCGTCTTCTGCCCGTCGTACAGGTCGAACTTGCTGTAGCCGGGGGTCACCGGGGCGAGGATGGTGCTGGCGATCTCGGTGGTCGCCTTGCCGCCGTTGATGGTCTGGATCTGCTGGTGCGGCCAGGCCCAGTTGATGGCCTGACGGACCTTGACGTCCTTGATGCGGGTGGTGTTGATCGGCCAGTAGTAGGTGACCGTGTCGACCGCGGTGAGGACGCGCTTCTTCAGCTCCGGCTTGGTGAGGACCTGGGCGATGCGCTCGGGGGCGACCTCGTTGAAGATCGGCACCGCGTACTGGTCGTTGCCCTGGTCCGCGATCCAGCGGTCGGTCGACGCGACCAGCTCGTAGCCCATCTGGAAGACGTACTGGTCCGGGTAGGCGTTGCGGATCGAGTCGGTCTTCGGGTCCCAGTGCTCGTTGCGCACGAAGGTCATCGACTTGCCGATCTTGCGGTCGCCGATCCGGTACGGGCCGCAGGAGAACGGACGCTTGTCGTACTTCTCCTTGTTGTCGTGCTTCTGCGGCACCAGGGAGTAACCGCGCATCGCGAGCGTGTAGTTGAAGTCGGCGCGGGCCTCGGTCAGACGGAAGGTGATGGTCTTGCCGTCGACCTCGATGGAGGAGAGGTGCTTGCCCTCGTACGGGCCCTTGTACTTGTCGCCGCCCTCGAGCCACGTCTGCACGTAGCGGGGGCCCTCGGTGATGAACGGGGCGAAGAGGCGCTCGAAGGTGTGGCGGACGTCCTCCATGGAGACGTCGGAGCCGTCCTCCCACTTCAGACCGTCCTTGAGGGTGAAGGACCAGGTCTTGCCGCCGTCCTTCATGGTGCCGGCGTCGGTCGCGGCGTCACCGACCAGGACGGCGCCGCCCTTGTCGTCCAGCTTGTAGCCGGTCAACGCGCGCATGATCGGCACGGTGATGGCGGCCTCGGTCGAGTTGTAGATCTGACCGGGGTCCATGTGGTCCATGTCGAACTGCTGGAGCGAGTAGATCGTCCCGCCCGTGACCGCGCCCTTGACCTCGGCGGCCGGGCCGGTCGAGTCGGCCTTGGAGCCGACCGGGATGGACGTCGTCTTGGAGCCGCTGACCTTGGGCGCGTCGTCCTGCCCGGAGCCGCCCTCGTTGCCGCTGCTGCAGGCGCTCAGCACCGAGGTCGTCGCCGCGGCGACGCCGGTGGCGATGAGGAAGTTTCTACGGGAGAAGGACATGACTTCCTGCCTTGGAAAGTGGGAGAGATGAGAGAGATTCCGGCACCCTGCGCGCCGCCGCCGTGCTCCTGAACAGCCGGAGTCAGCGCTTGGACTTCGGGTCGAGTGCGTCACGCACCGAGTCGCCGAGGAGGTTGAACGCGAGCACGAAGATCACCATGGACAGGCCCGGGAAGAGCATGAAGGTGATGTCCTCGGTGTAGAACATGGCGCCGCGCTGGATCATGACGCCCCAGTCCGGGGTCGGGTCGATCATGCCGACACCGAGGAAGGCGAGACCCGCCTCGGCGGTGACGAACGCCGGGAGCATCAGCGTGCCCTGGATGATGATCGGCGTCCACAGGTTGGGCAGCAGTTCCTTGAAGACGATCCGCCGCGGGGAGGCGCCCGTGACCTTGGCGGCCTCGACGAACTCGCGCTCGCGCAGGCCGAGTACCTGGCCGCGCAGCAGTCGGGCGATGGAGGCCCAGCCGAAGGTGGCGAGGACGATGATCAGGCCGGTGGCCCGCAGCCAGGTCGGGATGTCCTCGTCCGGGGCGATGAAGAGCCCGTAGACGACCGGCATGAACGCGATGAAGAAGAGGGTGGACGGGAACGACAGGAGGATGTCGATGACCCGGCCCACGAGGTAGTCCGTCCGGCCGCCGAGGTAGCCGGCGGTGACACCGATGACCACGCCCAGGAACACGGTGAGCAGGGTGGCGGCGAGGGCGATGCCCAGGGAGGTGCGGATCGCGTAGAGCAGGAAGGTGAAGACGTCCCGTCCGAGCTGGGGCTCGACGCCGAACCAGAAGTCCGGGCTCATGCCGCCGTTGGGGCCGGAGGGGTACGAGAAGGCGTTGAGCAGGCTCGGGTCCTGGCTCGCGTAGGTGGTGTACGGGTCCTTGCCGTACAGCTTCGCGATCAGTGGGGCCGCGATCGCGATCACGAAGAAGAAGATCACGACGTAGGCGGAGATGACGCCCGTCTTGTCGCGCTTGAAGCGCTTCCAGGCGAGTCGGCCCGGGGAGCGGCCTTCGCTGCCCTTCGGACCGTCCGCAGCGGTCGACTTCGCCACGGTCTCGTCGGTCACCTCAAGCGGGGCAGCCGCGGATGGAGATGGAGGGGTCATGGTGCTCCTGGCCCAAGGGAGGGTCTGATGACTCCGCAGGGCGCTCCCCTACGGGCTACGCCGGACTTTTTCAACGCAATTCATTCAAGGTCAATAAATTCTCGGACGCCTTGGTTTTCTCTTTACCTTCTTTACTCTGCCTTGATCGATCCGTAGCTACGCGGGTAGCGCGCCGTAATCAATCCGTGCTTCACATCGGTCTAATTGCGCTAAACGGGCAAGGCGTTCGATATGCGGACGGTGAAGTGTCGACATGCGTACATCACCCCGTCCCAATCCAACGTTTCGGCATCGTTACGCGTAGATCTATTGCGCTCGATGGTCAAGATCATCAGTGACCCTGGGAGGGGTGCCTGCATTCGGATGACGTGTCCCCCCAAAGGCCGCATTTCCGGGCGGTAGGCGGGAGCCGTGCGCGGTATGTGTCCCTATCGACCGGTACTCGTTTCCAGGCGCACGAGGAGGCACGCCATGCGGCGCAGCACGCACGCCCGATGGGCCGCCGGTGCGGCGGCGCTGGCACTGGTGGCCGCCGCCGCGGGCTGCGGGGGCGCCGGCGCGGGCGGCAACGGCGGCGCGGTGCTCAGCTCCTCCTGGGGCGACCCGCAGAACCCGCTGGAGCCGGCCAACACCAACGAGGTGCAGGGCGGCAAGGTCCTCGACATGATCTTCCGGGGCCTGAAGCGGTACGACCCGAGAACGGGCGAGGCCCGCGACTGGCTGGCCCGCTCCATCGAGACCAGGGACTCGCGGAACTTCACCGTCCGTCTCCGGCCCGGCTGGTCCTTCTCGAATGGCGAGAAAGTGACCGCCCGGTCCTTCGTGGACGCGTGGAACTACGGCGCGAGCCTGCGCAACAACCAGAAGAACGCGTACTTCTTCGGCTACATCGACGGCTACGACCAGGTCCACCCCGCCACCGGCCGCCAGCGCGCCGACACCCTCGGCGGGCTGAGGGTGGTGGACGACCACACCTTCACCGTCCGGCTCAACCAGAAGTTCTCCGGCTTCCCCGACACCCTCGGCTACGCGGCCTTCGCCCCGCTGCCCCGCGCCTTCTTCACCGACCACGCGGCCTGGGTGCGCAAGCCGGTCGGCAACGGCCCCTACGCCATCGCCTCCTACACGAGGGGCTCGCAGATGTACCTGCGGAGGTGGGACGGCTACCCCGGCCCGGACAAGGCCCGCAACGACGGCGTCACCCTCCTGGTGTACACCGACAGCAACACCGCCTACACCGACCTCCTGGCCGGCAACCTCGACCTCGCCGACGACATCCCCGCCGCCCAGCTGAAGAACGTCGGGAGCGACCTGGGCGACCGGTACCTCAACACCCCCGCGGGCATCCTCCAGACCCTCGCCTTCCCCTACTACGACGAGAACTGGAGCAGACCCGGCGCCGAGAAGGTCCGCACCGGGCTGTCCATGGCGATCAACCGACGGCAGATCACCGACACGATCTTCCGCGGGACCCGCACCCCGGCCACCGACTGGACCTCCCCCGTGCTGGGCGCGGCCGGCGGCTACAAGGCGGGACTGTGCGGCGGCGCCTGCGCCTACGACCCCGGCCGGGCGCGGAAGCTGATCGAGGAGGGCGGCGGCATCCCCGGCGGCCGGCTCACCCTCACCTACAACGCGGACTCCGGCTCGCACCGGCAGTGGGTCGACGCGGTGTGCAACTCCATCAACAACGTGCTCGGCGACGACCGGGCCTGCGTCGGCAACCCGGTCGGCACCTTCGCCGACTTCCGCGACCAGCTCGGCCGGCACCGGATGACCGGGCCGTTCCGGGCGGGCTGGCAGATGGACTACCCGCTCATCCAGAACTTCCTCCAGCCCCTCTACTACACCGGCGCCTCCTCCAACGACGGCGCCTGGTCGAACGAGGACTTCGACCGGCTGGTCGACCGCGCCAACGCCGAGACCGACCCCGCCCGGTCCGTCGCCCTGTTCCAGCGGGCCGAGGAGGTCGTCCGGGACCGGATGGCCGCCATCCCGCTGTGGTACCAGAACGGCAACGCCGGCTACTCCGAGCGGCTGTCCCACGTGGCGCTGAACCCCTTCAGCGTCCCGGTCTACAACGAGATCAGGGTCGGCTGAGCCCATGGGACGCCATGTCCTGCGCCGGCTGCTCCAGATGATCCCGGTGTTCGCCGGCGCCACGCTGCTGATCTTCCTGATGGTCAACGTGATGGGCGATCCCGTCGCCGGGCTGTGCGGGGAGCGGGCCTGCGACCCGGCGACCGCCGCCCGGCTCCGCCGGGAGTTCGGCCTCGACCAGCCGGTGTGGCGGCAGTACCTCACCTACATGGGGAAGGTCTTCACCGGCGACTTCGGCACGGCGTTCAACGGGCAGCCGGTCACCGAGCTGATGGCGACGGCGTTCCCGGTCACCGTCCGGCTGACCGTCGTGGCCGTCCTCTTCGAGGTCGTCGTCGGCGTCACGCTGGGTGTGGTCACCGGGCTCCGGCGCGGCCGGCCCGTGGACACCGGGGTGCTGCTGGCCACCCTGGTGGTGATCTCCGTGCCGACCTTCGTCACCGGCCTGCTGCTGCAACTGCTGTTCGGCATCAAGTGGCAGTGGATCCGGCCGTCGGTGCGCGCCGGCGGCTTCGACGAGCTGATCGTGCCCGGCCTGGTCCTCGCCTCCGTCTCGCTCGCCTACGTCACCCGGCTGACCCGGACCTCCCTCGCGGAGAACCGGCGCTCCGACTACGTCCGCACGGCCGTCGCCAAGGGACTGCCCCGCCGCCGGGTCGTCATCCGGCACCTGCTGCGCAACTCGCTCATCCCCGTGGTCACCTTCATCGGCACCGACATCGGCGCGCTGATGGGCGGCGCCATCGTCACCGAGCGGATCTTCAACATCCACGGCGTCGGCTACCAGCTCTACCAGGGCATCCTGCGCCAGAACAGCCAGACGGTCGTCGGCTTCGTGACCGTGCTGGTCCTCGTCTTCCTGGCGGCCAACCTGCTCGTCGACCTGCTGTACGCCGTACTCGACCCGAGGATCCGCCATGCCTGAACAGCCCTACGAACCCGAGGGCGCGATCGCCGGCACCGGGATGGGCGGCGCGATGGACCTCGGCGCGAGCGAGGCCGTCACGCTCGAGGGGGCACCGGGCGGGCCGGGGGGAGGGGCCGGCCGGCCCCGCTCGCTGTGGTCCGACGCCTGGCGGGACCTGCGCCGCAACCCCGTCTTCCTGCTGTCGGCCCTGGTCATCTGCTTCCTGGTGCTGATCTCCCTGTGGCCCTCGCTGATCGCCTCCGGCTCACCCCTGAGCTGCGACCTGGCCAGGTCCCAGGACGGCCCGGCCCCGGGCGCCCCGTTCGGCTACGACGGCCAGGGCTGCAACGTCTACACGCGCACCGTCCACGGCGCCCGTACGTCCGTCACGGTCGGCCTGTGCGCCACGCTCGGGGTGGCCCTGCTCGGGTCGGTGCTCGGCGGGCTGGCGGGCTACTTCGGCGGGATCTGGGACGCGCTGCTGTCCCGGCTCACCGACGTCTTCTTCGCCATCCCGGTCGTCCTCGGCGGCCTGGTCCTGCTGTCCGTGGTCGCCTCCACGACGGTCTGGCCGGTCGTCGGGTTCATGGTGCTGCTGGGCTGGCCGCAGATCTCCCGGATCGCGCGCGGCTCGGTCATCACCGTCAAGCAGAACGACTACGTCCAGGCCGCCCGCGCCCTCGGCGCCTCCGACACCCGGATCCTCCTGCGGCACATCGCCCCGAACGCGGTGGCACCCGTCATCGTCGTCGCGACCATCGCGCTCGGCACCTACATCGCCCTGGAGGCGACGCTCTCCTACCTCGGCGTCGGCCTGAGGCCCCCCAGCGTCTCCTGGGGCATCGACATCTCCGCCGCCTCTCCCTTCATCCGCAACGCCCCGCACGCCCTGTTGTGGCCCTCGGGCGCCCTGGCCGTCACGGTGCTGGCCTTCATCATGCTCGGCGACGCGGTCCGCGACGCCCTCGACCCGAAGCTGAGGTGACGGTGCCGTGCTGCTCGAAGTGCGCGACCTGCACGTGGAGTTCCGGACCCGGGACGGGGTCGCCCGGGCCGTCAACGGGGCCGGGTACACGGTGGACGCCGGCGAGACGCTGGCCGTGCTCGGCGAGTCCGGGTCGGGCAAGTCCGTCACCGCGCAGGCCGTGATGGGCATCCTCGACACCCCGCCCGGCCGGATCACCGGCGGGAGCGTCCTGTTCCAGGGGCGGGACCTGCTGACGATGAAGGAGCGGGAGCGGCGCGGGATCCGGGGCGCCGCCATGGCGATGATCTTCCAGGACGCGCTGTCGGCCCTCAACCCGGTGCTCACCGTGGGGGACCAGCTCGGGGAGATGTTCGTGGTGCACCGGGGGATGTCCCGCAGGGCCGCCCGGGCCCGGGCGGTGGAGCTGATGGAGCGGGTGCGCATCCCGGCGGCGGCCCAGCGGGTGCGGGACTACCCCCACCAGTTCTCCGGCGGCATGCGCCAGCGCATCATGATCGCCATGGCGCTGGCCCTGCGGCCGGCGCTCGTCATCGCCGACGAGCCCACCACCGCCCTGGACGTCACGGTCCAGGCCCAGGTCATGGACCTGCTCGCGGAGCTGCGCCGCGAGTACCGCATGGGGCTGATCCTGATCACGCACGACCTGGGCGTGGTCGCGGACGTCGCCGACCGGATCGCGGTGATGTACGCCGGGAGGATCGTCGAGTCCGCCCCCGTGCACGACCTCTACCGGGCCCCGGCCCACCCCTACACCCGCGGCCTGCTGGAGTCCGTGCCCCGCCTGGACCGCAGGGGCCGGGAGCTGTACGCCATCAAGGGCCTGCCGCCGAACCTCACGCGCGTCCCGCCCGGCTGCTCCTTCCACCCACGCTGCCCGATGGCCCGGGACGTGTGCCGCACCGAGGAACCCCCGCTGTACGAGGTGCCCGGCGGCCGGGGCAGCGCCTGCCACTTCTGGAGGGAGTGCCTCGGTGGCTGAGCCGATCCTGGAGGCGACCGGGCTGGTCAAGCACTACCCCCTCACCCGGGGCGTGCCGACGCGCGGGCGGAGCGGCGTGGTGAAGGCGGTCGACGGCGTCGACTTCACGCTCGGCCGGGGCGAGACGCTGGGCCTGGTCGGCGAGTCGGGGTGCGGCAAGTCGACGGTGGCCCGGCTGCTGTGCCGGCTGGAGCGTCCGACGGCCGGCACCCTCCGGTTCAAGGGCGAGGACATCACCGGACTGTCCGGCCGGGCGCTGAAGGCCGTGCGCCGCGGCATCCAGATGGTCTTCCAGGACCCCTACACCTCGCTCAACCCCCGGATGACGGTCGGGGACATCGTCGGGGAGCCGTTCGAGATCCACCCCGAGGCGGCCCCGAAGGGCGACCGGCGGCGCCGGGTGCGGGAGCTGCTGGACGTGGTCGGCCTGGACCCGGAGTACGCGGGCCGCTACCCCCACCAGTTCTCCGGCGGCCAGCGCCAGCGCATCGGCATCGCCCGGGCGCTGGCGCTGCGCCCCGAGGTCGTGGTCGCCGACGAGCCGGTGTCCGCCCTGGACGTCTCGGTCCAGGCCCAGGTGGTCAACCTGCTGGCCCGCCTGCAGGCGGAGTTCGGCCTCTCGTACGTCTTCATCGCGCACGACCTGTCGGTGGTGCGGCACCTCTCGGACCGGGTCGGGGTGATGTACCTGGGCCGGATCGTGGAGAGCGGCCCCGGCGACGGGATCTACGACCACCCGACCCACCCCTACACCCAGGCCCTGCTCTCCGCGGTGCCCGTGCCCGACCCGGCCGCCCGCGACCGGCGCGAGCGGATCATCCTCACCGGGGACGTGCCCTCGCCGACGGCCGTCCCCTCCGGGTGCCGCTTCCGCACCCGCTGCTGGAAGGCGCGCGAGCGGTGCGCACGCGAGGACCCGGCGCTGGCGGTGCCGGCCGCGTTCCTCGGCGCCCCCGGACCCGTGGCCCACCCGTCGGCCTGTCACTTCGCCGAAGAGGCCCGGCCGGCCGGGAGCCTGCCGCCGGGGGCCGTCCCGCCCGAGCGGCCCCGGGCAGCCGGCGACGGGCCGGGGTGACATGGTGCACCCCGGCCCGCTTACGGCACCCGCACGGCCGTACGCAGTTCAGGCTGCCGTGTCCGTATATCGGTACCGATTCCGCGAAGTTGCCTGTGTGTTACGGGTGTTCACGGGCGCCTCGCCGGGGCCAGGGAGCGCCGGAGGAAGTCCAGCTGGAGGCGGAGCAGGTTCTCGGCGACGGTCTCCTGCGGGGTCATGTGGGTGACCCCGGACAGCGGCAGCACCTCGTGCGGGCGGCCGGCGGCCAGCAGGGCGGAGGACAGCCGCAGCGAGTGGGCGACCACCACGTTGTCGTCCGCCAGCCCGTGGATCACCATCATCGGGCGGTGCGGCTCGGCCGGGTCGACCAGGCCCGCGTCGTCGATCACCGAGTTGCGGCGGTAGACCTCGGGCCGCTCGCCCGGGTCGCCGAGGTAGCGCTCCTGGTAGTGGGTGTCGTAGAGCCTCAGGTCGGTGACGGGCGCGCCGACCACCGCGGCGTGGAAGACGTCCGGGCGGCGCAGCACCGCCAGCGCCGCCAGGTAGCCGCCGAAGGACCAGCCCCGGATCGCCACCCGGTCCAGGTCCAGCGGGTACCGCTCGGCGAGCGCGTGCAGCGCGTCGACCTGGTCCTGGAGCACCACGGCCGCCACGTCGTCCCGGATCGCCTTCTCCCAGCCCGGGGAGCGGCCCGGGGTGCCCCGGCCGTCGGCGACGATCACCGCGAAACCCTGGTCGGCGAACCACTGCGAGGTGAGGTGGGCGTTGTGCGCGGCCACCACCCGCTGGCCGTGCGGACCGCCGTAGGGGTCCAGGAGGACCGGCAGGGGAGTGTCACCGGGGTAGTCCCGAGGCATAAGCACGGCGCATGGGATGCGGCGTGCGCCCCCCTCGGTGAGCGTCACCCGCACCGGCAGGCCCGGATCCTCGGCGAACGACCGGATCGTGGCCGCCGGCTTCCCGTCGCACAGCACCCGGACCCGGCTGCCCGGCCGGTCCAGGGCCGCGGACACCAGGACGGTGACGCCCCCGGCGCGCACCGCCGAGTGCACACCGGGCTCCTCCGACACGCGTTCCACACCCAACTCGTTCACCCTGTACACGTGAACTTCGCCAATTTCCGGCTCGGCGGCCTCCGGGCCGGAAGAGGCGGAAACCAGTACGTCGTGGGAACCCACGTCCAGAACCGCACGAATGTGCAACTGCGCGCTGGTCAGCGGCCGTTCGCCGACCGCCAGCACCCGTGCGCCGCCCTCGTCCGCGATGCGGACAAGCTGCCCCGAGGGGCTCCAGCAGGGCACACCGGCGAACAGTTCAAGCCAATCTGGGTCCTCGTCGGCGTGCACCATCCGCGTGGCCCCGGAATCGGGGTCCACGGCCAGGAACAGCTGGCCGCGCTGATCGCGCGCCTGCACCAGCAGCAGCGGCGCACCCGCCTCTGACCAGTGCACTCGTGCCAGATACGGGTAGCGCGCCCGGTCCCAGAGGACCTCGGTGCGGCTCCCGTCCAGGTGGTAGACGAACAGTTGTACGTCGGCGTTGGGGGTGCCCGCCGCCGGGTACCGGATGTTGAGTGGCTCACGTTCCGGTCGGGCCGGATCGGCGATCCACCACCGCCGCACCGGCGTGTCGTCCACCCGCGCCACGAGCAGCCGGTCTGACGTCGGGGCCCACCAGAAGCCCCGCGAACGGGCCATCTCCTCGGCCGCGACGAACTCCGCGAGCCCGTACGAGACCTCCGCCGACTCCGGTTCGGCGAGCGCCCGGTCGCCGTCCCCCTCGGCGCCCACCACCCGCAGCGCGCCCCCGGAGACGTAGGCGACATGCCGCCCGTCGGGAGCCGGACGCGGGTCGATCACGGGCCCCGGAACGGGGAGTTCGCGCGCCGTCCCGGCCCGCAGCTCCGCCGTGAAAAGCCGCCCTGACAAGGCGAAGGCCGCCAGTTCCGCGGAATTGTCGGTGGCATAACCGACGATGCCGGCACCGCCCTCCCGGCTCCGTTCGCGGCGGGCCCGCTCCTCGTCCGACAGCTCTTCCGAGGCGCCCTGGAGCAGCACCCCGGGATCGGCCGCGAGGCGCTCGGTGCCGCCCGGAAGATCCAGTACCCACAGGGAGCCGGCCCGGTCGGTACCCGAGCCGGAACGCAGGAACGCGACACGCGTGCCGTCGGGCGCCACCGTGAACGCGCGCGGCGCGCCGAGCGTGAACCGCTGCGTCCGCGCGTGCCGGCGGGGGAAGGAGACAGGCTCGTTCGTCATACCCCGACCATATTGGCCATGCGCCCCCTTGTGCGGCTGTGCGCCGAGCGATGCGCGCACACGGATAGTTATGATCACTACCGCTGTGTGGGTATGAACCTGCTGGCTCCTGCATGGATTTGCTCAACTGATCTAGAACCCGCGTCCCTGGGATCTTTGGAGGTGAGCCGCCGTGGCACTCTCGATTTCGGCGGTGGTGCTGCTGGCGATCATCGTCTTCCTGCTGATCAAGAAGTCAGGGCTGAAGGGCGGCCATGCCGTCGTCTGCATCCTGCTCGGCTTCTATCTCGCCTCCTCGACCATCGCGCCCACGATCAGAGAGCTGACGACCAACGTCGCCGGCATGATCGGCAGCATCAAGTTCTGAGGGCCGGTGTCACCGGGGGCGGTGCGGTGACCTCGTAGGGTGGTGCCATGACGGAACTGCCCGCGCGACGTCTGCTGCTGGTGCACGCGCACCCGGACGACGAGTCGATCAACAACGGCGCGACCATGGCCAGGTACGCGGCCGAGGGTGCGCACGTGACCCTGGTCACCTGCACCCTGGGCGAGCGCGGCGAGGTCATCCCGCCGGAGCTGCGGCACCTGACGGGTCCCGCGCTGGGCACCCACCGGCGCGGTGAGCTGGGCGCGGCCCTCGCCGCGCTCGGCGTCACCGACGGCCGGCTGCTCGGCGGCGCCGGGCGCTACGGAGACTCCGGGATGACCGGCACGGCCGACAACGACGACCCCGGCTGCTTCTGGCAGGCCGACGTCGACGAGGCCGCCGGCCACCTCGCCGACGTGATCCTCCAGGTCCGCCCCCAGGTCCTCGTCACCTACGACGACAACGGCGGCTACGGCCACCCGGACCACGTCCAGGCCCACCGCGTCGCCATGCGCGCCGTCGACCTCGCGGCCGAGCGCGGCCACCGCGTCGCCAAGGTCTACTGGAACCGCGTCCCGCGCTCCGTCGCCGAGGCCGCCTTCGCCCGCCTCCAGGACGAGCTGGACACCCTGCCGTTCGACAAGAGCGCGGCCGTGGACGACGTACCCGGCGTGGTCGGCGACGAGCGGATCACCACCGCGATCGACGGCACCGCGTACGCCGCCGCCAAGGCCGCCGCGATGCGTGCCCACGCCACCCAGGTCGAGGTCGCCGGGCCGTACTTCGCGCTCTCCAACGCCCTCGCCCAGCCGCTGTTCACCACCGAGTACTACGAGTTGGTGCGCGGCACGGGCGAGCCCGGGGAGACCGACCTCTTCGCGGGCGTCGGGACCGCCGGCGGCGAGGAGGCGTCGTGAGCGGCGGCGGACCGGGCTCGTCGCTCGCCCAGCCGCTGCGTCCGCCCACGCCCGGCCGGGCCGCCGCCCTCGTCGGCCTGTTCCTGCTCGGCGCGGTCGTGGCCCTGGCCGGCGCCCTGCTGCAGGGCGCCTGGTTCCCCGGCGGGCTGCTGCTCGCTCTCGCCGGCGCCGCCGGGCTCTTCCTCGGCGGCGCGTACGCCACCCGCGGCCGCGGCGGGGCGGTCGCGCCGGCCGCGGGCTGGATCGTCGCCGTCGTGCTGCTCACCACCGCGCGCCCGGAAGGCGACTTCCTGTTCGGCGCGGGCGGCGGCTCCTATCTCTTCCTGCTCGGCGGCATGGCGGTGGCTGTGATCTGTGCCACCGTTGGCGCCGGACGGCAACCCGGCGGCGGCTCCGCCCGACTTGGGAAGTGACGTACCACTTCGCCGTGCGGCGCACGTGCGAGTCCGGTGTGGGTTTCCTCAGCGGTCATGGGATACGTGCCGGAAGCGGCCAGTATGGTGGTGCGCGCCGCCGAGCCGCCCGAGCAGTCAGGTCGTAAGGGCGGCGGAGCCAACCGGGAGAACCTGCCTTGAGTCGTGAAACTGACACTCCGTCCTCCGGGCCCGACGGGCGCGGCGGAGCCGCGTACCCCTCCGGCACACCGCCGTACGGGACCCCCCTGGCTTCCGACGACGGTACGGGCGCGGGCCGTTCGGGCACGCGGCCGGACGAGAAGAAGACCGAGACCACGCTGACGACCCGGATCCGGATCAACATCCCCGGATCCCGGCCCATCCCGCCGGTCGTCGTGCGCAAGACCGTCGGGGACGGCGAGGGTGCCGGGGACGAGACGTCCGCCGCCGAGCAGCGGCCCGCGGCCGGCCGCACGCCCGCCGCCGACGGCACCGCCGAGGCCCCGGCCGAGCCCGCCGGCCAGGCGGACGAGAAGACCAGCGACTGGTTCGCGCCCCGCAAGGCCGGCGCCCCCAAGGGCGGCCCGGGCGGCACCAACGGCGCCGGGATCCCCGGCGGTTCCGCCGCCCCGGCCCCTTCCCCGGCGGGCCCCCGTACGGGTGGTCCGGGCGCGTCCGCCGCGACCGGTGCCACCGGCGCACGCCCCGGCGGCCGTCCCGGCGGCGTGGTCGGCTCCATGAGCGTGCCGGGCGCCCGCTCCGGCGGCACCAACGGCAAGGGCCTGCCCGGTGCCACCGGCGGCCCCGTCGCCCCGGGCCACGGCGGCGGCACCGGCTCCTTCGACGTGACCGAGGCGCTGACCGCGGGCCCGCTGGGCGGCGGCTCCCGCCCCGGCACCCCCGAGTCCGGCGCCCCCGGCGCCGGCGAGCCGCGCCGCGACGATCTGCCGTACTTCGCGGAGGACCGCCCGGCCCACGGCGGCCAGGACGGCTTCGGCGCCGGCCCGGCGGGCGGGAACGGACACGACGGCTACGGCGGCGTGGCGGGCGGCGCCCCCGCGCACGGCGGCGCCGGCGACTTCACCGGGCAGGGCGGCCCGGGCGGTGCCGGCGGCCTGGGCGGCCCCGGCGGCGCCAGCGGCTTCAACGGCCCCGGCGGGCAGGGCGGCCCCGGCGGACCGCAGGGCCCGGCCGGCCCCACCGGCGGCCCGGTCACCGGCGACGGCACCCTCGTGCCGCGGCCCGGCGCGGGCGGCCCCGGCGGACGGCCCGGCGAGCCCTTCGACGCGCCCGGGGGCGCCGGCCGCACCGGCCAGGGCACCCCGCGCGGCGCGCTCACGGACCTCGACGGCCCCGGCGCCGTTCCGGGCGCCCACCCGGGCGGCCGTGGTCCCGGCGGCGGGCTCAGCGACGACACCGCGATCCTCACCCCGCAGAAGCCGGCCCCCGGGCCGGGCACGCCCGGCTACCGCTCCCCGGCCGCGGGCAACGTCTCCGGACAGACCGTCACCAGCGGCATGCCGGTGGTCCCCGGTGCGGGCGGCTCGCCGTTCGGCGCCTCCGGCGGCGGCCCGGCGGCGCCCGCCGCGCCCAAGCCGAAGCCCGAGCCGGCCCCGGCGCCCAAGGCGGCGGCCAAGCCGAGGAAGAAGGGCCGCAGCAAGCTCATGCTGCTCGTCGCCGCCGTGGTCGTCGCCGCGGGCGGTGCCTACGGCGCCGGGCTGCTGATGAACCACACCGACGTGCCCAAGGGCACCACCGTGCTCGGCGTGGACATCGGCGGCGGCACCCGCGACGACGCCGTCAAGAAGCTGGACGACGCCTTCGGCAAGCGGGTCGACAAGCCGCTCAAGCTCGCCGTCGGCGGCAGGACCGTCTCCCTCACTCCGGAGAACGCGGGCCTCCAGTTCGACTACCAGGCCACCGTCAGCGAGGCCGCGCACAGCGACTACAACCCGGTCCACGTCGTCGGCTCCCTCTTCGGGCAGAAGCGCGTGGTCGCCCCGGTCATGCCGGTGGACGAGGAGAAGCTGCACGCCGCGCTCCAGCAGGCGGGCGGCGGCTCGGGCGCCGGCTCGGCCACCGACGGCACCATCGAGTTCAAGTCCGGCAAGGCGGTGCCCGTCTACGGCAAGGCGGGCCAGGCCGTCGACGCCGACCGGTCCGCCGAGGCCGTCGAACAGGCCTACCGCGCGCTGGTGGAGACGGACAGCGCCACCCCGGTCACCGTGCCGACCACCACCCGGCAGCCGACGGTCTCCGACGCCGAGGTCGACCGGATGATGAAGGAGTTCGCCGAACCCGCGATGTCGGGCCGGGTGTCCGTCCAGACCGACCCCGCCCACTCCGTGCCGTTCAGCCCGCAGAACTCGCTGTGGAAGTTCCTCCGGGTCACCGCGGTCGACGGCAAGCTGGTCGACAAGCCCGACCTGGCCGCCCTCAAGGAGCTGTACGGCCAGGCCTTCGACGGGGTGCTCATCACCCGGGGCAACGGCAAGAAGACGCCCGTCACGCCCGAGGACGTCTACGCCGCGCTGCGCCCGGCGCTGATGAGCAGGACCAACCGGATCGGGGTCATCGACACCGACCCCAGCTAGTCGTCACCGGGGGCGCTCCCACCGACGGGGGCGCCCCTTCGCCGTACCCGTCAACCGGTCCGCCGGACGGCCGTACCCGTCACCCGGCCCGTATGACATCCGTCATCCGGGACTCGGGACCCACGGCACTGCCCCGCCCCCGGCCCGGGCCGCCAGCATGGGTGCCATGACGACGACAGCGGCACCGGCCGCCACCACCCCGGTGGTCGGGTTCGACCAGGTGACCAAGACGTACGGGAGCGTGCGGGCCGTGGACGGCCTCTCGCTGCGGCTGTACCCGGGCGAGACCGTCGCCCTCCTCGGCCCGAACGGGGCCGGCAAGTCCACCACCCTGGACCTGCTCCTCGGGCTGAAGGGCGCCGACAGCGGCTCGGTCAGCCTGTTCGGCACCAGCCCCCGCGAGGCCATCGTGACCGGCCGGGTCGGGGCCATGCTGCAGAGCGGCGGGCTGATGGACGGGGTCACCGTCGCCGAACTGGTCGGGCTGGCCTGCTCGCTGCATCCGCGGCCGTACCCGGTCGCCGACGTGCTGGCACGCGCGGGCATCGCCAGGATCGCCGGCCGCAAGGTCGACAAGCTGTCCGGCGGCCAGGCCCAGCGGGTCCGGTTCGCCCTCGCCACCGCCGGCGACAGCGACCTGATCGTCCTGGACGAGCCGACCACCGGCATGGACGTCTCCGCCCGCCAGGCCTTCTGGGCCACCATGCGCGAGCAGGCCGGCCAGGGCCGCACGGTGCTGTTCGCCACCCACTACCTGGAAGAGGCCGACGCCATCGCCGACCGGGTCCTGGTGCTGCACCGGGGCCGGCTGCTCGCCGACGGCACCGCCGCCGGGATCAAGGCCCGGGCGGGCGCCCGCCGCATCTCCTTCGACCTGGCCGACGCGGTCGACGACAACACCCTGCGCGCCCTGCCGGCCGTCACCCGGATCGACGTCGCGGGCCGGACCGTCCGCATCCGGTCCGCCGACGCCGACGCCACCGTGCACGCCCTGTACGGCCTCGGCCTCTACCCCCGCAACCTCGAAGTCGCCGGCCTCGGCCTCGAGCAGGCGTTCGTCGCCCTCACCGCCGCCGAGGAGGCGAAGCAGCGGTGAACAGCCTGATCAAGCTGGAACTCACCCGCGTCCTGCGCAACCGCAAGTTCCTGTTCTTCTCCGTGATCTACCCCGCGGCCCTGTTCCTGCTGATCGCGGGCAACGCCGACAGCCACACCGAACTCGACGGCACGGGGCTGACCCTGCCGACGTACATGATGGTCTCCATGGCCTCCTTCGGCGCCCTGACCGCCGTCCTGATGGGCAACAGCGAGCGCATCGCCAAGGAGCGCGAGAGCGGGTGGGTACGGCAGCTGCGGCTGACCACGCTGCCCGGCCGCGGCTACGTCCTCGCCAAGACCGCCGCCGCGGCCGTCGTCAGCCTGCCGTCCATCGTGGTCGTGTTCGTGGTCGCCGCCGCGGTGAAGGACGTACGCCTCGCCGCCTGGCAGTGGCTCGCGCTCAGCGGCGCCATCTGGGCCGGCAGCCTGGTCTTCGCCGCGCTCGGCGTCGCCCTCGGCTATCTCGCCGGCGGCGACGCGGTCCGCCCGATCACCATGATCACCTACTTCGGGCTGTCCATGCTGGGCGGCCTGTGGATGCCCACCACCACCTTCCCGCGGTGGCTCCAGGACATCGCCGAGTGGCTGCCCACCCACGCGTACGCTGCACTGGGACGGGCCATCGAGCAGAGCCAGGCCCCGCGCGCCCAGGACATCGCCGTGCTCGCCGTCTCCTTCGTCCTGTTCGCGGGCGGCGCGGCCTGGCTGTACCGGAAGGACACGCTGAAGGCGTGAGCAGCACGACGACGGACGGCCGGGACGGCGCGACGCCGCGGCACACCCTCCTCGGCCGGCCGCCCGCCAGCCGGCGCGACCTGCTGGTCAAGACGCTGTGGATCGGGGTCTGGCTGGTCTTCCTCAGCTCGCCGGTCGAGGACCTGGCCGGCGGCGGCCACTCCACCGCCGCCACCGTGGCGGGCTCGTGCGGCCTCGCCGTCTTCGCCGGGGTCTACCTGGCGATGGTCTTCCGCCACATCGGCCGGCCGTTCTCGCCCCGTGCCGCGCTCGCCCTGGGCGGGATCCTCGGCGTGCTCGCCCCCGTCCTGGCCTACACCCTGGGCAGCGCCTGGCTGGGCCTGTTCGTCTACCTGGCGGTCGCCTTCGGCGTCACCCTGCCGCTGCGCGCCGCCTCCTGGGCCATCCCGGCCTCCGCCCTGGTGATGTACCTGATCGGCCTGCACTCCGACGAGAAGGAGGCGCGCGGCCTGGTCGTCCTCGTCCTGCTCATCGGGTTCGCGATGACCGGCGTCGGCCAGCTCGTGCGCACCACCATCGAGCTGCGCAAGGCCCGCGCCACCGTCGCCCACCTCGCCGCCAACGAGGAACGCCTGCGCCTCGCCCGCGACCTGCACGACCTGCTCGGCCACTCGCTGTCCCTGATCACGCTGAAGAGCGAGCTGGCCGGCCGGATGCTGCCCGACCACCCGGAGCAGGCGGCCCGGCAGGTCGCCGACATCGAACAGGTCAGCCGGCAGGCCCTGGTCGACGTCCGGGAGGCCGTCACCGGCTACCGGCGCCCCCGGCTGGCCGCCGAACTGGCCGGTGCCCAGGTCGCCCTGGCCGCCGCCGAGGTGGCCGCCGAGGTGCCCGCCGACCCCGACCTCGCCGGCGTCCCCGAGGAGGCCGAGTCCGCCCTCGCCTGGGCGCTGCGCGAGGCGGTCACCAACGTGGTCCGGCACAGCGGCGCCGACCGGTGCGCGGTGCGCCTGCTGCGCCGCGAGACCCTGGACGGGCCGGTGCTGGAACTCACCGTCGAGGACAACGGGACCGGCGGCCCCGGCAAGGGCCCCGGCAACGGTCTGACCGGCCTGACCGAGCGGCTCGAGAAGGCCGGCGGCACCCTGCGCGCGGGCCGGGAGGGACAGGGGTTCCGGCTGGTCGCCCGCGTGCCGGCCGCGCCCCTGGCGGACGTAGGATCCGGGGCATGACGAGCACGATCAGGGTCCTGCTGGCCGAGGACCAGTCGATGGTCCGCGAGGCGCTGGCCGCGCTGCTCGGCCTGGAGGACGACATCGAGGTCGTCGCCCAGGCCGCGCGCGGTGACGAGGTGCTCGCCGCCGTCGGCGCGCACGGCGTGGACGTGGCGCTGCTCGACATCGAGATGCCCGGCTGCACCGGCATCGAGGCCGCGGCCCGGGTGCGCCGCGCGTACCCCGGCGTGAAGCTGGTGGTGCTCACCACCTTCGGCCGGCCCGGCTATCTGCGCAGCGCCATGGAGGCCGGCGCCGACGCCTTCCTCGTCAAGGACGCCCCGGCCGCCCAGCTCGCCGAGGCGATCCGCAAGGTGCTGGCCGGCGAACGGGTCATCGACCCCGCCCTGGCCGCCGCCGCGCTCGCCGACGGCGCCAACCCGCTCACCGAGCGCGAACGCGAGGTGCTGCGCGCGGCGGCCGACGGCTCCACCAACGCCGAACTGGCCCAGGCCCTGCACCTGTCCCAGGGCACCGTCCGCAACTACCTGTCGACGGCCATCCAGAAACTGGCGGCCCGCAACCGGGCCGAGGCGGTGCTGATCGCCCGGGAGAAGGGCTGGCTGTGAACCCCGCGCACGGCGAGCGCCCCGGCCGCCTCAGTTGAGCTTGGCCCGCGCGATGCCCGCCTCCCGCCGGATCGTGCGCGCCGCCGACTCGTCCACCACCTCGATCAGATCGGCGTAGGTCTCCAGCTCCTCCGCGCCCGCCGTGAACTGCCCGCGCTGCACCAGCAGCTGCCCGCGCTCATAGCGCAGCCGCGCCGGGTGCGCGGGGACGAGCAGCGCCAGCTCCACGGCCCGCAGCGCCACGTCCGACCGCTCCGGCCGCGCCGCCGCCCACGCCCGCATGTTGTTCAGCACCCGCTGCACGACCTCCAGCGGCCGGGCCGGCTCCAGCGCCGAGGGGTCCGGCGGCGCGCCCGTGGCGCCCACCACCAGCAGCTCGGCGTCCGCCCCGGTCAGCACCCGGCCGCCCTCGAAAGGATCGGCCAGCACCCGCTCCGCCGCCGGGCCGAACCCGACCACGAAGTGCCCCGGCAGCGCGACCCCGTACACCGGCGCCCCGGCCCGGCGCGCGACCTCCAGCCACACCACCGACAGCAGGATCGGCAGCCCGCGCCGCCGCTTCAGCACCTCGTGCAGCAGGGAGGACTCCAGCCGGTGGTAGTCGCCGGGCGTGCCGTGGAAGCCGTGGCGGTCGCCGAGCAGCCGGCGGGCCGCCTCGGCCCACGCGCGCGGCGAGCCCGGCCGGTACGGCAGCTCGCCCGCCAGCCGGTCCAGCTCCGCCTGCGCGGCGTCGAGGCCGGCGTCGTCCAGCGAGCCGTCCGTCTCGGCGCCGATCAGCAGGCACAGCGCCGACAGGTCCGGCCGCTCGGACCGGGCCTCCTCGGCGAACCGCCGCCGCAGCTCGGCGGAGCGCTCCGGCGGGGGCGGGTACGGGGGCGGCAGATACGGGTGACGCATGACGGCTCGGGCCCTCCCATCGCGGTGCTACGGGTGTTCGGGGGCGGGCGCCTGGGCGGGCGCCCGGTAGTGGTGGTAGGCGTGGTGCGGCAGGAAGCCGAGCGCGCGGTAGAGCGCCCGGGCGCCCTCGTTGTCCGCCTCCACCTGGAGCCAGGCCGCCGAGGCGCCCTCGTCCAGGGCACGCCGGGCCAGCGCGGCCATCACCTCGGTGGCCAGCCCCCGCCGGCGCCGGGCGGGGTCCACCTCGACGGCGGCGAACCCGGCCCACCGCCCGTCCACGGCGCACCGCCCGATCGCCGCCGGCGGCTCGTCCGTCCGGGCGCCGGGCACGGCCGCGAACCACACCGACGGGCCGCCGTGCAGCACCCGCGGGGCCGCCTCGCCCACTCCCGCGCGCCGGTACCGGGCGAGCCACGCCTCGTCCGCCGTCCGGGACAGGACCACGCCCTCGCCGCCGGCCCGGTCCGCGACCGGCGCCAGCGCCCCGGTCCACAGCTCGGCGGTCACCTCCCGCACCCAGCCACGCCGCTCCAGCTCCGCGCACAGCAGCTCCTGCGTGCCCTCGGCGCCGGTCGCGGTCTGCACGTAGGCGGGCAGGCCGCGCTCGCCGTACCAGCGCCGCACGGCGGCCAGGGCCGCGTCGAGCCCCATGCCGGGGTCGCCCAGCGGCAGCACGCTGTTGGCGCGCCGGGTGAACCCGGCGGCGGCCCGCAGTTCCCAGTCGCCGAGCCGTTCGCTCTCCACCGGCGGCCAGGAGCGCGCGGCGACGCGCGCCAGCTCCGGGTAGGTGGCGACGGGGCCCCTGCGCCGCGCCGGCGCGGCGGGCACCACTTTGCCCGCGACCAGCGCGGATTCGGGAATTCCGACACTTTCGCCGTCCCGGCGTGTGATCATGAGCACGCCACCGTCCCAGGATGTGAGAACACCCACCGTGTCAGTGAACTTCTCCGGTCCGGTACCGGGTTCGCCCAACCGCCGTACAGAGACCCGTTTCCCCACGTCAGCAGGGGTGATTCGGACCTCCAGGCGTCCTGCCGCCGAGATTTCCACTGGTCAGTTCACCCCTCCTGTTCGGATCATGCTCCGGAACGGAGATACTAGGGGCGGGCATCGACGACGCCGCGCTCCCGCGCGCCAGGCGGCGGGCCTGAGGAGGCTCGCCAGCGCCCTATCGAGGAGGAACGACAGCGTGACCTACGTCATCGCGCAGCCTTGTGTCGACGTGAAGGACAAGGCGTGCATCGAGGAGTGCCCGGTCGACTGCATCTACGAGGGCCAGCGGTCCTTGTACATCCACCCGGACGAATGCGTCGACTGTGGTGCCTGTGAGCCGGTCTGCCCGGTCGAGGCGATCTTCTACGAGGACGACGTCCCGGAGGAGTGGAAGGACTACTACAAGGCGAACGTCGAGTTCTTCGACGAGCTGGGCTCGCCCGGCGGCGCCAGCAAGCTGGGGCTGATCGAGCGGGACCACCCCTTCGTCGCCGCGCTGCCGCCGCAGGGCGAGTGACCGTCTGAGCGCCAAGCGGCCGCGACCGCGCCGCCTCGGTCCCGTACGGCCCGATCACCCGATCCGCGCCGCACGGGACCGAGGCGTTTGCCGCACCGTACGAAAGTGAGCCACTGATCGTGTCCGCAGTCTCCGACCGGCTCCCGGTCTTCCCCTGGGACAAGCTGGAGCCGTACAAGAAGACGGCCGCCGCGCACCCGGACGGCATCGTCGACCTCTCCGTCGGCACCCCGGTCGACCCGGTGCCCGAGCTGATCCGGAAGGCCCTCGTCGACGCGGCCGACTCGCCGGGCTATCCGACCGTCTGGGGCACCCCCGCCCTGCGCGACGCGATCACGGGCTGGCTGGAGCGCCGGCTGGGCGCCCGCGGGATCACCCACCGGCACGTGCTGCCGGTCGTCGGCTCCAAGGAACTCGTGGCCTGGCTGCCGACCCAGCTCGGCCTCGGCCCCGGCGACAAGGTCGCCTACCCGCGCCTGGCCTACCCCACCTACGAGGTCGGCGCCCGCCTCGCCCGCGCCCGGTACGAGGTCTACGACGACCCGCGCGACCTGGACCCGGACGGCCTGCGGCTGCTCTGGCTGAACTCCCCGTCCAACCCGACCGGCCGGGTCCTCACCCGGCGGGAGCTGACGGACATCGTCGCCTGGGCCCGCGCCCACGACGTCCTGGTCTTCTCCGACGAGTGCTACCTGGAACTGGGCTGGGAGGCCGACCCGGTCTCGGTGCTGCACCCGGACGTCAACGGCGGCTCCTACGAGGGCGTCGTCGCCGTGCACTCCCTGTCCAAGCGGTCCAACCTGGCGGGTTACCGCGCGGCCTTCATCGCCGGCGACCCGGACGTCCTCGGCCCGCTGCTGCAGATCCGCAAGCACGGCGGCATGATGACCTCCGCGCCGACCCAGGCCGCGGTCGTGGCCGCGCTCGGCGACGACGTCCACGTGGGGGAGCAGCGCGCGCGCTACGCGGCCCGCCGCGAGGCCCTCCGCTCGGCCCTGCTCGCCCACGGCTTCCGCATCGAGCACAGCGAGGCCAGCCTCTACCTGTGGGCCACCCGCGACGAGTCCTGCTGGAGCACGGTCGCCCACCTGGCCGACCGGGGCATCCTGGTCGCCCCGGGCGACTTCTACGGCGAGGCCGGCGCGCGGCACGTCCGCGTGGCGTTCACGGCCACGGACGAGCGGGTGCGGGCAGCGGTCTCCCGCCTGACGGCGTAGGCCCGGGCGCGCAGCCGGCGCACCACGGCGAACGGGGTCCGGGGCAACTCCCCGGACCCCGTCGGCGGCCGACGCGGAGGTCAGCCGAGCGGCGACAGGCCCTTGCCCGGCAGGGCCGTCGTCGGCAGGCCGCCCTTCGTGGCGCCGGCCGCGGCGTCCCCGAGGACACCCCCCGCGGCCCCGGCCACGTCACCCGCGGCCTTCTGCGCCACCGGCGCCGTCTTCTTCACGGCACCGCCGCCGGTCTTGCCCGCGGCCGGCACCGCCTGCTCGACGGCCTTGCCGCCCGCGTGGCCCGCGACGGAGGTGACCTGCCGCGCGGCACTGTCGACGGCGTCGCCGGCGTGCGCCCCGTCCAGCGCGGTCAGCCCGCTCAGGTTGGGGCCGACGTCGGGCAGGTTCGTGGCCGCACCGGCGGAGCCGGCCGCACCGACCCCGGCGGCCGCTCCCGCTGCGACGAGCAGCGCGGCACGGGCGATCCGGCGGGTCAGAGGGAGGGACATGATGCTCCATTCGACGGGAGAGAACGGTGACAGTCGCCCGAGCCCGTCTCCGGCTCGGACGCCGTGACTACCGCTCGAAGCCCGCGAAGGTTGCGGACGCCCCGGGTAAAGAATGGATAACGCATCGCATTATCGGGTGTGGATAAAAACGGGCAAAGAAGGGTCGCGTCCGCACCGCGCGGAAACCTTTCGGCCCTTGATTCCCAAGGATTTCGACCCCCAGAGGGACGTCTGCCCCGAACGCCCGTCACTCCACCGGAGCACAACCCGGGGGAGTGAGCGGGCGCACTACTGTGCGGCCACGATCCGGACCGCCCCGGCGGACCGCTCCGCCCCGGCGGCTCCCTGGGCGGCGACGGGCCGCCACTCGTCGGAGTCGCTGCCCACGGTCCACTGCCGCCCCGCGTACGTCACCCGCTCGATGCGCAGCGCCGAGGAGTGGGCCACCGCCCAGTGCGCCAGCTGCCAGCCCCGCGTCCGCTCGTCGCGCCCGGTGGCGTCCGTCCTCGTGCCCTCGGGCACCGGAACCGTCACCGTCCGCCCGCGCGCGGTGGCGCGTACGCTCGGCGACGGGGACGGCGACGGCACGGGCGTCCCGCCCACCACCGCGCCGGTCTCCTGCAGCGCGTCCCGCCCGAAGTCCCGTACCAGCGCGGCCCGTACCGCGTCCGGGCCGGTCCGCGGGGCCGTGTGCTGCGGGCGCCCGTCACAGGTCAGCGTGGCCGGCGCACGCCCGGTCAGGGCGGCCGCCAGCAGCGTGGCGTCCGGCTCGTGCTTGGCGTACGCCTCCGGGTAGCCGCTGCGCTGCACCCGCTGCGCGGCCACCGTCAGCGGCAGGTCCGTGTAGTGCGGCACCTCGGCCAGGTGCGCGTAGAAGATGCCCGCCGCGTACGCCGGGTCCATGATCTGCCGCTCGCTGCCCCACCCCTGGGAGGGCCGCTGCTGGAACAGGCCCAGCGAATCCCGGTCGCCGTGCCCGATGTTGCGCAGCCCCGACTCCTGGAGGGCGGTCGCCAGCGCGATGGTCACGGCCCGCTCCGGCATCCCGCGCCCGGTGCCCACGGCCGCGATCGTGGCCGCGTTCTCCGCCTGCTCGGGCGTGAACTCGTAGGACGCCCCGGCGCCGTCGGCGGAGACCACCGCGCAGCCGCGCGCACCCCCGCCTCCGGTGATGTACTGCACCACGAGGTACGCGGCGACACCGCACAGGACCAACAGGGCCGCGGTGCGACGGAACAGGCGACCGCGGCGCTTCGAAGAAGTGGGGGACGGCTCTGGCACGCGTACAAGGTAGCGGAGCCTGGCCGGTGCCCCGCGTGCGGTCGCGCGCTCGGTCCGGCGGTGTTCCGGCAGGTGGCGCGCTAGGGTCGGGGCCATGCCCGACACCTCCCTTGACCTCACGCTGGACGCCGCCACGCTCACCGCGCGGCTCGTGGACTTCCCGTCCGTCAGCGGCACCGAGAAGCCGCTCGCCGACGCGATCGAGACCGCCCTGCGGGCCCTGCCGCACCTGACCGTGGACCGGTACGGCAACAACGTGATCGCCCGGACGGACCTGGGCCGCGCCGAACGCGTCGTGCTGGCCGGCCACATCGACACCGTCCCCCTCGCGGACAACGTCCCCTCGCGGCTCGACGACGACGGCGTCCTGTGGGGCTGCGGCACCTGCGACATGAAGTCGGGCGTGGCGGTGCAGTTGCGCATCGCGGCCACCGTCCCCGCCCCCAACCGCGACCTGACCTTCGTGTTCTACGACAACGAGGAGGTCGAGGCCGAGCGCAACGGCCTCAGGCACGTCGCCCAGGCCCGTCCCAAGTGGCTGGAGGGCGACTTCGCGGTCCTGCTGGAGCCCACCGACGGCGAGGTGGAGGGCGGCTGCCAGGGCACGCTGCGGGTGCTGCTGAAGACCGCGGGCGAGCGGGCGCACTCGGCGCGCGGCTGGATGGGCTCCAACGCCATCCACGCGGCGGCCCCGATCCTGGCCCGGCTGGCGTCCTACGAACCGCGCCGGCCGGTCATCGACGGACTGGAGTACCGCGAGGGCCTGAACGCGGTGCGCGTCGGCGGGGGAGTGGCCGGGAACGTGATCCCGGACGAGTGCGTGGTGACCGTCAACTTCCGCTACGCCCCCGACCGCACCGAGGAGGAGGCGATCGCGCACGTCCACGAGGTGTTCGCGGACTGCGGGGTGACGGAGTTCGTCGTCGACGACCACAGCGGGGGCGCGCTGCCGGGACTGTCCCACCCGGCCGCCGCGGCCTTCATCGAGGCGGTGGGCGGCACCCCGCGGCCCAAGTTCGGCTGGACGGACGTGTCCCGGTTCTCCGCGCTCGGCGTCCCCGCGGTCAACTACGGCCCGGGCAACCCGCTTCTGGCGCACAAGCGGGACGAGCGGGTGGAGACCGCGAAGATCCTCGCGGGCGAGGAGCGGCTGCGGAACTGGCTCACCGCGTAGGGCCCCCGCCGGGGCCGGGGCCCGTTGTCCGGTGCCCGCCGGACACGCCGAGGTCCCCCCTCCGTTACCCGTATGGATCTAGGCTGAGGACGAAACACCCGCAAGCGGAGGGAGCGCACATGGCTACCGGCAACCCCGAGGGGAAGAAGCAGCCGCCGGACGAGCAGCGGCTCGGACCGGTCCTCCGACGGCGGGGCCAGGTCACCGCCAGCACGACCGACCAGCGGCTGCTGGACGAGCGCGCCCCCACCGACTGGGTGCACACCGACCCCTGGCGGGTGCTGCGCATCCAGTCGGAGTTCATCGAGGGCTTCGGCACGCTGGCCGAACTCCCGCCCGCCATCAGCGTCTTCGGCTCGGCGCGGACGCCGGCGGACTCGCCGGAGTACGACGCGGGAGTGCGGCTCGGCCGGGGGCTGGTGCAGGCCGGCTTCGCGGTCATCACCGGCGGCGGCCCGGGCGCGATGGAGGCGGCCAACAAGGGCGCGTGCGAGGCGGGCGGCATCTCGGTGGGCCTCGGCATCGAGCTGCCCTTCGAGCAGGGACTCAACCCCTACGTCGACATCGGGCTGAACTTCCGCTACTTCTTCGTCCGCAAGATGATGTTCGTCAAGTACGCGCAGGGCTTCGTGGTCCTTCCCGGCGGCCTCGGCACCCTCGACGAACTCTTCGAGGCCCTCACCCTGGTCCAGACACAGAAGGTCACCCGCTTCCCGATCGTCCTCTTCGGCAGCGAGTACTGGGGCGGCCTGGTCTCCTGGCTGAGGAACACCCTGGTGGCCCAGGGCAAGGCCGCGGAGAAGGACCTCCTGCTGTTCCACGTCACGGACGACGTCGAGGAAGCGGTGGCCCTGGTGTCGAAGGAGGCGGGCCGCTAGCGCGAGGGGGGCGGAGCGCCCCCGGGGGTCAGGCCAGGCCCCGCCGGGCCACCGCGGGGACGCGGTGGCCGGCGATGGCCGCCACCATGTCCAGCACCTGGCGGGTCTCCGCCACCTCGTGCACCCGGTACACCTGCGCCCCGAGCCACGCGGAGACGGCCGTCGTCGCCAGCGTGCCGATCAGCCGCTCCTTCACCGGCCGGTCCAGGCTCTCGCCCACGAAGTCCTTGTTGGACAGCGACACCAGCACCGGCCACCCCGTGGCCACCATCTCGTCCAGCCGCCGCGTCGCCTCCAGGCTGTGCCGGGTGTTCTTCCCGAAGTCGTGCCCGGGGTCGATCAGCACCGACTCCCGCGGCACCCCCAGCTCCACCGCCCGCTCGGCCAGCCCGAGGGTCACGTCGAGGATGTCGGCCACGATGTCGTCGTACGTCACCCGGTGCGGCCGGGTCCGCGGCTCGGCCCCGCCCGCGTGCGTGCACACCAGCCCCGCCCCGTACCGCGCCGCGACCTCCGCGAGCCCGGGATCCACCCCGCCCCACGCGTCGTTCAGCAGGTCCGCGCCCGCCTCGCACACCGCCTCGCCGACCTCGGCCCGCCAAGTGTCCACGCTGATGATCACATCGGGGAACCGGCGCCGTACCTCCGCGACGAAGCCCACCGTCCGGCGCGCCTCCTCCTCGGCCGAGACCTCCTCGCCGGGACCGGCCTTGACCCCTCCGATGTCGACGATCGCGGCGCCCTCGGCCACCGCCTGCTCCACCCGTGCCAGGGCCGGTTCGTCGCGGAACGTGGCTCCTTGGTCGTAGAAGGAATCCGGCGTCCGGTTCACGATCGCCATGATCACCGGCTCGTGCGGCCCGAATTCCCGCCTGCCCAGCCTGAGCATCCGCCCTGCCCTTTCCTAGTACGTCCCGCTGTACGGCCGCCTGTGACCCTAACTGTCAGACTCGCATGGCACGATCGGACCCTGACAGATACTGCTGCCGGCACAGCGGCCGGTACGAGCGTGGGGACCCCGAGGCAATGGTGATGTTCTTGTTCCTGGTCGTCGCGCTGGCCGTCGTGGTCGCCGCGGTGACCCTGGCCGTGATCGGCGGCGGGGAGAGCGCCCCGCTGCCCGAGGCGGCGCCCGAGCGGCTCCAGGACCCGCTGCCCCCGGACCGTCCGGTGGACCGCGCGGACGTGGAGAGCCTGCGCTTCCCGGTCGCGCCGCGCGGCTACCGCATGGCCGACGTCGACGACGCCCTCGGCCGGCTCGCCGCCGAACTCGCCGAGCGGGACGCCCGTATCGCCGGCCTGGAATCCGCGCTGGCCGGCGCCAGAGCCGCCGCCGCACCCGAACGACAGCCCGAGCAGCCGCAGACGGACCCGAACGAGGGCCGGGAGGAGCAGCGATGACCAGCCGAGCCGCCATCGCCGGACCGGACGGCGCCCCGCGCTGCCCCTGGGCCCTGTCCACCGACGACTACGTGACGTACCACGACGAGGAGTGGGGCCGCCCGGTCCACGGCGACGACGCCCTCTTCGAACGGCTCAGCCTGGAGGCCTTCCAGTCGGGCCTGTCCTGGATCACGATCCTGCGCCGCCGCCCGGGCTTCCGCGCCGCCTTCGCGGACTTCCGCATCGAGAAGGTCGCCGCGTTCACCGACACCGACCGCGAGCGCCTGCTCGCCGACCCGGGCATCATCCGCAACCGCGCCAAGATCGACGCCACCCTCGCCAACGCGCGCCTGCTCGCCGACTGGGCCGACGGCGACCTGGACGAGCTGATCTGGTCCCACGCCCCGGACCCGGCGACCCGCCCGGCCCCGAAGACCCTGGACGACGTCCCGGCGGTGACCCCCGAGTCCACGGCCCTGTCCAAGGCCCTGAAGAAGCGGGGCCTCAGGTTCGTCGGCCCGACGACGGCCTATGCCCTGATGCAGGCGTGCGGCCTGGTCGACGACCACCTGGAGGCCTGCGTGGCCCGCGGCGCCGCGTAGGACGGCCCCGCGGCCCCGGCCCTAGCGTCCCAGGTACTTCGGCTGCTCCTTGTTCACGAACGCCTGGACGGCGATGGCGTGGTCCTCGGACCGCCCGGCCCGGGTCTGCAGCTCGTCCTCCTTCTCCAGGGTCTCGGCGAGCGAGTGCGTCAGCCCGTAGGCCACCGCCTCCTTGATCGCCGCGTACGCCACCGTGGGACCCCCGGCCAGCGCCCGCGCCACCTTCTCGGCCTCGGCGCGCAGCTCGCCCGCCGGTACGACCCGGTTGGCGATGCCCAGCTCCAGCGCGTCCCGGGCGCTGATGCTGCGCGGGAAGAGCAGCAGGTCGGCGGCGCGGCCGGGGCCGATGACCCGGGGCAGGGTCCAGGAGATGCCGGAGTCGGCGGTCAGGGCGACGCCCGCGAAGGAGGTGTTGAACGCGGCGGTGTCGGCCACCAGCCGGTAGTCCGCGGCGAGCGCGAAACCGAACCCGGCCCCGGCCGCCACGCCGTTCACCGCCGCGACCACCGGCTTCGGCGCCCCGGCCAGGGCCCGCACGATCGGGTTGTAGTGCTCCTTGACCGTGCTCATCGTCTGCCCGGCACCGGTCTCCCGGTCACGGGCCAGCAGTCCGATGTGCTCCTTGAGGTCCTGGCCCACGCAGAAGGCCCGGTCCCCGGCGGCGGTCAGCAGGATCGCCCGTACGGCCGTGTCCCCGGCCGCCGATTCCGCCGCCTCGCGCAGGGCGGCCTTGGTCGCGATGTCCAGCGCGTTCATCGCCTCCGGGCGGTTCAGCGTGATCGTCGCGAGTCCGTCGCTCACCTCGTAGAGCACGGTGTCGGCCATGGCGTGTCCCCTCCGGAAGAGCCGCTGGTGACGTACCGCTCAGTACGTCCCTGTCTGAGGACAGCATGGCGGAGATCCCCGGCCGGCGGCCGGAGCGGACGTGTGACCTGCGTCAAAGAAATACCGCACGGAGCCAGCCGGAGGATCCTTGCGGGGCGGCGAAGTATCGCAGGCACATCGCCGAATTGGGTGGTTTTGCTCGCGCGCGTTGCCCAAGCGATGCCGACCGACGTTGGTCATCGGGTCCTGCGATGCGGGATAATGGCCAGGAAGCAATGTGTTCGATGCCGGTGTCGCGTGTCCGTTTCGGATGGCGGGTGCCCTCTTCCGGGGGTACCGGCAGACGATGAGCTGGTTTCAGGAAGGGGAACGAGCATGGCGGCCATGAAGCCGCGGACGGGTGACGGCCCGCTCGAGGTGACCAAGGAGGGGCGGGGCATCGTCATGCGCGTTCCGCTCGAAGGCGGCGGTCGACTCGTCGTCGAGCTGACCCCTGACGAGGCCGAGGCGCTTGGCGACGCCCTCAAGAAGGTCGTCGTCTGACGTCCCGATCCTGTCCTTACGCCTGCCCCGGCATCGTACGCGGTGCCGGGGCAGCCGCGTTCCCGGGGGCCGCCGCCCCCGTCACCTCCGCCGGCGCCCTCACCGCTTGACGGCGCACAGCAGCCCGTCGCCCACCGGCAGCAGCGACGACACCAGTTCCTGGCTCTCCCGCACGGTGCGCAGCAGTTCGCGCAGGCGCAGCACCTCGGTGGGCTGGGGTCCCGAGTCGACCGTACGGCCGCCCGCGAAAACCCCCTCGAAGACCACCAGGCCGCCCGGCCGCAGCAGGCGCAACGATTCGGCGAGGTAATCCGGGTACTCCAGCCGGTCGCCGTCGCAGAACACCAGGTCGTAGCCCGCGTCGGCGAGGCGCGGCAGGACCTCCAGGGCGCGGCCGGGGATGAACCGGGCCCGGTTGCTGGCGAAGCCGCAGCCGCGGAAGGCCTGCCGGGCGAACTGCTGGTGCTCCGGCTCGGAGTCCACCGTGGTGAGCACCCCGTCCGGCCGCATCCCGTGCAGCAGATGGATGCCGGACACCCCGCAGCCGGTGCCGATCTCCGCGACCGCCTTCGCGTCCACGGAGGCGGCGAGCAGTCGCAGCGCGGCGCCCGTGCCGGGCGACACCGAGCGCAGCCCTGCCTCCCGGGCCCGGTCGCGGGCCCAGTGCAGCGCTTCGTCCTCGGCGACAAAGGCGTCGGCGAACGCCCAGCTCGTCTGCCGGTTGGCGGTAATGACCCTCTCCTGTCCCCGTGGTTGCCTGGGCGTGACTGTATCCGTTGGCGGCGGGAACCCGCAGATGAGCCCGTGCGTTTACAGGGAAGAGCCGGTGGCCGTGGACGCGACGGGGGGCGAGAGGTGGAGCAGCGCACCGAGCAACTGCTGACGCAGCCGGATGAGCCGGATCAGCGTGTATCAAATTCTCGTAAAACCGCTTATCCGGAGCTAACGGGCGAGGTGGCTATGGTAGGGGCTCCACTGGACACCACCAGAGCCGACAGGGGAGGTGCGGCTGCGCCCGGGGATCGGGGAGGAGTGCTGCGGCGCTTCCTCGGGTCGGCGGGCAGGCCGAAATCCGTGACCGACACCGCTGCTGACAGCCACGCCGCCGGGTCCGCCGCAGGCGAGACCCCGACCGCGACCTTCACCACCGACGCGGACGGGCAGGCGTGGACTCCGCCCACGTGGGACGAGATCGTCAGCACGCACAGCGCCCGGGTCTACCGACTGGCCTACCGCCTGACGGGCAACCAGCACGACGCCGAGGACCTCACCCAGGAGGTCTTCGTCCGCGTCTTCCGCTCCTTGTCGACGTACTCGCCGGGCACCTTCGAGGGCTGGCTGCACCGCATCACCACCAACCTCTTCCTCGACATGGTGCGGCGCAAGCAGCGCATCCGCTTCGACGCACTCGGCGAGGACGCGGCCGAACGCCTGGCCAGCCGCGAGCCCACCCCGCAACAGCTCTTCAACGACGCGCACTTCGACGCCGACGTCCAGCAGGCGCTGGACACCCTGGCGCCCGAGTTCCGCGCCGCCGTCGTCCTGTGCGACATCGAGGGACTGTCCTACGAGGAGATCGCCGCCACCCTCGGCGTGAAGCTCGGCACGGTCCGCTCCCGTATCCACCGCGGCCGGTCCCAGCTCCGCAAGGCCCTGGCGCACCGCTCCCCGGAGGCCCGCGCGGCCGAGCGGCGCTCCTTCCTGGCCCGGGTCCCCGCTCTGGGGGGAGGGGGCGCGACCGCGTGAGTGGATCTCGGCCGAAACCTGTCGAGGAGACACGCCTCGCAGAGCAGCACCTGGGAGACCGGCTCTCCGCCCTGGTGGACGGAGAACTCGGTCATGAGTCGCGTGAGCGGGTCCTCGCGCACCTGGCCACCTGCGCCCGGTGCAAGGCCGAGGCGGACGCCCAGCGCGCGCTGAAGAACGTCTTCGCGGAGGCCGCCCCGCCCCCGCCCTCGGCGAGCCTCCTGGCCCGCCTCCAGGGCCTTCCCGGGGGCGGCGGCCCGGACGGCGGTGGCACGCCGTCCCCCGGGAACGGCCCCGGCACCTCCGGCGGCCTCGGGGCCTTCGGAGCGAGGCGCGGCGAACGCCTCCCGTTCGGGTACGTCCCGGCCCGCCCGCACGGCCTGCTCCCGGCCGGCCCGGACGGCGCCGGCCGGCCCCGGGACGACGGCTTCCGCATCCATCCCGTCGGCCGCCCGGACGACGGCCGCTCCGCCTCGCGCGGCCGGCGGTTCGCCTACGCCGCCGCCGGCGCGGTGTCGCTGGCCGCGCTGGCCCTCGGCGGGGTGACCACCGCCTTCCCCGGCGACCCCGGCACGGACGCCCGCGGCGGCTCCGGCATCGTCCCGGTGCGCTCGGCCGGCTCCGGCACGGGCGGCGGCGCGGCCACGCCCGACAGCCAGCGCCGGCGCCCGATGGGGCCGCTGCTCGCCCAGGGCGGCGCGCTGCTCGGGTCGGCCCCGGTGGCGCCGACCACGCTGTCCGCGCCGCTGCTGCCCGGCGTCCCCGCCCCGTTCTCCGGGCAGGCCCGGAGCGAGGGGGTGCGCGGGCTGACCGCGCCGGTCTTCGCCGGGGCGGCCGCCGTCTCCGCGCTGATACGCCCGCTCGGCGACTGGTCCGCCTCCTCCGGAGCCACCGGCTCCGCCCCCCTGTCCGCCCCCGTCCCCGACACCGCCTCCTCCGCCTCCCCGGCCCCGCCCCGCTCCTCGCCCTGACCGTCGCCGCGGCACGGCCGGTGCACCTGGTTGAATCCTCACAGGCCGTGCCCGGGGCGACCCGGGACGGCGGACGACGTCCCGTGGCCGCCGCAGCGCGCGGTCGCGGCCCAGCCGTGGGGAGAGCATGAACGAGGGGAACGGTGTGCCGTCGCCGGAAGGACCACGGGGACCGGCGGGGCCGACCCCGGCCGTGCCGGCCCCGCCCCAACCCCCCGCCCCCGACGGCGACTTCGAACTGGCCAAGCCGGCCCCGGCCGCGCCGCACCGCACCGGCGCGGATGCCACAGCGGAGGCGGAGGGCACCGTCGCGGGGGCCGGGACAGAGGCGCGGGGGACCGCCGCAGAAGGTGAGGCGGCGGCCGGCGAGACCGCCGCGGGCGCCGTACTGCACACGGCCACGGCCGGCGAGGCCGCCGTACCCGACCCCGACGAGCCGGTCAGGCCCCTGCACGACCCCGACCCCTACAGCACCCCGCCCTACGGCGAACCCGGCCCCTGGGCCCCCGCCCCGCCCGTGCAGCACCCGGCGGCCACGTCTGAAGCCGGGCGACGTCATTACCGAGGCCGGCGGCCGGCGCGTGCGCACCGGACGGGAACTGATCGTCAGGATCCGCGCCCACCGGCCCGGCGACCGGCTGCGGCTGACGGTCGAACGCGGCGGTACGCGGCGGGAGGTGTCACTCGTGCTGGGCGCGTCCGAGCGGAACTGACAGAAGTCTCACCTCGGGACGGTACCGGTCGGACGGGATGGCCGGGTACCGTTGAGCGACCGAGGACATCGCAAGGAGCGTCAGGTGTTCAATGACATAGGGCCACTGGAGCTGGTGACCATCATCGTGCTCGCCGTGCTCGTCTTCGGTCCGGACAAGCTCCCCAAGGTCATCCAGGACGTGATGCGCACGATCCGGAAGATCCGCGAGTTCTCCGAGAGCGCCAAGCAGGACATCCGTGACGAACTGGGTCCGCAGTTCAAGGACTTCGAGTTCGAGGATCTCAACCCCAAGACCTTCCTCCGCAAGCAGCTGGACAACGAGGACCTGGGCCTGAAGGAGATCCGCAACGGCTTCGACCTGAAGAAGGAGATGGCCGAGGTCACGGACGCCGTCCACGGCCGCGACGGCGAGGCGCCGTCCTTGCCCTCCTCCTCGTCCCCGTCCTCCGGCGGACGCGTCGACATGACGAAGAAGCCCGAGGGCCCCGGCGACGACCGCCCGCCCTTCGACGCGGACGCCACATAAGCCCCGTTTCCTCCTCCCGACACGCAGGTGGGCGTACGCCGCACACGTGACGTGTTTCATAGCGTGCGCCCGTCGCACACGGCCTGAACAGGCCGTTCGCGCGACCCACGCATCCAGCGCCTTGCCCTGCCGCTCTCAGCGGTGTGGATATGCTGCCGAGTTGTTGTGCGGACCGGACGCGTACGCCCGAAGGGGGGCGGGCCACCCGGTCCGACGAGAGCGAGGAGGCGTCCGGGCAGATGGAGACGACGAGTCGGGTGGGCGCGCAGGCGCCGGCCGCGGAGGGCGGACAACAGCTCCCCTCCGGCCGGCGTGCGGTCGACGGTTACCTGCGGGCGCCCTTCCCGTGGTACGGGCTCGACGAGGCGTTCACCGGGCCGCGCTGGCTGATGCAGGTCGGCGCGACGGCCGACGGCGCCGTGGAACACGGTTCGATCGGGCACGGGGACGAGCCCTCGGTGCGGGGCGAGTCCGGCACCGGGGAGTCCCGGGAGAAGTTCACGGTGGTCGTGACCGTCGCCGCGCAGCCGTCCCGGCGCAGTGCCGACGGCACGGGGCTGCTGGAGGCGACGTCGGTGTCCTCCGCGGCGTGGCTGGCCGGGGTGGGGCTGCTGTCGTTCACCTGGCCGGGGCAGATGGACCACAGCCTGCGGGACGACTGGCTGGAGCAGCAGACCGAGACGGCGTGGGCCCTGGCCGACGACCTCGAGGGACCGGAGTGGAGCCGGCTCTCCCTGCCGGTGGACGGGACCGCGGCGTCGTTCTACTACCGGGAGTCCGCGTACGGATGGGTGCTGGCCGGTACGACCGGGGCGGGGGTCCACCTGGGCGCGTACGGGCGGGGCATGAGCGCGTACGGGCTCGGGTTCGCCGTGGTCGAGGACGTGGCCGCGTACGCCTGACGAACGCGTACGCATGGTGAAGGCGTACGCGATGACGAAGGGGCGCCGGTGTTCCGGCGCCCCTCGTGAACGTGCTGTAGACCTGTCAGAACTTGTTCTTCGGGGTGATGCCCAGGGACAGGCCCGACAGACCGCGCTGCCTGCCGCCCAGCTTGCCCGCGATCGCGCGCAGGGCCGAGCCCGCCGGGGAGCCGGGGTCGGTCAGGACCACCGGCCTGCCCTCGTCGCCGCCCTCGCGGAGGCGGACGTCGATGGGGATGCTGCCGAGGACCGGGACCGTCGTGCCCGTGGTGCGGGTCAGGCCGTCGGCGACCAGCTGCCCGCCGCCCGTGCCGAACACGTCGACCATCTCGCCGCAGTGCGGGCAGGGCAGGCCGGACATGTTCTCGACCACGCCGACGATCTTCTGGTGGGTCTGCACGGCGATGGAACCGGCGCGCTCGGCGACCTCGGCCGCCGCCTGCTGCGGGGTCGTCACGACCAGGATCTCGGCGTTCGGGACCAGCTGGGCCACGGAGATCGCGATGTCACCGGTGCCGGGCGGCAGGTCCAGCAGCAGGACGTCCAGGTCGCCCCAGTAGACGTCGGCGAGGAACTGCTGGAGGGCGCGGTGCAGCATCGGGCCGCGCCACACGACCGGGGCGTTGCCCGGCGTGAACATGCCGATGGAGATGACCTTCACGCCGTTCGCGGACGGCGGCATGATCATGTTCTCGACCTGGGTGGGCCGGCCGTCGGCGCCCAGCATGCGCGGCACGCTGTGGCCGTAGATGTCGGCGTCCACGACACCGACCTTCAGGCCGTCGGCCGCCATGGCCGCCGCCAGGTTCACCGTGACCGAGGACTTGCCGACGCCGCCCTTGCCGGAGGCGACCGCGTAGACCCGGGTGAGGTTGCCCGGCTTGGCGAAGGGGACCTCGCGCTCGGCCTGGCCGCCGCGCAGCGCCGCC
The DNA here is from genome assembly GCF_055569255.1 of Streptomyces sp. NPDC029296. Taxonomy (NCBI): domain Bacteria; kingdom Bacillati; phylum Actinomycetota; class Actinomycetes; order Kitasatosporales; family Streptomycetaceae; genus Streptomyces; species Streptomyces sp. NPDC029296. The sequence continues at coordinate 266,543 of NZ_JBVHXT010000004.1, forward strand.
GCCAGCTCCTTGCGCTGCTCGTCGCTCATCACGTCCAAAGTGACGTCGACCCGGGTGACGCCCTCGACCCGGGAGACCGCCTCGGTGACGCGTTGCGTGATGGTGTCCCGCATCGGGCAGCCGGACACCGTCAGATACACGGTGACCGCGACCGCTCCGTCCGCGCCGATCTCCACGGACTTGACCATCCCGAGTTCGGTGATCGGGCGGTTGATCTCGGGGTCGTTCACCGTCGCCAGTGCCTCGCGCACCGCGTCTTCCGTAGCCATAAGGACGATGGTACGGCCCGCCGAGGGGCCTGAGGGATGCCCTTCAGCGGTCGTCTGTGTCACGTCCCGGCGGGCGTTCCGTCCCTTCCGCCGGGAATACGACCTGACCCGCGTGCCCGTCGTGCCGGCGGTGCTCCTCCAGCTCCTTCACCAGGTCCTGGAGCTCGGAGCGGATCCAGTCGCGGGTGGCCACCTCGCCCAGCCCCATGCGCAGCGCGGCCACCTCCCGGGTCAGGTACTCGGTGTCGGCGATGGACCGCTCGTTCTGCTTGCGGTCCTGCTCCAGATTGACCCGGTCGCGATCGTCCTGCCTGTTCTGCGCGAGCAGGATCAGCGGGGCCGCGTAGGACGCCTGGAGGGACAGCATCAGGGTGAGGAAGATGAACGGGTACTCGTCGAACCGCAGATGGCGGGGCGCGGCGACGTTCCACAGCACCCACACGATGATGACGACCGTCATCCAGACGATGAAGCGCCCCGTGCCGAGGAACCGGGCGATCTTCTCCGACAGCCGTCCGAAGGCCTCCGGGTCCCACTCGGGCAGGAACCGGCGCCGGGGCGGGCGCGGCTGGTCCAGCCGGGCCCGGGGCCGGCCGGCGGCCGTGGCGCCCGCCGGATTGCGGTCGCGGGCCGCGGACTCGCGCTCAGGAGCCATGCGGGGGCGCCTCCTCTCCCTCGTCCAGATGGAACTCCGTCTCCCGCCAGTCGTCGGGCAGCATGTGGTCCAGTACGTCGTCCACGGTCACCGCGCCGAGCAGCGACCCCGACTCGTCCACGACGGGCGCCGCCACCATGTCGTAGGCGGCGAAGAACCCGGCGACGACCGGCAGCGCGGCGTCCGGGTCCAAGGGCTGCAGATCGTGGTCCACCAGCGAGCTGACCAGGGTGTACGGCGGGTCGCGCAGCAGCCGCTGGAAGTGCACGGTGCCGAGGTACTTGCCGGTCGGGGTCTCGTCGGGCGGGCGGCAGACGTAGACCTGCGCGGCGAGGGCGGGGGAGAGGTCCTGGTTGCGGACCCGGGCGAGCGCGTCGGCGACGGTGGCGTCCGGGCGCAGCACGATCGGCTCGGTGGTCATCAGACCGCCCGCGGTGTGCTCCTCGTACGCCATCAGGCGGCGCATGTCGGCCGCGTCGGCGGGCTGCATCAGGCTGAGCAGCCGCTCCTTGTCCTCCTCGGGCAGTTCGCCCAGCAGGTCGGCCGCGTCGTCCGGGTCCATCGCCTCCAGCACGTCCGCCGCGCGCTCCTCCTTCAGCTTGCCGAGGATCTCGATCTGGTCGTCCTCCGGCAGCTCCTCCAGGACGTCGGCGAGCCGGTCGTCGTCCAGGGCGGCGGCCACCTCCGCGCGCCGCTTCGGGGACAGGTGGTGCAGGACGTTGGCGAGGTCGGCGGGGCGCAGCTGCTCGAAGGTGGCGAGCAGGCTCTCGGCGCCCTGCCCGTGCTCCTCCAGGGAGAACCCGGTGACGGCCGACCACTCGGCGGTCAGCGTCTCCCCCTTCGCCCGCCGGAAGGCGCCGCCCTTGCGTCCCTTGCGCAGGAACACCCGGTCGACCTCCCAGTCCCGGCGGGCGGGCAGCTGCTGCACGGACACGTCGAGGACGGTCACCTCCTCGCCGGTCTCCACCAGCGTCACCCGCCGGTCCAGCAGCTCGCCGAAGACCAGCCGCTCGGTGGGCCGCTGCTCGAAGCGCCGGACGTTGACCACGCCGGTGGTGATGACCTGGCCCGACTCGATGCCGGTCACCCGGGTCATGGGCAGGAAGATCCGGCGCCGGGTGGACAGCTCCACGACCAGTCCCAGGACGCGCGGGGGCCGTCTGCCGACGCGCAGCATGACGACCAGGTCGCGGACGCGGCCCACCTGGTCGCCGGCCGGATCGAAGACGGGGACCCCGGCCAGGTGCGAGACGAAGATCCGGGGGGCGCCGGCTGCCATGTCGGTGCTTCCTTTGCGTGGGGGTCTGTGCGCATTGCTCGGTTATGCCCGCACGGGTGCGCTTCAGGCTAGCCCGTCCTGATCGGATACGCCCTGGTGGGCGGTCCGGACGGACTGGCTCCGCCGGGCGGGTGGAGCCCCGGTACCCTGCGTACGCCGCTCAGGAACCGTCAGAAAGGCAGCTTCCTCCGTGACTGCGATCCCCCGGGGCCGTACCGGCCGCACCGCTTGGGCGACCACGGCCTGCGCACTGGCCGTGACGGGAGCGCTGGCGCTGTCTGGGTGCGGGGGCGGCGACGATCCCGACGCCGGGACGAACGGGGTCGGCAAGCTGCCCGCCGACCGGATCCAGGCGAGGACCCGGGCCGCGGCGGACGCGGCGAGCGCGGTACGGCTGTCCGGGACCGTGGTCAGCAGCGGCCGTACGTACCGGCTGGACATGCGGCTCAAGGCCGACGGCGGCACCGGGTCGGTGACCGCGCAGGGCACGACGTTCAAGCTGCTGCGGATCGGCGAGGAGCTGTATCTCAAGGCCGGCGCGGACTTCTGGAGCCACGCGGACGGCGGCGACGACGCCTCGGGCAAGCTGGACGGCAAGTACGTGAAGGTGCCGCAGGGGGACCCCGCGTACAAGAAGTTCAGCGGCTTCACGGACAAGGACGTCCTCCTCGACGGGCTGCTGACGCTGCACGGCGCGCTGGCGACGGACGGCCGGCACGCCGACGGGTCGGGTGCCCGCACGATCCGCATCACCGGCGACCAGGGTTCCGGCGGCACGCTGGACGTGTCCCTCCAGGGCACCCCCTACCCGCTGCGGCTGGTCAGGGCCGGTGACGCGGGGACGCTCCGCTTCTCGGACTGGGGCCGGAACTTCACCGTCGAGGAACCGGCGAAGTCGGAAACGGTGGACTACGGCCGGCAGCTCCCGACGTCGTAGCCGTAGCCGTAGCCGTAGCCGCAGCCGCAGCGGGCCGGCCGGCTCAGGGCGACTCGGCGGCGAGCGGAGAGCCGGCGACAGCGGAAGGCGGCGACCGAGGGCACCCCTGGGAGCCCCGGCATCTTGCACCTGCCGCGTCACCCACCAGCCCCCGCAGCACTCCGGCGCCGCCGAAAGCAGGCGGCCGTCTCCGTCACCCTGCCCGGCGGTGTGGAAAGACCGCTGTTCGTCTCTGCCGAGCCGCTCCGGCGGTGTGGGGAGCATGCGGCCCGTCTCCGCCGTGCCACATGGCGGTGTGGAAGGCCGCTGTTCGTCGCTGCTGCGGCGCCCTGGCACCGCCGAAAAGACGCGGCCCGTCTCCGTCACCCTGCCCGGCGGTGCGGAAGGACGCCGTCCGTCTCCGCCGCGCCGCCCGGCGACGCCGAAGGGACGCCGCCCGTCTCCGCCGCGCAGCCCGGCGGTCCCGAACGAACGCCGTCCGCCCCCCGCCCGCGCGCCCCGAACGAAGGCCGGGCCGACCCGGCACCCGGTCCGGCGGTGCCGTGGCCGGGGTCAGTGCGTCATTTCCTCTTGCCGCGCCGCATCAGCAGCTTCGGCAGGCCCGCCGGTACCGGCTCGCGCGTGGTGACCGGAGTCGGGACCGGGCGCTCCGCAAGGCTGCCGTCGGGCAGTGGGGTCACCGCACCCGTCGGCACCAGGCGCAGCACCCGGCACTCGCGGGCCCAGCGGGCCGGCATCTCCTCGCCGTCGGGGGCGTTCAGCCGCTTGCCCTTCAGCTCGGCGACCGTCGCCTCCCACACCTCGGTCCCGGGCGCCGCCTCGGACACGGTGACCGGGAACGTCACCAGCCGGCCGCCCTTGTCCTTGCTGCGCACGCTCACCTCGGCAAGGCCCCCGTCGGCGAGCCCCGCCAGCGGCTGCTCACCCGGCCCGTCGCCGACGACGCACACCGCGCCCTCGTGCCATACGTGCCACAGCGCCCGCGCGGCCGGGGCACCGGCGCCCCTCACCCAGACGAGGCCGGACTTCTTCGCGGCCTCCTCGATGAGGGCCCGGTCGAGCAGCTCGCTTGTCATGTGCCCCAGCCTATCCAGGCGCCGCCGGCCCGCACCGGCCGCTCACAGCCAGCCGTTGCGCTTCAGCGTGCGGTGGATGCCCAGGCAGATCGCGGCGGTGATGCCCATGATCACCGGGTAGCCGTACCGCCAGTGCAGCTCGGGCATGTGCTCGAAGTTCATGCCGTACACCCCGCACACCATCGTCGGTACGGCGATGATGGCCGCCCACGCGGTGATCTTGCGCATGTCCTCGTTCTGCGCGACGGACGCCTGGGCGAGATTGGCCTGGAGGATGGAGTTGAGCAGCTCGTCGAAGCCCATGACCTGCTCCTGCACCCGGGCCAGGTGGTCGGCGACGTCCCGGAAGTACTTCTGGATGTCCGGGTCGATCAGCCGCATCGGCCGCTCGCTCAGCAGTTGCATGGGCCGCAGCAGCGGCGCCACCGCACGCTTGAACTCCAGTACCTCGCGCTTGAGTTGGTAGATGCGCGCGGAGTCGACACCGCGCGAGACCCCGCCCTTGCGGCCGGGCGAGAAGACCTCGGTCTCCACCTCGTCGATGTCGTCCTGCACCGCGTGCGCGACCGCGATGTAGCCGTCCACCACATGGTCGGCGATGGCGTGCAGCACGGCCGAGGGGCCCTTGGCCAGCAGCTCCGGGTCGTCCTGGAGGCGGTGGCGCAGCGTGCGCAGCGAGCCCTGGCCGCCGTGCCGGACGGTGATGAAGAAGTCCCGCCCGGTGAAGCACATGACCTCCCCGGTCTCGACGACCTCGCTGGTGGCGGTGAGCCGGTCGTGCTCGACGTAGTGGATGGTCTTGAACACCGTGAACAGCGAGTCGTCGTAGCGCTCCAGCTTGGGCCGCTGGTGTGCCTGGACGGCGTCCTCCACGGCCAGCGGGTGCAGCCCGAACTCGCTGGCGATACCCGCAAATTCCTCCTCGGTCGGCTCGTGCAGCCCGATCCAGACGAACCCGCCGTCGCGGCGCACCCGCCGCATCGCCTCCTGCGGGCTCAGCGGCCCCGCGCTCTGCACCCGGGCGCCGTCGCGGTAGACGGCGCAGTCGACGACGGCCGAGGGCGTCGCGGGGTCGCGCGTGGTGTCGTACGACGTCCCGGGGTCCTTGCGCAGCGAGACGCGGGACGAGGGGCGGACCACGGCACGCAGGTCGCGGATCATCGACATGGGCAGGCTCCTTCGCGGGCGGGCGGCGAAAGCGCGCGGCAACGGGTGGAACTACCCGGAATGGGGACGTCCTGGCTGTGCGTGCGGGGCACGTCCACAAAGCGGGGAGCACCGCACCGTCGCGGTGGCGGATTCACTGCCGATGCAGAACTGATGCAGATCAGACAGATCAGGCAAAGCGAAACGAGGTGCTCTTCCGAACGACGATGCGCAAAGGAAGACGGCGGCCAGCCGGTAACTGTGTCAGCGGCCGGAAGAGCGAGTGGTACTGCACGGTCGACTTCGATCCATGGCAGCCCCACCTCCTCCGGCCGGTCCCTCGTAAGGGAGTCTCAACGGTGTCGGGACTTGACAGCGACGCTTCCGCGTGTCGCCCCGAACCACCGGCTCAGAGTACCAGCCGCCCGTACTGTCAAGGTGCCGCTTTGCCCGCTGCTGACGAGTTCTATGCTCGCCGCATGGCTGATGTTCTTCCTCTGGTCGAGGCCCGGTTGACCACCGCGCTGGGCGAGCCGGACGCGCGCGCCGCCGTCACCTTCCTCGGCACGGACCGCATCGAGGTGCTCCGCTTCCACGAGGGGGACGTCGTCCGGTACGCCACCCTCGGGATGTCCCGGCAGCCCATGACCGACCCCACGGCGATGCTCGCCGACCCGGTCGAGGGGCCGCGCGCCGAACTGGTGCTGTCCGTCCGCGCGGGCCTCGCCGACACCGACAAACTGCTCCGCCCGCTCGCCGTCCTGGCCGCGAGCCCGCAGGTGGAGGGCCTGGTGGTGGCCCCCGGCGCCTCCCTGGACGTGGGCGGGCCGCTGTGGCCCGGCGCCCCCTTCACCTCGGTCCTGGTGGGCGAGCCCGGCGGGCTGGTGGAGGACCTGGAGCTGGACGCCCCGATGGACCCCGTACGGTTCCTGCCGCTGCTGCCGATGACCCCGAACGAGGCCGCCTGGAAGCGGGTGCACGGCGCCCAGGCCCTCCAGGAACGCTGGCTGGCGAACGGGACGGACCTGAGGGACCCCGCCCGCACATCCGTCCCGCTGGACTGACCCGGCACCGGCCGCAGGGTGACCGATCTCACCAACGCAAGGCCGGATCCGGTCAGTTGGCGAAGACCCCGACGCCGTCCTCGGTCGCGTGCCCCGGCTGGAGCCGCTCCGCCTCGTGGACGAGGGCCCGGCGCCGGACGACGACCACGAGCGCGCCCAGCACCGCCGTGACGGCCGCGACCACGAACGGGATGTGGATGTCGGTCCACTCCTCGATCTTCGGGGCGAAGTAGGGCGCCGCCGCGGCGGCGAACCAGCGCACGAAGTTGTAGCCCGCGCTGGCCACCGGCCGCGGGGCGTCCGACACGCCGAGGGCCAGCTCGGTGTAGACGGTGTTGTTCACGCCGATGAAGGCGCCGGACAGGATCGTGCAGACGATGGCCGCGGTGTGGCCGCCGTAGCCGAGCACGAGCACGTCCGCCGCGAGCAGCACCAGCGAGCCGCCGAGCACCTTCAGCGAACCGAACCGCTTCTGCATGCGCGGGGCCACGATCACCGAGAAGACGGCGAGCAGCAGACCCCAGGCGAAGAACACCGCGCCCGACCGGTACGGCGTCATGTCCAGCACGAACGGCGTGAAGGCCAGCACGGTGAAGAAGGTGTAGTTGTAGAAGAACGCCGAGACCGCCGCCGAGGCCAGGCCGCCGTGGCCGAGCGCCTTGAGCGGGTCCAGGACCGAGGTCTTGCGGGCCGGCCGGGGCTGTTCCCCCAGGAACGCCGTGACGCACAGGAAGCCGACCGCCATCAGCGTCGCCGTGCCGAAGAAGGGGTAGCGCCAGCTGGCGTTGCCGAGGACCGCGCCGAGCAGCGGGCCGCAGGCCATGCCGAGGCCGAGCGCGGACTCGTACAGCAGGATCGCCGCCGCGCTGCCCCCGGCCGCCGCGCCCACGATCACCGCGAGGGCGGTGGAGACGAACAGCGCGTTGCCGAGGCCCCAGCCGGCCCGGAACCCGACGAGCTGGCCGACCGAGCCGGAGGTGCCGGCCAGGCCCGCGAACACGACCACGAACGCGAGGCCGAGCAGCAGGGTCTTCTTGCCGCCGATCCGGCTGGAGACGAAGCCGGTCAGCAGCATGGCGACGGCCGTGATCAGGAAGTACGAGGTGAAGAGCAGGGACACCTGGCTGGCGGTGGCATCGAGGCCCTGGGCGATCGACGGCAGGATCGGGTCGACGAGGCCGATGCCCATGAAGGCGACGACGGAGGCGCCGGCCGTGGCCCAGACCGCCTTGGGCTGTCGCAGGATGCCGCCGGCTCCCGCGTCTAGGGGGTCCATGTGCTTCTCCCGTCCTCACTGGATAGTTGGGTTATACACATAGTAAGTTAGCACATCTAATTAATGCAAGATACATCTATATCGGCCGGTCAGGCGTATGGTCGGCTCTTCCGTCCGGACGGGTGATCATCCTTGACGTGGGCGGTCGGGGGTAGGACCGTGGAGGTCTATGAGGGGCGAACCCAGTTGCCCGAGATGTGGTGGCCGGGTCAGGGCTCCCGGACTCTTCGCCGATGCGTGGCAGTGCGATGTGCACGGCACGGTGTATCCGCTGCAGCCCGTGATCCCGCCCAGCGTCGAGGCGCTCAACGTCGTCGTGCACCGCACCCAGGTGCCGGTGTGGATGCCGTGGCCGCTGCCGGTCGGATGGCTGTTCACGGGTGTGGCGTACGCCGGGGACGACCGCAGCGGCGGCCGCGCGACCGCGGTGGCCTGCTCGGGCCCCGGCCCCCTCGGCGGCCCCGGTGAGCTGATCCTGATCGCCGAGGAACTGGGTGTCGGCCTCGGGGCGCGCTACGCCGGCATCGACGGCCCGGACCCGGGGTCGTACATGAACGTGGAGAAGCCGCCGCAGGCCAAGGTGCTGGCCGCCGGCCGCCCGACCCCGCTCTGGCACGTCTACCGCACGCCCGACGACCGGGCCGTCTTCGCCGGCGAGGCGCTCGGCATGTGGCTGTGGGCGGTGATCTGGCCCGAGCGGTCCGGACTGCTCATGTACGACGAACTGGTGCTGACGGATCTGCGGGACGCGGGGGCGGAGATAGACCTGGTGCCGTGCGGAGCGCTGTCGCCGCGCCTGCTTCGGCCGTAGCCCCCGAAGGGGCGCGGGGCGGTATGGAATGGCTGGAGTAAAGGTCGCTTCGCGGGTTCGGGTGTGACAGTCGGGGCGGAAAACATCGCTATCCTTAGGTGTCCGTGTCCCTTCCGTCCGTCTGTCTGGAGTCGTCGTGCGCATCGATCTGCACTGCCACTCCATGGCCTCCGACGGTACGGACACCCCGGCCGAGCTGGTGCGCAACGCCGCCGCGGCCGGACTGGACGTCGTCGCGCTGACCGACCACGACACCACCCGCGGGTACGGCGAGGCCATCGCCGCGCTGCCCGAGGGGCTGACCCTGGTCACCGGGGCCGAGCTGTCCTGCCGGGTCGACGGCATCTCGATGCACATGCTGGCCTACCTCTTCGACCCCGAGGAGCCCGCCCTGCTCGCCGAGCGCGAGCTGGTCCGGGACGACCGGGTGCCGCGGGCCAAGGGCATGATCGCCAAGCTGAACGCGCTGGGCGTGCCGGTCACCTGGGAGCAGGTCGAGCGGATCGCCGCCGGCGGTTCCGTCGGGCGTCCGCACCTCGCCACCGCGCTGGTGGAGCTGGGGGTCGTCCCGACGGTGGGCGACGCGTTCACCGAGGACTGGCTGGCCGACGGCGGGCGGGCCTTCGTGGAGAAGCACGAGACCGACCCCTTCGAGGCGATACGGCTGGTCAAGGCCGCGGGCGGGGTCTGTGTCTTCGCCCACCCGGCCGCCGCCAAGCGGGGCCGCACCGTGCCGGACTCCCGGATCGCGGAGATGGCCGAGGCCGGACTGGACGGCATCGAGGTCGACCACATGGACCACGACGCCGACGCCCGGGCCCGGCTGCGCGGTCTGGCGAAGGAGCTGGGACTGCTGGTCACGGGCTCCTCCGACTACCACGGCAGCCGCAAGACCGTGACGCTGGGCGCGTACACGACCGACCCCGAGGTGTACGGGGAGATCACCCGGCGGGCGACGGGCGCGTTCCCGGTGCCGGGCGCCGGCGGAGCCTGAGGCCCTCCGGGGCCGGTCCGCCGCACCCCCTCACGCCCGTTCTTCCTCTTCTCGCAAGGCCTGCACTTCCCCCATGTTCGACATCGCCGTCTTCGGCTCCCTGTTCCTGACCCTTTTCGTCATCATGGATCCCCCCGGGATCACCCCGATCTTCCTCGCCCTGACCGCCGGACGGCCGGCCAAGGTGCAGAAGCGGATGGCTCTCCAGGCCGTCTGCGTGGCGGGCGGCGTCATCGCCGTCTTCGGCGTCCTGGGCCACCAGATCCTCAACTACCTGCACGTCTCCGTGCCCGCGCTGATGATCGCGGGCGGGCTGCTGCTCCTGCTGATCGCGCTGGACCTGCTCACCGGCAAGACCGACGAGCCGAAGCAGACCAAGGACGTCAACGTCGCCCTCGTGCCGCTCGGCATGCCGCTGCTCGCGGGGCCCGGTGCGATCGTGTCCGTCATCCTGGCCGTGCAGAAGGCCCACAGCGTGACCACGCAGATCTCGGTGTGGTCCGCGATCCTCGCCATCCATGTCGTGCTGTGGCTGGTGATGCGCTACTCGCTGCTGATCATCCGGGTCATCAAGGACGGCGGTGTCGTCCTGGTGACACGGCTCGCGGGCATGATGCTCTCCGCGATCGCCGTGCAGCAGATCATCAACGGCGTCACTCAGGTGATCCGGGGGAGCTGACCCTCGTCGGCTCGGCTCCCCCGGAAAGCTTGAGTGGCGAAAGCCCGCGTACGGGCTACGAGGCCTGGGCCTCGGCCGGGCGGATCCACAGGCGCTGTCCGATGGCGGCGGCCTGCTGAACGATCCGGTTGACGGAGGCGGCGTCCACGACGGTGCTGTCGACGGCGGTACCGTCGATCTCGTCGAGTCGCATGATTTCGAAGCGCATGGGCTTCTCCCTTCGTCTGGTCATCCTCCTGCGGAGAACTACTGGTGTGACAGCCGGTGTATCCGGTGTCGTACGTAGTCAACGCTTCCTTTGTTACGAACATTCCCTACGCTAAAGAAATTTTTCGAACAACTAATAACTGACCGGTAAGCGGAGAGGAAGGGGCCGAGTGGGACCGGTTGTGTTCGCACTGTGACCGCCGGGACAATGGAGACAATGAACGACGACCTGGCCGCCACCCTCGAAGCGCACATCGAACGCACGAACGCGCTGCTGGAGCGCATGCTCGCCGAGGTGGCGAAGACTCCCTCGACCCACGCGATCTTCGTCGACGCCGGTTACCTGTACGCCGCCGCCGGCCGGCTGGTCGCCGGGACCGAGGACCGCCGGGCCTTCGACCTGGACGCCGAGGGCCTGATCGACGCCCTGATCGACCGCGCCCGCACCATTTTCGCGGACAGCCGGCTGCTGCGTGTCTACTGGTACGACGGCGCCCGGCGCCGCATCCACACCGCCGAACAGCAGGTCATCGCCGAACTGCCCGACGTCAAGGTCCGCCTCGGCAACCTCAACGCCAACAACCAGCAAAAGGGCGTCGACTCGCTGATCCGCACCGACCTGGAGTCACTGGCGCGGCACCGCGCGATCAGCGACGCGGCCCTCCTCGGCGGCGACGAGGACCTGGTCTCGGCGGTCGAGGCGGCCCAGGGCTACGGCGCCCGCGTCCACCTCTGGGGCGTCGAGGCACCCGAGGGCCGCAACCAGGCCGAGCCGCTGCTCTGGGAGGTCGACAGCCAGCGCACCTTCGACCTGGACTTCTTCAAGCCGTACGTCTCCCGGCGCACGGCCGCCGCCTACGACGCCACCGGCACCGCCCGCCCCACCCGCGAGGCCGTCCGCTTCGTCGGCGCCCAGATCGCGGCCAAGTGGCTCGCCTCCCGGGGCCGGGAAGCCCTCGCCGAACTGTTCCCCGGCCACCCCTACCTGCCCGGCTCCGTCGACCAGGACCTGCTGGTCGAGGCCGAGGAGCTGCTCCAGTACTCCCTGCGCGGCCAGGCGGAGCTGCGCCGCGCGCTCAGGGACGGCTTCTGGGAGCAGCTGCGGACGCAGTTCTAGGCCCGGTCCCGGGCGGTGCCCGCGCTGTCGTCCCAGAAGTCGGCGAGCGCCCGGGCCGTCTCCAGGGGCCGGTCGGTGTTCGGGGAGTGCTCGGCGTCCTCGACGACCGTGCGCCGGGCCCCGAGCCGTACGGCCATGTCGTCGAGGAGCGGCAGCGGCCAGGTGTCGTCCCGCGCGCCCGACAGCACGTGGAACGGCAGTGGCAGGGCCGCCAGTTCGGCGACCCGGTCCGGCTCCGTGCACAACTGGCGCCCGGTGGCCAGCAGCTGGGCGGGCTGGGTGCCCAGCCAGCGGCGCCGCAAGTCGTCCCGGTCGTCCAGGCCGGCGTCGAGCGCGGGCGTCCCCGTCTCCTCCGGCGGCTCCATCGCCTGGATCGTCTCCCACACCTCCGCCATGCTCAGCACCGCGAGGGCGTCCCGGAGCAGCTTCACGCGCTGCCTCTGGGACGCCGAGATCCGCGCCGGGCCGGAGGCCATCAGGGTGAGCGACAGAAAGGGCGAGGGGTCGAGCAGCACGGCCGCGCGCGCGATCTGGCCGCCCAGGGAGTGCCCCAGCAGATGCACCGGGCCGCCGACCGCCTCCGCCTGCGCGAGCACGTCCCGCGCCAGTTCCTCCTGCGCGTAGGCCGCCTCGTCCGCCACCGGGCCGTCCGACTCGAACTGGCCCCGCCCGTCCACGGCGACGGTCCGGTACCCGCGCTCGGCGAGCGGCACGTGCAGCGGATTGAAGTCCTCCTTGCTCCCGGTGAACCCCGGCAGCAGCAGCGCGACCCCCCTCGGCTCGACACCGGCGGCCACCGGCGCGTCGACCACGGCGAACTCCCCGCGCCCCGTCCGCAGCGAGTACGCACGGGCACCGGGCGGCGGAACGAAGGTGGCGGGCCTGCTCATGGGGAGAGGCTATCGGGAGGGGCGGGGCGGGGAGGGCAGTGGATGCCGTCCGGCGAAGGGGGTCGGGTTTCCGTAGGCAGGGGAGCCCGCGGGAGAAGGGCGCCTGTGGGGCTCTCGGTCCGGCTCGGCCGAAGACGCCGATGGCCGGGTCCACTGTCGTGGACCCGGCCATCGGACCGGTACTGCCGTGCCTCGCTGTCGGATCAGGCTTCGGGAGCCTCTGCGGCAGCCGTGGCCTTGCGGGTACGGCGCGGCCCCGGCGCCGTCGCCCCGGCGCCGTCACCGGCCGCCTCGGCGGCGGGCTCCGCCGCCTTGCGGGTCCGGCGCCGCGGCTTGACCGCCGGCTCCTCGGTGGCCTGCGCCGGAATCTCCGGGGCGGCCTCCGCGGCAGCCGTGGCCTTACGGGTCCGGCGCGCCTTCGGAGCGGCGGCCGTTTCCCCGTCACCGGCGTCCGCGGCAGCGGGTGCGGCGGCCGTCTTGCGGGTGCGGCGGGGCTTGGCCTCGGCTTCGGCCTCGGGGGTCTCGGCGGCGGCCGCGGTCTTGCGGGTGCGGCGCGGCTTGGCCTCCGCTTCCGCCTCGGGCGCGACGGTGGCCGTCTTCCGGGTGCGGCGCGGCTTGGCCTCGGTCTCCGCCTCGGGGGCTTCGGCGGCGGCCGCGGTCTTGCGGGTGCGGCGGGGCTTGGCCTCGGCCTCGGTGTCGGCGGCTTCCGGCGTGGCGGCGGCCGTCTTGCGGGTGCGGCGCGGCGTGGGCTCCGCCTCCGCCTCGGCGGTCTCCGGTGCCGTTGCGGCCGTCTTGCGGGTGCGGCGGGGCTTGGCCTCGGCTTCGGCCTCGGGGGCTTCGGCGGCGGCCGCGGTCTTGCGGGTGCGGCGGGGCTTGGCCTCGGCCTCGGTGTCGGCGGCTTCCGGCGTGGCGGCGGCCGT
>NZ_JBVHXT010000004.1:279960-294254 GCF_055569255.1 Streptomyces sp. NPDC029296
GCGGCGTGGGCTCCGCCTCCGCCTCGGCGGTCTCCGGTGCCGTTGCGGCCGTCTTGCGGGTGCGGCGGGGCTTGGCCTCGGCTTCGGCCTCGGGGGCCTCGGCGGCGGCCGCGGTCTTCCGGGTGCGGCGAACCTTGGTCTCGGTCTCCGCCTCGGCGGTCTCGGCGGCGGCCGCGACCTTGCGGGTGCGGCGCGGCTTGGTTTCCGCTTCCGCCTCGGGGGTCTCGGGCGTGACCGGCTCCGCCGCCTTGCGGGTGCGGCGGCGCGGCTTGGCCTCCTCCGGGGCCTCGGCGGCGGCCACGGCCGTCTCCGCCTCGGCGACCGCCTCGGCGGCCTTCCGCGTACGGCGGCGCGGCTTGGTCTCCGTCACCGGAGCGGCCTCCACCGGGGCCTCCGCGACCACGGGCTCGGCCACCGGGGCCGTGGTCTCCGTGGCCTCCACCGGCTCGGCTGCCGCCGGCTTCCGCGTGCGACGGCGACGCGGCTTCTCCTCGGCCTCCTCCACGGCGGCGGGTTCCGCCACCGGGGCCACCGGCTCGGCGGCGGGTGTCTCCACCGCGGCCACCGGCTCGACGACGGGGGTCTCCTCGGTCGCCGTGGCGGCCGTTACCGGCTGCGCGGGCGCTCCGCCGCGCATACGGCGACGGCGGCGCGGGGTACGGGTCGTGGCCTGGGCCTCGTCCGTCCCGGCGGCCTCGGCGGCCGGCGTGGAGACGGCGGGGGAGGCGTCCAGCGGCGCTCCGCCGCGCGTACGGCGGCGCCGGCGCGGCGTACGGGCCGGCCGCTCACGCTCGGCCGCCGGGGCACCCCGGTCGTCACGGCCACCCCGGTCGTCACGGCCACCCCGGTCGTCACGGCCACCGCGGCCACGGCCGCGTGCGCCTCGTCCGCCGGTCTCGCCCAGGTCCTCCAGCTCCTCCGCGTCCAGACCGGCACGGGTCCGCTCGGAGCGCGGCAGGACGCCCTTGGTGCCCGCGGGGATGCCGAGGTCGGAGAACAGGTGCGGGGAGCTGGAGTACGTCTCCACCGGGTCGTTGAAGTCCAGCTCCAGCGCCTTGTTGATCAGCTGCCAGCGCGGGATGTCGTCCCAGTCGACGAACGTGACCGCCGTACCCTTGGCGCCCGCCCGGCCCGTACGGCCGACGCGGTGCAGGTAGGTCTTCTCGTCCTCGGGGGACTGGTAGTTGATGACGTGGGTCACGCCCTCGACGTCGATGCCGCGCGCGGCGACGTCGGTGCAGACCAGGACGTCGACCTTGCCGTTGCGGAAGGCGCGCAGCGCCTGCTCGCGGGCGCCCTGGCCGAGGTCGCCGTGGACCGCGCCGGAGGCGAACCCGCGCCGCTGGAGCTGCTCGGCGATGTCGGCGGCCGTCCGCTTCGTACGGCAGAAGATCATCGCCAGTCCGCGGCCCTCGGCCTGGAGGATGCGGGCGACCATCTCCGGCTTGTCCATGTTGTGCGCGCGGTAGACGAACTGCTTGATGTTCGCGACCGTCACGCCCTCGTCGTCCGGCGCGGTGGCGCGGATGTGGACGGGCTGCGACATGTAGCGGCGGGCGAGGCCGATGACCGCGCCCGGCATGGTCGCCGAGAACAGCATGGTCTGGCGCTTGGCCGGCAGCATGGCGATGATCTTCTCGACGTCGGGCAGGAAGCCCAGGTCGAGCATCTCGTCGGCCTCGTCGAGGACCAGGCTCTTGATGTGCTTCAGGTCCAGCTTCTTCTGGCCCGCGAGGTCGAGCAGCCGGCCCGGGGTGCCGACGACGACGTCGACGCCCTTCTTCAGGGCCTCGACCTGCGGCTCGTACGCCCGGCCGCCGTAGATCGCGAGGACGCGGACGTTACGGACCTTGCCCGCCGTCAGCAGGTCGTTGGTGACCTGGGTGCACAGCTCGCGCGTGGGGACGACGACGAGGGCCTGCGGGGCGTCGGTGAGGGCGTCGGGGGTGGCGCGTCCGGCCTCCACGTCGGCGGGGACGGTGACGCGCTCCAGGAGCGGGAGGCCGAAGCCGAGCGTCTTGCCGGTGCCGGTCTTGGCCTGGCCGATGACGTCCGTGCCGGAGAGGGCGACGGGGAGTGTCATCTCCTGGATGGGGAAGGGAGTGATGATGCCGACGGCTTCCAGGGCCTCGGCGGTCTCGGGAAGGATTCCGAGTTCACGAAACGTCGTAGTCAGGGTGCTGCCTCTTCTGTGTGTGCGGTGCGAGGCGAGCGCGGGGGATCATGTCTGACCGTGCCGGGGACGTCGGCCGCCGTACGGGCGAACCACTCGGGCAAGCCGTAAGACACGGGACCTCTGCCGACGCTCTAGCGCTCGTACCGCTGAGGGTCTCTCCCGTTGTCGTACGGTCAGAGCCGTACGGTCGTGGAGAGCTGTCGGGTCGGAGCCGATCGGGCCACCGACCGGGCATCCTCATGCGTGCGGCCTGTCGGACACGTCGAACACCGTCGACGCACTCAGCAGGCGCATTACCACCATACCCCGGATCGCCGCACATGCGATGGCCGATTCGGTCACGTAGTCGTGAGAGCAGTGATCGGCGGGTGAACCGTGGTGATCGGCCGAGGGCTCGACCGAGCCGCCGAGCGGGCTATTGTGCGCCTCATGAGTAGCTCTGACAAGCCTGAGAACGCGTCCGCCGAACCCTCCGGACCCACCGGTGTCGCCGCCCAGGACTGGGCGCAGGCGTCCGCCGACCCGCAGTACCGCGCCGCCGTCGTGGACCTGCTCGGCGCGCTCGCCTACGGAGAGCTCGCGGCGTTCGAGCGGCTCGCGGAGGACGCCAAGCTGGCGCCGACCCTCGCGGACAAGGCGGAGCTGGCGAAGATGGCCTCGGCCGAGTTCCACCACTTCGAACGGCTGCGGGACCGGCTGACCGGGATCGGCGAGGAGCCGACGGCCGCCATGGACCCGTTCGTGGCCGCGCTCGACGGCTTCCACCGCCAGACCGCGCCCTCGGACTGGCTGGAGGGCCTGGTCAAGGCCTACGTCGGCGACTCGATCGCGAGCGACTTCTACCGGGAGGTCGCGGCCCGCCTCGACTCCGACACGCGTGAACTGGTGCTCTCGGTGCTGGACGACACCGGGCACGCCGGGTTCGCGGTGGAGAAGGTGCGGGCCGCCATCGACGCCGACCCGCGCGTGGGCGGCCGGCTGGCGCTGTGGGCGCGGCGGCTGATGGGTGAGGCGCTGTCGCAGTCCCAGCGGGTGGTCGCCGAGCGGGACGCGCTGTCCACGATGCTCGTGGGGGGTGTGGCCGACGGCTTCGACCTCGCCGAGGTCGGGCGGATGTTCTCGCGGATCACCGAGGCGCACACGAAGCGGATGGCCGCGCTGGGGCTCGCGGCCTGAGCGGTGGCCGCCCCTCGGCACCCTGTGCCGGGACGGCGGGGCCGTTACGCCGGCGCCGACCGGCGGCGCAGGCGGCCCGCCGGGCGCAGCAGCAGGGACAGCGACGCCACCGAGATGACCGCGGCGCCCAGCAGGCTGAGCAGCGCGGTGCCGGGGCCCAGGGCGGTACGGGTGACGAAGTCGCCGAAGAGGGCCCCGGCGACGCCCGTCGAGTACACCAGCGGGCGGGCCGGCAGCCGATGGGCGAGGCGGTACGCCCCCGCCCAGGCGAGGATCAGACCGAGCACGGCGGAGCCGAGTGCTTCGTAGATCATGTCGGGGGTCCCTCCCACGGCCGGTCCGGCTCGACGGTTGTAGCCCGTCATACCCGTGACCTGCGGATTGCAATCCTTGGCTGTGGAGAAGTTGTGCCCCGTATGTGTGTGCGGACCCTACGGCGAACGGGCGTGCGCGGGGCACGCGAAGGGCCCGGCGGCACACGGCCGCCGGGCCCTTCGCGACGCCTGCGGTTCAGAGCGTGCCGAAACCCACCTTGCGCACGGTCGGCTCGCCGATCTCCACGTAGGCCAGCCGGTCCGTCGGCACCAGGACCTTGCGGCCCTTCTCGTCCTGGAGGCTGAGCAGCCCCGTCTTGCCGGCCAGCGCCTCGGCGACGATGCCCTCGACCTCCTCGACGCTCTGACCGCTCTCCAGAACGATCTCGCGGGGCGCGTGCTGCACGCCGATCTTGACCTCCACGGCTATGTCCCTCCGACGGTCAGTGATGTGCGCGATCAACCGCGCCGTACCCAGCACACATTAGCCCGGTGAGGGGACCCGTACGCCGCGGGACGGAACGCCACGAGCGAACACCGGGCGGGAACAAACCGCGCACGCGCCCGGCGCACCCGGCGGGAACACCGGTCAGTGGTGGTCGGTGCCGTGCAGCGGGAAGCCGGCGATGCCCCGCCAGGCCAGCGAGGCCAGCAACTGCACCGCCTGGTCGCGCGGGACGCTGCGGTCGCTGTGCAGCCACGAGCGGGCGACCACCTGGGCGAGTCCGCCGAGGCCGGAGGCGAGCAGCATCGATTCCGCCCGGGACAGGCCGGTGTCCTCGGCGATGACGTCGCAGATCGCCTCGGCGCACTCGTTGGTGACCTTGTCCACGCGCTCGCGCACCGCGGGCTCGTTCGTCAGGTCGGACTCGAAGACCAGCCGGAAGGCCCCGCCGTCGTCCTCCACGTAGGCGAAGTAGGCGTCCATGGTCGCCCGGACGCGCTGCTTGTTGTCGGTCGTCGAGGCGAGCGCGCCGCGCACGGCCTGGATCAGCGACTCGCAGTGCTGGTCCAGCAGCGCCAGATAGAGGTCGAGCTTGCCGGGGAAGTGCTGGTAGAGCACCGGCTTGCTCACGCCGGCCCGCTCGGCGATGTCGTCCATCGCCGCGGCGTGGTAGCCCTGCGCGACGAAAACCTCCTGAGCGGCGCCCAGCAACTGGTTCCGCCGGGCTCGGCGCGGCAGACGCGTGCCCCGCGGGCGTGCTGCCTCAGTCTGCTCGATGGCTGTCACGCCGCCTCCCAAAGTCGTCCACATGCGGTCTCGGCCGCGCGGCCATCGTACTTTTCGGTAACAGTGTTGTGCGCGGTGCGAGCGCAGAATTTCACGTACCGGACGACGGCGAAAGCCGTGCGGCACCCTCAGGAGGCCGGTGGCGGGCCCGGGGCGGGCGGCCGGGCGTCCCGCGAGGTCAGCGGTAGTCGTCCTCGTCGAGCGCGACCACGCGTGCCTGCTCCATGAGATCGGCCTCGTTCCCGCGGTCCGGGTCCACGCCCGTCAGGGGGTCGTCGCGGTCCGGGGCGATGTCGGCGTGCTGCTCGGCCGCGTCCACCTCGGGTGCCTCTACACCGAACTCCGCCACCGCGCCGGCCTCCAGGTCGTCCATGTCCTCGAACGCGTCGGGCTCTGTGGGGTCATAGGCCATGGTGGGCTCCCTTCCTACGAACGTCCCTGGAAACAGCAGGGGCCACACGCGGGTGCCCTCTGTACGAGCCTAGGAGACTGCTGATCCGGACGCCATGCCATCAGGCCCGTTCGCTGTCCGGTTCTCCGTCCGAATACGGTTCACCCTGTGATGGCGAACACATGAAACCGGACGTGATCACCTCGTAACATTGCCGCATGCCTTCGACCGAGTCGCCGTCCGTGCCGGCCGCCAGTGTTCTTCCCCGAGTGGCGCCCGTCCGGGTCGGCGACGGCGAGCGGCTGCGGTCCGTGGGGCTGCCCGGGGTCACGCTGACGATCCGGTCCCGGCGGCCGGCGCGCGAGGGCCTGCCGCCCGCGCTGTACGTCCACGGACTCGGCGGCTCCTCGCAGAACTGGTCGCCGCTCATGGCCGAGCTGGACGGCGTCGTGGACAGCGAGGCGGTCGACCTGCCGGGCTTCGGCGACTCCCCGCCCCCGGACGACGGCGACTACTCCGTCACCGGGCATGCCCGCGCGGTGATCCGCCATCTCGACGCGTCCGGCCGCGGCCCGGTCCACCTCTTCGGCAACTCTCTCGGCGGCGCGGTCGCCACGCGCGTGGCCGCCGTGCGCCCCGACCTCGTCCGCACGCTCACCCTCGTCTCGCCCGCCCTGCCGGAGCTGCGCATCCAGCGCACCGCGGTGCCCACGGGACTGCTCGGCGTGCCCGGGATCGCGGCCCTGTTCACCCGGCTCACCAAGGAATGGACCCCCGAGCAGCGGGTGCGCGGGGTGATGGGGCTCTGCTACGGCGACCCGGGGCGGGTGACGCCCGAGGCGTTCCAGCAGGCCGTGGAGGAACTGGAGCGGCGGCTGCGGCTGCCGTACTTCTGGGACGCGATGGCCCGCTCCGCGCGCGGCATCGTGAACGCTTACACGCTCGGCGGGCAGCACGGACTGTGGCGCCAGGCCGAACGGGTGCTGGCCCCGACCCTGCTCGTCTACGGCGGCCGGGACCAGCTCGTCGGCTTCCGCATGGCCCGCAAGGCCGCCCGCGCCTTCCGCTCCTCCCGGCTGGTGACCCTGCCGGACGCGGGGCACGTGGCGATGATGGAGTACCCCGACCTGGTCGCCGGCGCCTTCCGGGAACTGCTCGCGCAGCCGCCCGGCGCCGACGGCACCGCCCCGGGCGCGAGGAGCTGACGGCCAGGGTGGGACGCCACAGCCGCCGCGGACCGGCCCCCAGGACCGAGACGACGGACATAAGCGCGGAACGCACCGGCAGGCACGGCAACCGTGCCGGCGGCCGGCGGGACACCGCCCCGGGGCCGCGGCCCGACCGGGGTGAGCCGGCGGCTGGTGCGCCGACGGCGGGCCTGCCCGACGGCACCCCGGCCGAGGGCGTCCCCCGGCGCGCGGGCGGTACTCCGGCCGGGGATGTCCCGAGGTCTTCGGGCGGCACTTCGGGCGGGGACGTTCCCGGGTTCGCGGGCGGTGCCCCGGCCCAGGGCGCGCCATGGACTTCCGCCGGTGCTCCGGCAACCGGTGCGCCCGGCCGCGCCGACGGCACTCCGGTACGGGGTGTGCCGGGGGTGCCCGGCGGGGCCACCGGTCGCCGGGGCGCGCGACGGCGGCCCGACGGCGCGCCCGGCCAGGGCACGCCCCCGCTCTCCGGAGGTTCCCCCGCGCGCGGTGTGCCGCGTCGTCCCGAGGATGATTCCGCGCGGGGCGGACATCCCGAGCAGCGGGAGGCCGGGGGCGGCTGGGGGGAGTTCGCCGGCCGGTCCGGGCGCCCGGCCCCGCCCGACGGGGCCGCCGGCCGTGGTGGCTCGCGCGGTCCCGGCGGCACCCCCGCGCACGGCGCGTCCAGGGGGTCCGGCGCCGCGGCCGGGAACGGAGTGCCGGCAACCGCCGACGGCGGCGGGCCCGGTGTGGTGCTGCCCCGGCAGCGGAAGGCGGGCTCGGAGGGCGGTTCCGGGCGCGGCCCGGGATCCGGGTCCGGCCCCCGGCGGCGACAGGCGGGACCCGACGGCGGTGCCGGGCATGGTTCAGGGTCCGGGTCCGGCCCCCGGCAGGAGTACCTCGAAGCCTTCGACGGCGCCCGCCCGCGCGGTGCCCGGCGCGGGGACACCGGCGGCGTTCCGGCCGGCCCGGGCCCCGGCTCCGCGCCCCGTACCGCCGGGCAGCCGGACGAGCCGTCGCGGGCGCCCGGCTCCGCCGTGCCCGCGCAGCGCGGCGGCGCCAAGGGGCGGGCGTTCACCGGCATCGCGGCGGCGGCCGTCACCACCGTGCTCGCGGTGATCGTCGCCGGCCAGGTGGCCAAGACGCGGGACGACGGCGACGTACGGTCCCGGTCCGCCACCGGCCGCGCCCACGACACCCGGGTCTCCGGGAAGCCCGCGCCCGCGGCCGTACCGAGCCCGGCACCGCTGACGTACGAGCAGAAGATGAGCCGGACCTACCCGGTCGGCCCCGGCCTGAGCGGCGGGTCGGGGAAGTTCGACGTCGTGCCCGGGTTCGACAAGGCGCCCGGTACCGGGCAGAAGTACCGCTACCGCGTCGATGTCGAGCAGGGCCTCGGACTGGACGGCGCGCTGTTCGCCGAGGCCGTGCAGAAGACCCTGAACGACCGGCGCAGCTGGGCCCACGGCGGCGCGCGCACCTTCGAGCGCGTCTCCTCCGGCACGCCCGACTTCGTGATCACGCTGGCCAGCCCCGGCACCACCGCCAAGTGGTGCGCCAAGTCCGGCCTGGACACGACCGAGGACAACGTTTCCTGCGACTCGGCCGCGACCGAACGCGTCATGATCAACGCGTACCGGTGGGCTCAAGGAAGCAAGACATACGGTGACCGGATCCATGCGTACCGGCAGATGTTGATCAACCATGAGGTCGGCCACCGGCTCGGTCACGGACACGTCACCTGCCAGAAGGACGGCGAGCCGGCACCCGTGATGCAGCAGCAGACCAAGTTCCTGGACCACGACGGGATCCACTGCCGGGCCAACGCCTGGCCGTACCCCGGAAGTTGACGTGCTCCGCTTATGTCACATTGACATAAGCCCGTATGTTCATTCATATTTCTGCGCATGTGGTCCCGTCACGCCGTCCCTGCGAGCGCCTCCATCGAGCTGGCGCTCATCGGCGTGACCGCACTCTGCGTGGCCGACATCCACTGTCGCTGACGGCGCCTCCCCCGGCGTTCGCGTCGCGACTGTTCGCTCTTCCCCTCCGTGACCGTGTCACGGATTTTTCGACGACCCGACGCCGGGGCCGACGTCTGTCCGCAGCCGTCTCATTCCTCGTCAGCATGTCTCACGTGTCGAGAAACCCTCGATCCACCCGTCGAGAAGTACTCGATCAACCTTGATCACCATCCTGATCAACTGACTCGTCACCCCGAGAGGTCGTCATTCCGATGCGTCAACCGTCCGTCAGAGCGCGCCGCGTGGCAGCGGCATCCGTCAGCCTGGTCGTGGCAGCGGGCGTCGCCGCCTGTGGCCCGGAGGACAGCGGTGCCAAGGCTTCCGGTGGCGACTCGGCGCCCCACAAGGGCGGCACGCTCACGATCCTGAACTCCCAGCCGCAGAGCGACTTCGACCCCGCGCGCCTGTACACCTCCGGCGGCGGAAACGTCCCCTCGCTGGTCTTCCGTACCCTCACCACGCGCAACCGCGAGAACGGCGAGGCCGGCGCGAAGGTCGTCCCGGACCTCGCCACCGACACCGGACGCCCCAACAAGGACGCGACGGTGTGGACGTACACCCTGAAGAAGGGCCTCAAATACGAGGACGGCACGCCGATCACCTCGGCCGACATCAAGTACGGCATCGAGCGCTCCTTCGCCCCCGAACTCTCCGGTGGCGCCCCCTACCTGCGGGACTGGCTGGTCGGCGCCGCCGGCTACCAGGGGCCGTACAAGGACAAGAAGGGCCTCGCCGCGATCGAGACGCCGGACGAGCGGACCATCGTCTTCCACCTGAACAAGCCGGAGGGCGAGTTCCCGTACCTGGCCACGCAGACGCAGTTCACCCCGGTGCCCCAGGGCAAGGACACCGGCACCGAGTACGAGTCGCACCCGGTCTCCTCCGGCCCGTACAAGGTCGTCAAGAACGAGAACGACGGCGAGCACCTCGTCCTGGAGCGCAACCCCAACTGGTCGGCGGCGACCGACGCCGAGCGCAAGGCGTACCCGGACACCATCGACGTGCGCTCCGGCCTCGACTCCTCGGTGATCAACCAGCGGCTGTCCGCGTCCCAGGGGGCGGACGCCGCCGCCGTCACCACGGACACCAACCTCGGCCCCGCCGAACTCGCCAAGGTGAGCGGCGACAAGGAACTGGCCGCGCGCGTGGGCACCGGCCACTTCGGCTACACCAACTACCTCGCGTTCAACCCCGGGGTGAAGCCGTTCGACGACCCCAGGGTGCGCCAGGCGATCGCGTACGCCATCGACCGCTCCTCCGTGGTCAACGCGGCCGGCGGCAGCGCCCTCGCCGACGCCGCCACCACCTTCCTGCCCGACCAGAAGTCCTTCGGCCACACGCCGTACGACCCGTTCCCGGCCGGCCGGTCGGGCAACCCGGCGAAGGCCAGGGAACTGCTCGCGCAGGCCGGTCACAAGAACGGCCTCACCATCACGCTGACCCACTCCAACAGCAAGGACTTCGAGACCAGCCCGGAGATCGCCACCGCCGTCCAGGACGCGCTGAAGAAGGCCGGCATCACGGTCAGGCTCCAGGGCCTGGAGGACAACGACTACAAGGACAAGATCCACAGTGTGAAGTCCGAGCCGGGCCTCTTCCTCGCCCACTGGGGTGCGGACTGGCCGTCCGGCGGCCCCTTCCTCGCGCCCATCTTCGACGGCCGGCAGATCGTCGACGACGGAGCGAACTTCAACACGGGCCTGCTGAACGACAAGTCGGTCAACGACGAGATCGACGCGATCAACAAGCTGACCGACCTCGACGCCGCCGCCCGACGCTGGGGTGCACTGGACAAGAAGATCGGCGGGAAGGCCCTCGTCGTGCCGCTGTTCCACCCGGTCTACAAGCGCCTGTACGGCAAGGACGTCAAGAACGTCGTCATCAGCGACTGGACCGGTGTCCTGGACGTCTCCCAGATCGCGGTGAAGTAGCGCCGTGAGCGAGGCACTCGTCGCCGTCGGGACCGCCGGGACGGACACCACCGTCCCGGCGGTCTCGGGGGCCCGTCAGTTCTGGCGGCGGCTGCGGGCGCGGCGCGCCGCCCTCGTCGCCGCCGTCGTCGTCGCGCTGCTCGTCCTGGTCGCGCTCGCCGCGCCGCTGCTCACCGCCGTCGAGGGCCAGGACCCCACCACCTACCACCCCGCCCTGATCGACTCCGCCCGTGGCGGCGTGCCCCTCGGCTCCCTCGGCGGCGCGAGCGCCGACCACTGGCTGGGCGTCGAGCCGCAGACCGGCCGTGACCTGTTCGCCCGGCTGGTGTACGGCGCGCGGGTCTCGCTCGGTGTGTCGTTGGGCGCCACGCTGGTCCAGGTCCTCCTCGGCGTCGCCGTGGGCATGGCCGCCGGACTGGGCAACCGCTGGGTGGACCTGGTGCTGAGCCGGATCACCGACATCTTCGTCGCGATGCCCCTGATGATCATGGCACTGGCGCTGCTGGCCGTCGCGCCCGACGGCTTCCCGCGCCCGGTCCTGGTCGCACTGATCCTCTCCCTGGTCGCCGGGTGGTCCACGATGGCGAAGATGGTGCGTGCGCAGACGCTCGCCCTGAAGAACCTCGACTACGTCTCCGCGTCCCGGCTCAGCGGCTGGAGCACCTGGCGCACCGCCGTACGCGAACTCCTCCCGGGCCTCGCCGCGCCGGTCATCACCTACGCCGCGCTGCTGGTCCCGGCGAACATCAGCGCCGAGGCGGCCTTGTCCTTCCTCGGCGTCGGCGTGCAGCCGCCCACCCCCTCGTGGGGCCAGATGCTCACCTCCGCCGACGTCTGGTACGAAGCCGCCCCGCAGTACCTGCTGCTGCCCGCCCTCGCCCTGTTCGTGACCGTGTTCGCCATGACCGTCCTCGGCGACGGCGTCCGCGTCGCCCTCGACCCGCGCGCCGCCTCCCGGCTGCGCATCGGCACCGGCCGCAAACGGGAGGCCCGCGCCGAGGCGGCCCCGGCCACCACCCCGCCCGGCGACGGAACCGCCGCCGCGGACACCGCGCCGCGGAAGGAGGAGAGGGCGTGAACGGCTTCACCGGTTTCGTCCTGCGCCGGCTCGTCGGCGCCCTGATCACCCTGTTCGTGCTCTCGGTGATCATCTACGTCGTCTTCTACGTCACCCCCGGCAACGTCGCCCAGATCACCTGCGGCCCGCGCTGCTCCCCGGCCCAGGTCCACCAGGTGGCCCAGCAACTGCACCTCGACGACCCGCTGTACGTGCGCTACTGGCACTTCCTCCAGGGCGTCTTCGTGGGCCAGGACTACTCCACGGGCACCTCCGTGGAGCACTGCACGGCGCCCTGCCTGGGCCAGTCGTACCAGAGCGGCCGGCAGGTCACCGACATCATCTGGACCAAGCTGCCGGTGAGCTTCTCGCTGGTGCTCGGCGCGATGGTGATCTGGCTGCTGCTCGGCGTCGGCACCGGCGTGCTGTCCGCCTGGCGGCGCGGCCGCCTCTCCGAGCGCGTGCTGACCGCGATCACCCTCGCGGGCGTCGCCACCCCCGTCTTCGTCATCGGCCTCGTCCTGATGATCGTCGTCTGCGGCGAACTCCGGCTGCTGCCCTTCCCGCAGTACGTGGACTTCACCGACGACCCCGAACAGTGGGCGTGGAACCTGCTGCTGCCCTGGCTGTCCCTCGCCCTCATCGAGGCGGCCAACTTCGCCCGCCTGACCCGGGCGTCGATGCTGGAGACACTGGCCGAGGACCACATCCGCACCTTCCGCGCCTACGGCGTCGCCGAACGCGCGGTGATCGCCCGGCACGCCCTGCGCGGCGCGACGGCCTCCGTCATCGCCCTCAACGCGGTCACCTTCGGCTCGGCCATCGGCGGCGCCGTGCTCACCGAGACCCTGTTCGGCCTGCCCGGCATCGGTCAGGAACTGGTGCACGCGGTCAAGGTCGTCGACCTGCCGGTGGTCGTCGGAATGGTCCTGGTGACCGGCTTCTTCGTGGTCCTCGCCAACGCCGTCGCGGACGTCCTGTACGCGGTGGCCGACCGACGGGTGGTGCTCGCATGAGCCTGGTGGAAGTGACGGACCTGACCGTCGAGTTCGGCGCCCTGCGCGCCGTCGACGGCCTCACCTTCAGCCTGGCGGAGGGCGCCGCCCTCGCCCTGGTCGGCGAGTCCGGCTCCGGCAAGTCCACGGTCGCGGGCGCCCTGCTGGGCCTGCACCGGGGCACCGGCGCCCGGGTCGGCGGCGCGGTCCGGGTGGCCGGCACCGACGTCCAGGCGGCCTCCGACGAGGAACTGCGCCGGCTGCGCGGCGCCAAGGCGGCCATGGTCTTCCAGGACCCGCTGTCCTCGCTCGACCCGTACTACGCGATCGGCGACCAGATCGCCGAGGTCTACCGCGTCCACGCCCGCGTGACGCGCCGCGCCGCACGCGCGCGTGCCGTGGAGGTGCTGGACCGGGTCGGCATCCCGGACGCGGCACGGCGGGCCCGGTCCCGTCCGCACGAGTTCAGCGGCGGCATGCGCCAGCGCGCCCTCATCGCCATGGCCCTCGCCGGCGAGCCGGACCTGCTGATCGCCGACGAGCCGACCACCGCGCTCGACGTCACCGTCCAGGCCCAGATCCTCGACCTGCTGCACACCCTGCGCACGGAGACCGGCATGGGCCTGCTGCTCGTCACCCACGACGTGGGCGTGGCCGCCGAGAGCGTGGACGACATCCTCGTCATGCGGCACGGCAGGGCCGTCGAACGCGGCCCGGCCGGCGCCGTCCTCGCCGCGCCCGCCGAGCCGTACACCCGCGAACTGCTCGACGCCGTCCCGCGCGTGGACGCCCGCCGGACCGGCTCCCCGGCCACCGGCGAGGTCGTGCTGGAGGCCGCCGGGGTGCGGCGCGAGTTCGGGCGCGGCAAGCGGGCGTTCGCGGCCGTGGACGACGTCTCGGTGACCGTCCGGCGCGGGGAGACCCTCGGCGTGGTCGGCGAGAGCGGCAGCGGCAAGACCACGCTCGGCCGCATGCTGGTCGGACTGCTGGAGCCGACCGCCGGCGAGATCCGCTACGCCGGGCGCCCGCACACCGGGGTGAACCCGGCCGTCCAGATGGTCTTCCAGGATCCCGTCTCCTCCCTCAACCCCCGCCGCGGCATCGGCGAGTCCATCGCCGACCCGCTGCGCGCACGCGGTGAACGCGACGAGGAGCGCATCCGGGGGCGGGTGTCGGAACTGCTGGAGCGCGTGGGGCTCGACCGGGCGCACTACGACCGCTACCCGCACGAGTTCAGCGGCGGCCAGCGCCAGCGCGTCGGCATCGCACGGGCGCTCGCCGCCGAGCCGCGCGCCCTCGTCTGCGACGAGCCGGTCTCCGCGCTCGACGTCACCACCCAGGCCCAGGTGGTCGCCCTGCTCGGCGAACTCCAGCGGGAACTCGGCCTGGCGCTGGTCTTCATCGCGCACGACCTCGCCGTCGTCCGCCAGGTCAGCGACCGGGTCGCGGTGATGCGGCGCGGCCGGCTCGTCGAGTACGGGCCCGCCGACGAGGTCTACGACAGCCCGCGCGAGCCGTACACCCGGCAGCTCCTGGCCGCCGTACCCGCCCTCGACCCCGAACTGGCGGCCCGGCGGCGCGCCGCCCGACGCGAACCGGCGGCGGCCTAGCGTCCGGCTCCGGGACCGCCCCGCACGCCGTGACGTGATGCGTCCGCGCGCTCACCGTGTGACGCATTAGCGCGGCCGAACGTGACCCGCACGCGAAAGTTACGAGCGTTCACCCCTTTTGGTGGGGGGGGGGGGGGGGGGGGGGGGGGGGGGGGGGAGGGCGCCCCCCCCCCCCCCCCCCCCCACCACCGCCCCCTCCTTGCGC
>NZ_JBVHXT010000005.1:0-41254 GCF_055569255.1 Streptomyces sp. NPDC029296
CCCCCCCCCCCCCCCCCCCCCCCCCCCCCCCCCCCCCCCCCCCCCCCCCCCCCCCCCCCCCCCCCCCCCCCCCCCCCCCCCCCCCCCCCGGCCCGTCAGACCGCGTCCACCAGCCCCTTGGGGAGCGACCCGGTGTGCAGCACGCCCAGGCGCTGGGTGGCGCGGGTCAGGGCCACGTACAGGTCGCTCGTGCCGTAGGCGGCCGGTTCCACCACCAGGACGGAGTCGAACTCCAGGCCCTTGGCCTGGCGGGGGTCGAGCAGGACCACCGTCCGGGTCAGGTCGGGTTCCGCGCCCGCCGTGACGCCGTCCAGGCGCGCGGCCAGGGCACGGTGCAGCGCTCGCGGCGCGACGACGGCCAGCCGGCCCTCCTCGGGGGTGAGTTCGGCGACCGCCTCGGCGACCGCACCGGGCAGGTCTCCGGCGGCCCGCCGCACCCAGGGCCGTACGCCGGTGGAGCGCACCGAGCTGGGCGGCTCGAAGTCCGGGTGCGCGGCGCGGACCACGGCCGCCGCCAGGTCCATGATCTCGGCCGGGGTGCGGTAGTTGACGCCCAGCCGGGTGTGTTCCCAGCGGTCCTCGACATAGGGCGCGAGGATGTCCGCCCAGGAACCGACGCCGGCCGCCTCCGCGGTCTGCGCGGGGTCGCCGACCAGGGTCATCGAGCGGGTCGGGCTGCGCCGCATCAGCAGCCGCCAGGCCATCGGCGACAGCTCCTGCGCCTCGTCCACGATGATGTGCCCGAACGCCCAGGTGCGGTCGGCGGCGGCCCGCTCGGCGGCGCTGCGGTGGTCGGCCTCCTCCTGGCGTTCGGCGAACCGCTCGGCGTCGATGATGTCGTGCGCGGACAGGACCTCGCTGGCGTCCGGGTCGCCCTCCTCCTTGTCCTCGAACTCGTAGGTCCGCGAGGCGTAGGAGACGTCGAGCACGCCCTGCGCGTAGGCCACCTGGGTCTCGCGTTCGCGTTCGGCGCGGGCGCGGGCCAGCCGGTCGTCCTCGCCGAGGAGTTCGGCCGCCTCGTCCAGCAGCGGGACGTCGGCGACGGTCCAGGCGCGGGTCACCGGCCGGCGGATCGCGTCGGCGTCCTCCTCGGACAGGTAGCCGTCGGGCCCGGCGAGGAAGTCGGCGACCAGCCGCTGCGGGGTGATCCGGGGCCACAGCTGGTCGACGGCGTCCCAGACCTCGGGATTCTCGGCGATCTCGTCGCGGATCTGGGTGATGTCGGAGGCGTCGAGCAGGCTGCTGCCGTCGTAGGGGTCGGTGCCCACGCGCTCGGCGTACAGCTCGGTGAGCGTGTTGAGGATGTGGCCCTCGAAGTACTCGCGGGCCGCGTTGTGCGGCAGCCCGGCGGCGCGGGTGCGCTCGCGGGCGACGCCCACCAGGCCGTCGTCCAGCATCAGCACCTCCCGGTCGTGC
Source organism: Streptomyces sp. NPDC029296 (assembly GCF_055569255.1). Taxonomy (NCBI): domain Bacteria; kingdom Bacillati; phylum Actinomycetota; class Actinomycetes; order Kitasatosporales; family Streptomycetaceae; genus Streptomyces; species Streptomyces sp. NPDC029296. The sequence continues at coordinate 1,417 of NZ_JBVHXT010000005.1, forward strand.
TCGATCGCGATCACCGGGTCCGGCAGGGCCTGCCGGTCGCGGACGACGGCGGCCAGCACCTCGGCCATCTCGGCGCGGCCCTTGACGGCGGCGGCCTCGGGGGTGTCGGCCGCGGTGGCCTTCACCCCGGGGAACAGCTCGCCGACGGTGGCCAGCAGCACGCCGGTCTCGCCGAGGGAGGGCAGCACCTCGCCGATGTAACCGAGGAAGGCGGGGTTGGGGCCGACGATGAGGACGGCGCGGCGGGCCAGCAGCTCCCGGTGCTCGTACAGCAGGTACGCGGCCCGGTGCAGCGCCACCGCGGTCTTGCCGGTGCCGGGTCCGCCCTCGACGACCAGCACCCCGCGGTGCGGCGCCCGGATGATCCGGTCCTGCTCGGCCTGGATGGTCTGCACGATGTCGCTCATCCGGCCGGTGCGCGCCGAGTTCAGCGCGGCCAGCAGCACGGCGTCGCCGTTGTGGTCCTCGTGGCCGGTGCGGGTGGCGTCGCCGAGGTCGAGGATCTCGTCGTGCAGGGAGGTGACGGTCCGGCCCTCGGTGGCGATGTGCCGGCGGCGGCGCAGGCCCATCGGGGTGTGGCCGGTGGCCAGGTAGAAGGGGCGGGCGACGTCGGCCCGCCAGTCGATCAGTACGGGGGTGCGCTCGGCGTCGTCCTCGCGCAGCCCGATCCGGCCGATGTGGTGTGTGGCGCCGTCGGCCAGATCGATCCGGCCGAAGCAGAGCGAGCCGTCCACGGCGTTCAGCGCGGCGAGCAGCCCCGAGCGCTCGGCGACCAGGATGTCCCGCTCCAGCCGGGCCTGCATGGGCTTGTCGCCCTGGGCGAGCGCGTCCGCGACGGAGGTCTCGGTCTCGCCGCGCAGGACGTCCACGCGTGCGTACAGTCCGTCGATGAATTCCTGTTCGCCGCGCAATTCACCGTCGGGAAATTCGCTGTTAGACAGATCCGCGTTTGACAATGCCGCTCCCGCCCGCATATACTGTGGCCACTGGACTTCTTCACGGCTTTCCATAAGGAAGTCGTGAACCACTGAATATAGGCAGAAAAATCCCCCGAGCGCAATTGCCCGGGGGATTTTTCGCGATCGGCGGCCGTGTCACAGCACGTCGGCCAGCTCCTCCAGCAGCCGCCGCTGGGGACGCGCGCCCACCATCGCCTTCACCGGCTCACCGTTCTTGAACACCATGAACGTCGGCATCGACAGCACCTTGTAGGCGTTCGTGGTGTCCGGGTTGTGGTCCACGTCCAGCTGGACGACCTTGAGCCGCTCGCCCTCCTCGGCCGCGAGCCGGCTGAGCACCGGCGCCATCTGCCGGCACGGCGGACACCAGTCGGCCGTGAACTCCACCAGCACCGGCAGTTCCGATTGCAGGACCTCCGTCGCGAAGTCCGCGTCCCCCACTTCCGCCACACCCGCCGCTTTGCTCACCGCTGCCCTCCCAGTTCGCACACGGGCTCCGGACCTCCCGGAACCAGCGCCTCGGCGGCCAGCTCGTCGCGTGCCCGTTCGGCCCGCGCCAGCTGCCCCGCGACCGTTTCCCGCACGGCGGTCAGCTGCCCGATGAGCGCGTCCAGCTCGGCCAGCTTGTGCCGGTAGACCACCAGCGAGGCCGGGCAGGAGTCGCCCTGCGGATGACCGGCCCGCAGACACTCCACGAACGGCCGGGTCTCCTCCAGGTCGAAGCCGAAGTCCCGCAGGGTGCGGATCTGCGCCAGCAGCCGCAGATCGCCCTCGTCGTACGTGCGGTGCCCGTGGGCGTCGCGCCGGGCCGGCAGCAGCCCCCGGGACTCGTAGTAGCGCAGGGTGCGGGTCGTGGTTCCGGCCCGTGCGGCCAGCTCGCCGATTCGCATGTCCCCGACGGTACGGGTTGACGTCGGCGTCAACGCAAGACCGGCCGGGACGGCGGTCCCGGCCGGTCTCGCGCTCCCCCGAGCAGGGTCAGGCGGTCGTGCTCTCCGCCGGCTCCTTCCCGGCGTCCTCCGCCTGGGGCCCGGCGGCCTCCCGGCGCGGCAGCAGGGCGGCCACCAGGACCGTGCCGACGCCGAGGACCACCGCGCCGACCAGGCTGGTGTGGGCGACCGCGTCGGAGAAGGCGGAGCCGACCGCGTCGGCCATCTGCCGGGCGCCGGAGGCCAGCTCGCCCGCCTGCTGCTTGAGCTGCGCGGCCTGCTGCGGGTCGGTCGCCTGCTGGGCCTGCGCGGCGGCCTGGTGCGCCTTGTCCCCGATGCCCTGTGCGACGGCGTACCCGGCGCCGACCGAGTCCTGCGCGGTGTCCAGGGCGTTCGCCGGGAGCTTGCCGCCCTGGGTGGCGTCGGCCAGGTGACCGCTGTAGGAGGTGGCCAGCAGCGAGCCGAGGATGGCGATGCCGAGCGAGCCGCCCAGCTCCAGCGAGGTGTCGTTGACGGCGCCGCCGACGCCCAGCTCCGACTCCGGGAACGCGCCCATGATGGCGTCGGTGCAGGGCGAGAGCGCCAGGCCTATCGCGAGGCCCAGGATGATCAGGGGCGCCACGAAGTCGGCGTACGTGGAGGCCGCGTCCACCCGGGTGAGCAGGGCCAGGGCGATCGTGCCGCCGGCCATGCCCGCGCCGACGGTCCACTTCATGCCGACGCGCGGGGTGAGCAGGGCGGTCAGGGCCGAGCCGACGAACACCGCGCCGGCGAGCGGCAGCATGCGCACACCGGTCTGCAGGGCGTCGTAGCCGAGGACGAACTGCAGGTGCTGGGTCAGGTAGTAGAAGGCGCCGAAGACGGCCAGGAAGAACAGGGCGACGGCGAGGTTGGAGCCCGCGAACCGGCGGGCGGTGAAGCGGCGCACGTCCAGGATCGGGCGCGGGTGGCGCAGCTCCCACAGCACGAAGGCGACCAGGCCCACGCCGGCGACGACGGCCGCGCCGATCGCCTTGGCGCCCCAGCCGAAGTGCGGTCCCTCGATGATCATGTAGACGAGCGCGCCGGTCCAGATCACCGACAGCACGCCGCCGACGTAGTCGATGCGGTCGTGGTGGCCCGCTTTGGAGGGCGGGACCAGGACGAAGGCGGCCACGAGCGCGACGGCCGCGACCGGCACGTTGATCAGGAAGGTGGAGGACCAGCCGTGGTCGCGCAGCAGGGCGCCGGCCACCACCGGTCCGGCGGCGATGGCGAGCCCGGCGGTGGCGGTCCACAGGGTGATGGCCTTGGCCCGTTCGCCGCGCGGGAAGGTCGCGGCGAGCAGCGAGAGCGTGGCCGGCATGATCAGCGCGGCGCCGACGCCCATCACGGCGCGGGCCGCGATGACGGTCGCCGAGCTGTCGGCGAGGTAGCCGAACACGGCTCCGCCGCCGAACACCACCAGGCCGAGGACGAGCGCGCCGCGCCGGCTGTACTTGTCGCCGATCGCGCCGAGCAGCAGCATCAGCGCCGCGTACGGCACGGTGTAACCGTCGATCACCCACTGGAGGTCGGCGCTGGAGAGCCCGAGGTCCTTCGTCATGTCGGGCGCGGCGACCGTGAGGGCGGTGTTCGCCATCACGATGATCAGCAGGCTGAGGCAGAGCACCAGCAGCGCCCACCATCGCCGGGCGTAGGGGCGCTCCATCCTCTCGACCGGTTCGGTCATGACGAGTCGCATGGCAGGGATCGCCTTCCTCGGGTACGCGACGGACTTGCACAGTAACGTGCAATTGCACAACTATGTGCAATGTACGGCGTTGCACAGGGCTGTGCAAGTCCAGTCGGAAAGGGGGCGGGAAGGCACAATGACCGCCATGACCACGGGTAACACCAGCCGCGCCGACGCGAACCGGCGCCGCATCCTCGACGTCGCCCTCGCGGAGCTGCTGCGCGACCCCGACGCGTCCATGGACCAGATCGCCCGCGCGGCAGGCGTCGTACGGCGGACGGTGTACGGCCACTTCCCGAGCCGTGAGGCACTGATCAGCACGCTCGTCGACGAGGCGGTGCAGGCGCTGGCGGACGCCGACGCGGCGGGCCGGGCGGGGGTGACGGACCCGGCGGAGGCGGTGGCCCGGTCGGTGCTCGCGGTCTGGCAGACCGCCGACCGCTACCGGCTGCTGATCGCGCTGGCCCAGCGGACGGTCACCGTCCAGGGCATCCGCGACCGCCTCGCCCCCCTGCGCGAGGCGAAGGTACGGCTGCTCCAGCGCGGGCTGGACACGGGCGTCTTCCGCTCGCCGCTGCCCGCGCCGGCGCTGGCCTACGTCCACGAGCAGATGCTGTTCGCCCTGATGGAGGCGGTGAACGACGGCCTCCTGGCGGCGGCGGAGGCGGGCCGCTCGGCCACGGTCGCCGTGCTGACCGCGGCGGGCGTACCCGCCTCCCGGGCCATGGAGCTGGTGGCCGAGGTGTCGTAGAAGTGCCGGGGGCCGGCACGGGACCGGCCGCCCGGCCCCGGTTCAGGCGGGGCCGGACGGCCGGAGCGGGAAGGTGCCGCAGCGGGACCGTGCCGGTGCTCAGGCCTTGACCAGGCCCTCCTCCCGGACCTCCGGGGCCTCGCTCACCGAGGACCGCCCCTCGTCGAGCAGCGTGGTCTCGTCGAACGGCACCTCCCCGGCCAGCACCCTGCGCACCCGGTCCTTGTCGATCTCCTTGGTCCACGTCCCGACCAGCACCGTCGCCACCGCGTTGCCCGCGAAGTTCGTCAGCGCTCGCGCCTCGCTCATGAACCGGTCGATCCCGACGATCAGCCCGACACCGTCGACCAGGGCCGGCTTGTGCGACTGGAGGCCGCCGGCCAGCGTGGCGAGGCCCGCGCCGCTGACCCCGGCCGCGCCCTTCGACGCCAGCAGCAGGAACAGCAGCAGCGGGATCTGCTCGCCGACCGACATCGGCGTGCCCAGCGCGTCCGCGATGTACAGCGACGCCATGGTCATGTAGATCATCGTGCCGTCGAGGTTGAAGGAGTACCCCGTCGGCACGGTGATGCCGACCACCGGCCGGCTCACCCCCAGGTGCTCCATCTTCGCGATCAGCCGGGGCAGCGCGGACTCCGAGGAGGAGGTGGACAGGATCAGCAGGAATTCCCGGGCGAGGTACTTGAACAGGGAGAACACGTTCAGTCCCGCGACGATCCGCAGCAGCGCGCCGAGCACCAGGAAGACGAACAGGAAGCAGGTGACGTAGAAGCCGAGCATCAGCACGGCGAGGCTCTTGAGCGCGTCGACGCCGGCGGAGCCGACCACGGCCGCGATCGCGCCGAACGCGCCGGCCGGCGCGGCCCACATCACCATCGACAGGATGCGGAAGACCAGCCGCTGGAGGTGCTCGATGCCGCGCAGCACCGGCTGTCCGGCCGCGCCCATCGCCTGGAGCGCGAACCCGGCGAGCAGCGCCACCAGCAGCGTCTGGAGCACCTCTCCCTGGGTGAACGCGGACACGAACGTCTTCGGGATGATCGACAGCACGAAGTCCACCGGCGGCAGCGCGTCGCTCTCCACCTGGGCGTGCCCGCTGTCGCGCAGCGCCTCGGTCAGGTGCAGCCCGTCGCCGGGGTGCAGCACATTGCCGACCACGAGACCGATGGCGAGCGCGACGAGCGACATCACCAGGAAGTAGCCGAGGGCGATGCCGCCGACGGCCCCCACCTTCGCGGCCTTCCGTACCGAACCGATACCGAGCACGATCGTGCAGAAGATGATCGGCGAGATCATCATCTTGATCAGGTTCACGAAGCCGGTGCCCAGCGGTTTCAGCTCCACCGCCGCGTCGGGCCAGATCAGCCCCACGGCGATGCCGAGCGCGACCGCCGCGATGACGGCGATGTACAGGTAACGGGTCCGGTCCCGCTGGGCGCGGGGTGCGGCAGGTGCCGTATCGGCGGGGCTGGCGGCCACGACTGCCCTCCTTGACGTCTTCGTCGGTGCGCGACCGGCGTGCGGCTCACGTCCGGGCGTTGCTGGGAATGCCGTGACTATCTCCCGGCCTGTGAGGGCGGTCACCCTTCCGTTCATTTAGTTCACGATCGGACGGAGAGGCACACTGCTGGCATGCGCGTCCCCCACCTCCCCCGGCCCCGCAGCCTGGCCGGCCAGCTGTTCGCCATGCAGGCCGTGCTGATCGCGGTGGTCGTGGCCGGGTACGCGCTGTTCACCTACGTCAGCGACCGGCGGCAGGCCGAGGAGGCCGCCGCCCGGCAGGCCACGGCGGTGGCCCGGTCGGTCGCCGACGCCCCCTCGGTCCGCGCGGCGATCAGCGGCCCGGACCCCACGGCCCGGCTGGAGCCGTACGCCCTCCAGGTCACCCGGGACGCCAACGTCGACTTCGTGACGATCATGGATCCGTCCGGCATCCGCTGGACCCACCCGGACCGCGGGCAGATCGGCAAGCGGTTCCTCGGCACCATCGGCCCCGCCCGGCGCGGCCGTACCTTCACCGAGACCTACACCGGCACGCTCGGCCCGTCCGTCCGCGCGGTGACCCCGGTCAGGGACGGCGGCCGGATCACCGGGCTGGTGAGCGCCGGCATCAAGGTGGAGACGATCAGCGCCCGGCTCCGGAACCAGGTCACGGCCCTGCTCGGGGTGGCCGGCGGGGCGCTCGCGCTGGGCGCGGTCGGCACGTACGTGATCAACGCCCGGCTGCGCCGCCACACCCACGGCATGAACGCCACCGAGCTGAGCCGGATGCACGACTACCACCAGGCGGCGCTGCACGCGGTCCGGGAGGGGCTGCTGATGCTGGACGGCCAGTACCGGGTGGCGCTGGTCAACGACGGCGGCCGGGAGCTGCTGGGCCTCGGCGGCACGCCGGACGCCGACCCGGTCGGCCGCTCGGTGGCCGGCCTCGGCCTGCCGGCCCCGCTGACCGGCGCCCTGCTGTCCTCCGAGCCCCGGGTGGACGAGGTGCACCTGACGGCGTCCCGGGTGCTGGTGGTGAACACCTCCCCGGTGTCCGGGGGCGAGCGCCGGGGCACGGTCGTGACGCTCCGGGACGTGACCGAGCTCCAGTCGCTGATGGGCGAGCTGGACTCGGAGCGGGGCTTCACGCAGGCGCTGCGCTCGCAGGCGCACGAGGCCGCGAACCGGCTGCACACGGTCGTCTCGCTGATCGAGCTGGGCCGGGCCGGGGAGGCGGTCGAGTTCGCCACCGCCGAGCTGGAGCTGGCCCAGGCCCTCACCGACCAGGTGGTGGCGGCGGTGAGCGAGCCGGTGCTGGCCGCGCTGCTGCTGGGCAAGACCGCGCAGGCGCACGAGCGGGGCGTGGAACTGGTGGTCTCGCCGGACAGCCGCCTGGACGACGGCCTGCTGCCGGCCGAGCTGCCGGCGCGGGACCTGGTCACGATCCTCGGCAACCTGATCGACAACGCGGTGGACGCGGCGCAGGGCAGCGCCCGGGCGCGGGTCACCGTGACGGCGTACGCCTCGGGTGCCGGACTCGTGCTCCGGGTGGCGGACACCGGACCCGGTGTCGACCCCGCCCTGGCCGGCCTGGTATTCCAGCGGGGGTTCTCCACCAAGCCGGCCGGGCCGGGCGGGCGGGGACTCGGGCTGGCCCTGGTCCGGCAGGCGGTGACCCGCCACGGGGGCACGCTGACGGTGACGGAGTCCGGCGGGGACGGCGAGGACGGAGCGGTGTTCGAGGTGCGGTTGCCCTTGCGCGTGGTGCCGGGCGGTGGCGGATGACGGACGAGGGGCAGCCCCTCCGCGTCCTCGTCGTCGAGGACGACCCGGTGGCCGCGGACGCGCACGTGATGTACGTCGGCCGGGTGCCGGGGTTCGTCGCGGTCGGGAAGGCGCACACGGGCGCGGAGGCACGGCGGATCCTGGACCGCACCCCGGTGGACCTGCTCCTGCTGGACCTGCACCTGCCGGATGTGCACGGTCTGCAGCTGGCCCGGTCCCTGCGGGCGTGCGGGCACCACGCGGACGTGATAGCGGTGACCTCGGCCCGGGACCTCGCGGTGGTGCGGGAGGGCGTCTCGCTGGGCGTCGTCCAGTACGTCCTGAAACCGTTCACGTTCGCGACACTGCGGGACCGGCTGGTGCGCTACGCCGAGTTCCACGCGGCGGTGGGCGAGGCGAGCGGCCAGGACGAGGTCGACCGGGCCCTGGCGACCCTGCGCGCCCCGGCGCCGGCGGCCCTGCCGAAGGGGCTGAGCGCACCGACGCTGGAGCGGGTCACGGGCACGCTGCGCGAGGCACCGGAGGGCCTCACGGCGGCCGGGGCGGCCGAGACGGTCGGCATCTCCCGCATCACGGCCCGCCGCTACCTGGAACACCTGGTCGACTCGGGCCGGGCGGCCCGCAGCCCGCTCTACGGTCAGGTGGGGCGCCCGGAGCTGGTGTACCGGTGGGTCCCGCAGGGGCGGTGAGGGGCCGGCCCCGGACATCGGCGCGGTCGCGCACCCCGCCCCGGACGGCGTCCGCGCGGACACCCGGCGCGCCCGGCCGCGGGGCACCGGCGCGCTTCACCCCGCAGACGCATTGACCTGACCGGACCAGCGCTCTTACCTTCACACGGCAGCCATCTCCGCGCCACCCCCACGTGCGCTCAGGAGGTCATGCCCGTGCGCCCCACCGCCGCCCTCTCCGCGTTCCTCGCCGCCGCCCTCTCCGCCGCCGCGCTCACCGCATGCGGCAGCGGCTCCGGCCGCGGCCCGGACACGATCAAGGTGTCGTACAAACAGTCCACCGACAACTCCGTCAAGGTGATGGACACCTACCTCGCCGGCGTCAAAAAGCAGTTCGAGCGCGAACACCCCGGCAAGAAGGTGGAGTTCGTGCCGATCAAGGCGCCCGACGCGGAGTACTACACCAAGCTCCAGCAGATGATGCGCTCCCCGCGCACCGCACCGGACCTGGTCTACGAGGACACCTTCCTCATCAACTCCGACATCACCAGCGGTTACTTGAAGCCGCTCGACGCCTACCTCGCCACGTGGCCGGACTGGAAGCAGTTCATCGGCACCGCGAAGGCGGCGGCCAGGGGACGGGACGGGAAGACCTACGGCGTGCCGGACGGCACCGACACGCGCGGACTCTGGTTCGACAGGCGGGTGTTCGCCAAGGCCGGCCTGCCGCCGGACTGGCAGCCGAAGACCTGGGACGACGTCCTGGCCGCCGCCCGCACCATCAAGCGGAAGGTCCCCGGCGTCGTCCCGCTCAACGTCTACACCGGCAAACCGGCGGGCGAACGGTCCACGATGCAGACCTTCGAGATGCTGCTGTACGGCACGGGCGACGGCTCCGCCGACCCGCTGTACGACGACCGCAGCGGGAAGTGGGTCGTCGGGTCGCGGGCCTTCAGGGACGCGCTCGCCTTCGTGGAGACCGTCTACCGGGAGAAGCTCGGCCCCGACGTCTCCGACGCCCTCGACCCCAACTTCTCCACCACCGTCGCCGGCGAGCTGCTCCCCCGGGGCGGCCTGGGCATCGCCCTCGACGGCTCCTGGCTGCCGCTGACCTGGCAGCCGGGCAGCGGGCACCCCTGGCCCGACTGGTCCCGGAGGCTGGGGCTCGCCGCCATGCCCACCCGGCACGGCCAGGCGCCCGGCAAGGTGAGCATGTCCGGCGGCTGGACCTGGGCCGTCCCGGCCAAGGCGGCCAACCCCGACCTCGCCTTCGCCTTCGTGCGGACGCTCCAGACGAAGGACAACGCCCGCAGGTGGTACATCGCCAACTCCGGAATCGCCGTGCGGAAGGACGTCGCCGCCGACCCCGCGTACGCCACCGCCCAGCCCGGCCTCGAGTTCTTCACCGGCCTGGTGGCCCACACCCACTACCGGCCCGCGTACCCCGCGTACCCGAAGGTGTCGACCGCCGTCCAGGAGGCCATGGAGGGCGTCACAACCGGTGACGTGTCCGTGGCGAAGGCGGCGAGCGGCTACGACGCCACGGTCGAGGACGTCACCGGCGGCCGAGTGGTCCGCAGGTGAGGCGCGGGCACCCGGCCCTCCGGGCCCTCCCGCTCGCCCCCGCGCTGGTCCTGCTGCTGCTCTTCCTCGCCGGGCCGATCGCCTACTGCGTCTGGATCGCCTTCACCGACCTCCAGCTCACCGGCCAGGCCCACTCCTCCTTCACCGGCCTCGCCAACTTCCGCCGGGCCTTCCACGACGACGCGTTCCTGAACGCCGTCCGGCTGACCCTGGTGTTCACCGTGCTGTCCTCGCTCATCGGGCAGAACACCCTCGGGCTCGCGCTGGCCGCGCTGATGAGACGCGCCTCGAAACCCGTCCGCACCCTCACCGGCGGGGTGGTGATCACCGCGTGGGTGCTGCCGGAGGTCGTGGCCGGGTTCCTGCTGTACGCGTTCTTCCGCCGCGAGGGCACGCTGAACGCCGTCCTGGACTGGCTGCACCTGCCCCGGCAGAACTGGCTGTTCACGCTGCCCGTCCTCGCCGTGTCCTTCGCCAACGTGTGGCGCGGGACGGCGTTCTCGATGCTCGTGTACTCCGCCGCGCTGGACGGGATCCCCGCCGAGATCACCGAGGCCGCCGAGGTGGACGGGGCCGGCGGGTGGCGGCGGCTGTGGCACATCACGCTGCCGATGATCCGCCGCTCCATCGGCACCAACCTGATGCTCAACACCCTGCAGACGCTCTCCGTCTTCGGGCTGATCTGGGTGATGACCCGGGGCGGCCCCGGCCACCGCAGCCAGACACTGCCGCTGTTCATGTACGAACAGGCGTTCCAGAACAGCATGATCGGGTACGGCACGGCGGTCGCACTGCTCCTGCTGCTGGTCGGCTCCCTGTTCTCCGTGGTCTATCTGCGGCTGCTGCGGACGGAGGTCTGATGCCCCGCGCCCGCCCCTCCCGCCGGCTCGCCGCCGATCTCGCGCTGCTCGCCGTGACCGCCGCCTTCGCCCTGCCGCTGGCCTGGGTACTGCTGTCGGCCCTGGACCCGGGCGCCGGTCTGCGGGTCCGGATCCCGGACGGGATCGGCCTGGACAACTTCCGCGCCGTCCTCACCCCGGACATCACCTACACCCCGCTGCTCAACAGCCTGCTGCTGTGCGGCGGCGGCACGGCGCTGACCGTCGGCTGCGCCGCCCTCGCCGCGTATCCGCTGTCCCGGTTCCCCTCCCGGCTGAACCGGCCGTTCCTGCTGACCATCCTGTTCGCGACGAGCCTGCCCATCACGGCGATCATGGTGCCGGTGTACGCCCTGTTCGTCCGGGTGAACCTGATCGACACCCTCCAGGGCACCGTCTTCTTCTTCGCCGCCTCCCAGCTCCCCTTCGCCATCTGGCTGATGAAGAACTTCATGGACGGGGTGCCGAGGGAACTGGAGGAGGCGGCCTGGACGGACGGGGCCTCGGCCGCGCAGTCGCTGGTGCGGATCGTGCTGCCGCTGATGGGGCCGGGGCTGGGCGTGGTGACCGTGTTCTCGTTCGTGATGATGTGGGGGAACTTCTTCGTCCCGTTCATGCTGCTGCTCAGCCCGGACCGGATGCCCGCCTCGGTGAGCGTCAACGACTTCTTCGGCAACCGGGGCATGGTGGCCTACGGCCAGCTCGCCGCGTTCTCCGTGCTCTACTCGACGCCCGTGATCCTGCTGTACGTCCTGGTGGCCCGGCGGCTCGGCGGCGGGTTCGCGCTGGGCGGGGCGGTGAAGGGATGACGCGGGGCGGCGGTGGCACCGGGTGCCGGGGCCTTCTGGCGGCCCGTGACGGACCGGACCGCCTGAGCCGCGGGACGGGCGCCCGGCCGGGGACCGGCGCGCCCGGCCCGGAAGGCCGACGGTGCCCGGCCTAGAAGACCGACTCGGCCTCGTCCATGCGGTCCTTCGGCACGGTCTTCAGCTCGGTGACCGCCTCGGCGAGCGGCACCATCACGATGTCGGTGCCGCGCAGCGCGGTCATCTTGCCGAACTCGCCGCGGTGCGCGGCCTCCACGGCGTGCCAGCCGAAGCGGGTGGCAAGGACGCGGTCGTAGGCGGTGGGGACGCCGCCGCGCTGGACGTGGCCGAGGATGACCGGCTTGGCCTCCTTGCCGAGGCGCCGCTCCAGCTCGTAGGCGAGGGCGGTGCCGATGCCCTGGAAGCGCTCGTGGCCGTACTGGTCGATCGCGCCCTTGCCGTAGTCCATGGTGCCCTCGGCGGGGTGGGCGCCCTCGGCGACGCAGACGACCGCGAACTTCTTGCCGCGGGCGAACCGCTCCTCGACCATCTTGACCAGGTCGGCGGGGTCGAAGGGCCGCTCGGGCAGGCAGATGCCGTGGGCGCCGGCGGCCATGCCGGACTCCAGGGCGATCCAGCCGGCGTGCCGGCCCATGACCTCCACGACCATCACCCGCTGGTGGGACTCGGCGGTCGTCTTCAGGCGGTCCATCGCCTCGGTGGCCACGCCGACGGCCGTGTCGAAGCCGAAGGTGCGGTCGGTGGAGGAGATGTCGTTGTCGATGGTCTTGGGCACGCCGACGACCGGCAGACCCGCGTCGGAGAGCATGCGGGCCGCGGTGAGCGTGCCCTCGCCGCCGATCGGGATCAGCGCGTCGATGCCGAACTCCTCGACCATGTCGGCGGCGCCCTCACAGGCCTCGCGCAGCCGGTCGCGCTCCAGCCGGGAGGAGCCGAGGATGGTGCCGCCGCGGGCCAGGATGCCGCTGACCGCGTCCAGGTCGAGGGTGCGGTAGTGGCGGTCCAGCAGGCCGCGGTAACCGTCCTCGAAACCGATGACCTCGTCGCCGTACTGTGCGACCGCCCGGTGCACGACCGACCGGATCACGGCGTTCAGGCCGGGGCAGTCGCCGCCTGCGGTGAGAACTCCGATACGCATCGTGCTGTGTCTCCTGCTCGCTGTCGTGTGCCGGTGAGCCAGTGACGATTCTTTCACGTCCGCCGGGGCGGTGAAGTCCTGACGGGCGCCTTATCCGGCGGCAGGGGTATTGTCAAGAGGGTTCGGCTCACCTCGGTGGGCGATTTTTATGCCGCAGAGGCGACAGAAGCGACATGAGGAACGGAGTGGACACGTGACGCGCAGCGTGTACGTGACCGGGATCGACCGCGGTGACGGCCGCCAGGTCGTGGAGCTGGGGGTCATGGAACTCCTCACCCGGCAGGTCGACCGGGTGGGCGTGTTCCGTCCGCTCGTCCACGACGGACCCGATCGGCTGTTCGAGCTGCTGCGGGCCCGGTACCGCCTCGCGCAGGACCCGGCGACCGTCTACGGCATGGACTACCACCAGGCGTCCGCGCTCCAGGCCGAGCGGGGCACGGACGAGCTGGTCTCCGTCCTCGTCGACCGCTTCCACCTGGTCGCCCGCGACTACGACGTGGTGCTCGTCCTCGGCACCGACTTCGCCGGCACCCAGCTGCCGGACGAGCTGTCCCTCAACGCCCGGCTCGCCAACGAGTTCGGCGCCTCGGTGATCCCGGTGGTGGGCGGCCGCAAGCAGACCGCCGAGTCGGTGCTGGCCGAGACCCGCAACGCCTACCGCGCCTACGACGGGCTCGGCTGCGACGTGCTGGCCATGGTCGCCAACCGGGTGGCCCGCGAGGACCGCGACGAGATAGCCGAGCGGCTGGTGAACCGGCTGCCGGTGCCCTGCTACGTGGTGCCGGACGAGCCCGCGCTCTCCGCACCCACGGTCGCGCAGATCGCCCAGACCCTGGACGCCAGGGTGCTGCTCGGCGACGACTCCGGCCTGGCCCGGGACGCCATGGACTTCGTCTTCGGCGGCGCCATGCTGCCCAACCTGCTGGGCGCCCTGACCCCGGGCTGCCTGGTGGTCACCCCGGGCGACCGGGCCGACCTGGTCATCGGCTCGCTGGCCGCGCACAGCGCCGGCACCCCGCCGATCGCCGGTGTGCTGCTGACGCTCAACGAGGTCCCGCGCGACGAGATCCTCACCCTGGCCGCCCGGCTCGCCCCGGGCACCCCGGTGCTGTCGGTGTCCGGCAACAGCTTCCCCACCGCCGAGCAGCTGTTCTCCCTGGAGGGCAAGCTGAACGCGGCCACCCCGCGCAAGGCGGAGACCGCGCTCGGCCTCTTCGAGCGGTACGCCGACACCGCCGAACTGGCCCGCCGGGTCTCGGCACCGAGCAGCGACCGGGTCACCCCGATGATGTTCGAGCACAAGCTGCTGGAGCAGGCCCGCTCCGACAAGCGGCGCGTCGTGCTCCCGGAGGGCACCGAGGAGCGGGTGCTGCGCGCGGCCGAGGTGCTGCTGCGCCGGGGCGTGTGCGACCTGACCCTGCTCGGCCCCGAGGACCGGATCCGCAAGAAGGCCGCCGATCTCGGCATCGACCTCGGCGACACCCAGCTGATCGACCCGGCCGCCTCCGGTCTGCGCGACGCCTTCGCCGAGAAGTACGCGGCCCTGCGCGCCCACAAGGGCGTCACGGTCGAGCTGGCCTACGACGTCGTCTCCGACGTGAACTACTTCGGCACCCTGATGGTCCAGGAGGGCCTGGCCGACGGCATGGTCTCCGGCTCGGTGCACTCCACGGCCGCCACCATCCGGCCCGCCTTCGAGATCATCAAGACCCGGCCGGACGCCTCGATCGTCTCGTCGGTGTTCTTCATGTGCCTGGCCGACAAGGTGCTGGTCTACGGCGACTGCGCGGTCAACCCGGACCCCGACGCCGAGCAGCTCGCCGACATCGCCATCCAGTCGGCGGCCACCGCGGCCCGCTTCGGCGTGGAGCCGCGGATCGCGATGCTGTCGTACTCCACCGGCACCTCCGGCTCGGGCGCCGACGTGGACAAGGTGCGCGAGGCCACCGAGCTGGCCCGCTCGCGCCGGCCGGACCTGAAGATCGAGGGCCCGATCCAGTACGACGCGGCCGTGGAGCCGTCCGTCGCCGCGACCAAGCTGCCCGGCTCCGATGTCGCCGGACAGGCGACGGTCCTGGTCTTCCCGGACCTCAACACGGGCAACAACACCTACAAGGCCGTGCAGCGCTCGGCCGGCGCGATCGCCGTCGGCCCGGTCCTGCAGGGCCTGCGCAAGCCGGTCAACGACCTGTCCCGCGGCGCCCTCGTCCAGGACATCGTCAACACGGTCGCCATCACGGCGATCCAGGCCCAGACCCCCGCCCAGAACCCCAGCGAGAAGGCGTCCCAGCAGTGACCTCCCCCACCCGTGTCCTCGTCCTCAACTCCGGTTCGTCCTCGCTGAAGTACCAGCTGCTGGACATGCGGGACAGCAGCCGGCTCGCGGTGGGCCTGGTCGAGCGCATCGGCGAGCAGACCTCCCGGATCGAGCACACCTGCCTGACCAGCGGCGACACCCGCGAGCACAGCGGCCCCATCGCCGACCACGAGGCCGCCCTCAAGGCGGTCGGCGAGGAGCTGAGCCGTGACGGCCTCGGCCTGGACTCCCCCGAGCTGGCCGCCATCGGGCACCGGGTGGTGCACGGCGGGATGTTCTTCACCGAGCCCACCGTCATCGACGACGAGGTGCTCACCGAGGTCGAGCGGCTGATCCCGGTCGCCCCGCTGCACAACCCGGCCAACCTCACCGGCGTCCGCACCGCCCGGGCACTGCGCCCCGACCTGCCGCAGGTCGCCGTCTTCGACACCGCGTTCCACACGACGATGCCGGAGTCCGCGGCGCGCTACGCCATCGACCCGAAGATCGCCGACCGCCACCGGATCCGCCGCTACGGCTTCCACGGCACCTCGCACGCCTACGTCTCCCGCCAGACCGCGCGGCTGCTGGGCAAGGACCCGTCCGAGGTCAACGTGATCGTGCTGCACCTGGGCAACGGCGCCTCCGCCTCCGCGGTGGAGAAGGGCCGCTGTGTGGACACCTCCATGGGGCTGACGCCGTTGGAGGGCCTGGTGATGGGTACGCGGTCCGGTGACCTGGACCCGGCCGTCATCTTCCATTTGGCCCGGGTTGGGGATATGTCCATGGACGAGATCGACACTCTTCTGAACAAGAGGAGCGGTCTGTTCGGTCTGTGCGGGGACAACGACATGCGGGAGATCCGCCGCCGGATCGACGAGGGCGACGAAGAGGCGGCGCTCGCCTTCGACATTTACATTCACCGGATCAAGAAGTACATCGGCGCCTATTACGCGGTGCTCGGCACCGTGGACGCGGTGGCCTTCACCGCCGGGGTCGGCGAGAACGCGGCACCGGTGCGGGAGGCGGCGGTCGCGGGCCTGGAGGGCCTGGGCCTGGCGGTCGACCCGGAGCGCAACGCCGTACGCGGCGGCGGGGCGCGGCTGATTTCGCCGGCCTCCGCCCGGGTGGCGGTCGCCGTGGTGCCGACGGATGAAGAACTGGAGATCGCGACGCAGACCTACGCACTGGTCGGAAAGAACAACTGAATAGCACCTGAGCGGTGTGCCACTCATTTGTATCTTCCGCCAGACGGAATATTCCGTAGCGAAACAAACCGATAGGATCGCTCCATGCGCCGTTCGAAAATCGTCTGTACTCTCGGCCCCGCGGTCGACTCCCACGAGATGCTCGTCGCCATGATCGAGGCGGGCATGAACGTAGCCCGGTTCAACTTCAGCCACGGCACCCACGCCGAGCACCAGGCGCGGTACGACCGCGTCCGGGCCGCCTCCAAGGAGACCGGCCGCCCCATCGGCGTCCTCGCCGACCTCCAGGGCCCGAAGATCCGTCTGGAGACCTTCGCCGAGGGTCCGGTCGAGCTGGAGCGCGGTGACGAGTTCGTCATCACGACCGAGGACGTGCCGGGTGACAAGCACATCTGCGGCACGACGTACAAGGGGCTGCCGGGCGACGTCTCGCGCGGCGACCAGATCCTGATCAACGACGGCAACGTCGAGCTGAAGGTCCTGGACGTCGAGGGCCCGCGGGTGCGGACGATCGTCATCGAGGGCGGTGTCGTCTCCGACCACAAGGGCATCAACCTGCCCGGCGCGGCCGTGAACGTGCCCGCGCTGAGCGAGAAGGACGTCGAGGACCTGCGCTTCGCCCTCCGCATGGGCTGCGACATGGTCGCGCTGTCCTTCGTCCGGGACGCCAAGGACGTGCAGGACGTCCACCGCGTGATGGACGAGGAGGGCCGCCGGGTCCCCGTCATCGCCAAGGTGGAGAAGCCGCAGGCGGTCGACAACATGGAGGACGTCGTCGCGGCGTTCGACGCCGTGATGGTCGCCCGTGGTGACCTCGCCGTCGAGTACCCGCTCGAAAAGGTCCCCATGGTGCAGAAGCGCCTGATCGAGCTGTGCCGGCGCAACGCCAAGCCGGTGATCGTCGCGACCCAGATGATGGAGTCGATGATCACCAACTCCCGGCCGACCCGCGCCGAGGCCTCGGACGTGGCCAACGCGATCCTGGACGGCGCCGACGCGGTCATGCTGTCGGCCGAGTCCTCGGTGGGCGCCTACCCGATCGAGACGGTCAAGACCATGTCGAAGATCGTCGTCGCGGCCGAGCAGGAGCTGCTGTCCAAGGGCCTGCAGCCGCTGGTGCCGGGCAAGAAGCCGCGCACGCAGGGCGGTTCGGTGGCCCGCGCGGCCTGCGAGATCGCCGACTTCCTCGGCGGCAAGGGCCTGATCGCCTTCACCAAGTCCGGTGACACCGCGCGCCGGCTGTCCCGGTACCGGGCGTCCCAGCCGATCATCGCCTTCACCACGGACGAGTCGACCCGCAACCAGCTCACGCTGAGCTGGGGCGTGGAGTCGCACGTCGTGCCGTTCGTGAACACCACCGACGAGATGGTGGACCTGGTGGACCAGGAGGTCGCCAAGCTGAGCCGGTTCGACGCGGGCGACACCGTCGTCATCACCGCAGGTTCGCCCCCCGGCGTCCCCGGCACCACCAACATGATCCGCGTCCACCACCTGGGCCACCAGGGCGGCTGATCGCCGGACCCGTGACACACCGAGGGCGCCCCCTGCGACAGGGGGCGCCCTCGGCCTTGTGCGGCTCCCGGATCGGCTTGTGCGACCGCTCAGTCGGTCGTGTACACGTGCATGCCCGGCACGTGCAGATTGCCGCCGAACTGGGCGGCCTGGACCACCTTGGCATGGGTGAAGTAGATCAGCGGGATGTTCAGCGGGGGCGGGCTGTCGGGGCTGAACGTCACCGGGATCAGCCCGAACAGGTTCCCGGAGATGCTCTCGGTGTACATCACCGTGTCGCCGCCGGTGATGGTGGACTTCGAGCCCTTGGCCGCCTGGACGTGGTAGGTCTTGCCCGCCTGCTTGTCCTTGACCGTCTGGTGCAGGTCGCCGATCTCGGTGCCGTCGGAGATGACGTACTTCAGCACCTTCTTCGTGGTGCCGTTGGCCCGCCTCACCTCCACGACGCCCTGGTAGTCGGCGCCCTTCAGGAGCAGGGAGCTGGCGTCCAGGTACCAGGGGTCGTCCGCCACCGCCACCGTGTTGTCGACGCCGCCGACGCGGTCCGTGGCCGCCGGGCAGTCCTCGGCGGAACCGGAGTCGCTCGCGGACGGGCTCGGCGTGTCCGAGGGCGTGGGCGCCGGGCTGGACGACGGGGTCGACGGGGTCGCGTCGTCCCCGGCCGGCGCGGTGGTGTCGCCCTCGCCGGTCTTCCCACCGGTGCCGGCGGTGTCCCCGGCGTTCTTCCCCGTGTCCCCGGCCTTCGTCCCGGTGTCCCCGGCGGTGTCGTCGGAGGCGCTGCCTCCGGGGTCCTCGCCCGAGTCCGGTGACCGGGACGCCGACGGGGCCGGATCCGGGCTCTGCGCGGACGTGTCCGTGCCGGTGCCGGCGTCCTCGTCGCGCCCGCCGGTGACGCGCCCGCCGGTGAGGAGGTCACCGAGCGTGTCGCCGATGGTGTCGAGGATGGTCCCGCCGCCCTGGGGGTTCACCGGCGCGTCCGTGTCACCGCCGGCGTCCGGACCCTGGCCGGCCGCACCGGAGTCCGTGCCCGGGGAGCCGGAATCCGCGCCGGACGGGCCGGAGGCGTCCGTGTCCCGGCCGGCGGAACCGGGGTGCGCGTCCGAGGTCGCGGTCGGGTCGGGCGTGGCCTCGTCGTCGGAACCTGAATCCGGCGAAGAGGTGCCGTCCTCCTCCCGCGTCTTGCCGCTCTCTTCCCCGCTCTCGCCGGTCTTCGACGGCGACGGCGCGTCCGACGCGTCCTCGGAGGCGGACGGCGACGCGGAGTCCGAGGGCTCCTTGTCGTCGTCGAGGGCCTTGACGCAGGCCTCGTACTCCTCGCGCGTCAGGTCCTTGGCCGGCGTGGACGCCGGCGCGGACGGCGACGAGGAGGGGCTGCCGTTGTTGTCGGCGAGGGCCAGCGTGGACGTGAAGCCCATGCCCATCAGCACGGCCGTGGGCATCGCCACCGAGGCGATGGCCTTGCCGGCGGGCATGTGGAACCTGGTGAACAGCGGCTTCCTGGGAGCCGCGTGGCGGGGCCCGGTTCTCGCACGGGGCCCGTCCACGTCGGTCCCGCGGGTCACCTCGTCAGCCGGCACTGTGCCTCCCGTTCGCCCCGTTGGCCGGGTTCGTTCCTGACAGGTCGTTCGGCTCGTCCAGCCCGTACACGCGCTGTTCCGGAAGGGGCGCGGCGGCGGGGGAACCCCCCTGGCCCGCTCCCGCCCCGCCCGCCGGCTGCTGCTCGGGTGCGCCCGGCGCCCAGGACACGGCCATCGCCCCGCCGGTCAGCGCGCACAGGAATCCGACGAGGAAGCCACCGATGTTCGACAGCGGGATCGACACCAGCGCCAGCAGGATCGCCGCGACACCTCCGAAGACCCGGATGTGCTGCTGGAACCAGAGGATGAGCCCGAGGGCGATAAGCAGTCCGCCGATGATCAGGGAACTGGAACCGCCGGGCGTTCCGACCGTCATGCTGAGGTGGCCGAGCTGCAGGTGGGCGTACGGGAAGTACAGGATCAGAAAGCCGCCGAGCATGACGAGCAGACCGGCCCAGAACGGACGCGTGCCCCGCCAGGCGCGGAACTGCAGCCTCCGGCGGGTGAACTGACCGGGTGCGGCGGCAGGAGTCTCGGCGCTCATGGAAAACAGCTCCCTGGTGCGGCGTTGCTGTGGTGGTGATGTGGTCCGGCCGTGAAGACGCGCCGGAGTGTGGACGGGCGGGGGCGCCACGGCTCCCCCGCCCGTCAGTACGTGCTCAGTAGCACTCGATGTCCTTGCCGCTGCCCCTGTGCAGCGACATGTGCAGACCGCTGAGCGTGAAGGTTCCGGCGGTGGTCGCCCACGCCGTCTGCTTCACACCGCTCAGGTCCACCGAGTCCGCCTGCTGGGCGAAGCCGAACGGGTTGGCCTGCTTGTTCTGGATTTCGGCGTCCTTCATGCGGGCGCCCTTGAGATCCCGCCCGGCGACGCCGATGTCGAGGCCGTTGAACGTGGCGTCCGCCTGCAGGTCCTCAACGTCGATGTACAGGTTCTTCGCGTGAACCTGCTTGTCCTCGTCGGAGCTGTTGCCCGCCTCGAGCCGCAGCGTGATGTCGCCGAGGATCGGGATGTCCGGGGTGACGACCGACTGGCACATCTTCTCGATCCGGGCCTTGGTGAAGGCCGAGACCGCGACGGGGTGAGCCGCCTTGCCGCCGGTCAGGGTGTACCCCTGGTCGATCGCGCCGTACTGCGAGAAACCCTCGCCGTGCAGCGTCTTCGCCGTCACCTTGAACGACTGGCCCGACACACTGAACGACGCGGCGAGGGCGCCCTGCGCGAGGGCGACGCCTATCGCGGCCGTAGCGGCCACGCTGGGCACCATGACCACGGCGAACCGCTTCCATCTGGTCCCGCCACGCACCTGGGACTCCATATTTCCTCCTTCTCGGACGTACATCTCCTGGCCCGGACTCGCCCTCGGTCGGCGGCTCAGCCGGGCAGGGATGGGAGAAGTGCTACGTCCTCGGAAAGGAGAGCGCCCGCACTCGGCGGCGCACTACGCGCCCGAATCACCGGCGATCACCCCCGAGCGACAACCACTGGGTCGCGCCTGACACGCATCACGCACAACCTTGCCGGACAGGCTTCGCCGGGGTGGCGAAGACCCCCCTGCCCTGGACCCGGCGTCACTGCCGCCGGTCCCGCTCGGTGGGGACCCAGATTCTTCCGCGACCCGGCCGGCTGCCGGGGTGCGGGAATGGACCGAGCGTCGCCGATCGTGGTGCATTCTCGGCCTGGACACAAGGGGGTTCGTTACTGGCTAGTAACGGCGGGATAACCGGAGGACGACCGACCGGTCTCGGAGCGCGACGTACGGTCGTGGCGTAGGGCAGAGCAAAGCCGTTGATCCCTGGACGAATCCAGACAGACCAACGGCCTCGATTTACTCGCAGTAACAGCGGCCGCGTTCCCCAAGATTTGGTAAAGCGCGGCCGCCGTGACGCCTCGACGGCGGATCTTTCACCACGGCATCACAAGCCGTGGCCGGGTACAGCCCCTCAGAAAAGGGCGCGGGCGAGGGCCCTGCGCGCGTCCACGACCCGCGGGTCCTCCGGGCCCACGACCTCGAACAGCTCCAGCAGCCGGCGCCGTACGGCGTCCCGGTCGTCGCCCGCCGTGCGCCGCACGGTCTCGATCAGCCGGCCGAACGCGTCCTCGACATGACCGCCCACCAGGTCCAGGTCGGCGGCGGCGATCTGCGCCTCGGCGTCCTTCGGCTTGTCGGCCGCCTCCTGACGCACCTTCTGCGGGTCCATGTCCTGCACCCGCTGGAGCAGCTCGGCCTGTGCCAGACCCAGCTTGGCCTCCGGGTGGGCCGGGTCGTCGGCCAGCACGTTCCGGTACGCCCTCACGGCCCCGGCCAGGTCGCCCGCGTCCATCGCCTGCGCGGCGGCGTTCAGCGCCGCGTCGTAGGGGCCCTCCGCCGGCGCGGCCACCGTCGCGCCGCCCGGCTCGGCCTCCGGGTCGACGGTCAGACCGGTCAGCCCGAAGCGCTGCTCGGCCACCGCCACCAGCTGGTCCAGGGTCTGCCGGATCTGCTGCTCGGCCGCCACGCCCTGGAACAGCGGGAGCGCCTGGCCCGCGACGACGGCGAAGACGGCCGGGATGCCCTGGACCCCGAACTGCTGCATCAGCATCTGGTTGGCGTCGACGTCGATCTTGGCGAGGAGGAAGCGCCCGTTGTACTCGACGGCCAGCCGCTCCAGGACCGGGCTCAGCTGCTTGCAGGGCTGACACCACTCGGCCCAGAAGTCGATGACGACGGGCACTTCGGCGGAGCGCTGCAGGACCTCCCGCTCGAATCCCGCCTCATCGACGTCAATGACGAGATCGGCCGGGGAGACGGCCCCCGTCCCGCCCTGTCGGGCGGCTTCGGCGCGCGTCTGCTCGGCCTTGGCCTTGGCCTTGGCCTCCTGGGCCGCCTTCACCGCGGCGAGGTCGACGACACCGCTCATGGACATGTTCCGTGGCTGCATGCGTCTATCCTCCCCCGAGCCGGCGCCTGAGTGAAAAGCGGTATGGGGCGCCGGGTCCCCACCCGCGCCTCGTGGTCGTCCGCCCGTGTACGTCCTCACGAGCTTTCGCTACGAGTCGTAGCGTAATGCCATGAGGGCGCCGCGCGACACCACACCCCGGTGATCTCCCTCACGGCCCCACAGGACCCGCCGGTTATGGTCGGGGGATGCAGAGCCGCACCCCCGTCAGCCGTACCGGACGCCCGCGCAGCGCCGCCGCGGACACCGCGATCCTGGCCGCGACCCGGGAGGCTCTGGTCGAACTCGGCTGGTCCAAACTCACCCTGTCGGACGTCGCGATCCGGGCCGGGGTCGCCAAGACGACCCTGTACCGCCGCTGGGCCGGCAAGAACGAGCTGGTCGTGGACGCCGTCGCGGAACTCTTCGACGAACTGGAGGTTCCCGACCTCGGCAGCCTCGCCGCCGACATCGAGGGCGTCGTCCTCCAGTTCGCGGCCATCCTCGCCCGCCCCGAGGCCCGCAGCGGCCTGATGGCGGTGGTCGCCGAGTCCACTCGCGACGACGCGCTGCGCGAACGCATCCGCGCCTCGATCGTGGACCGCCAGATGCGCCTGGTCCTCCAGGGCCGCGCCCGCGCCCAGCACCGCGGCGAGCTGCCCCCCGAGCCGGACCCCGAGGAGTCCGCCCGCACGGTCGACCTGATCTTCGACATGGTCGCGGGCGCGGTGGTCCACCGCACCCTGGTCAGCGGCAAACCCGCCAACGAGGAGTGGGTGCGCGGCTTCACCCGCGTCCTCCTCCTGGGCCTGGCCGGAGCGGCCGGCACTCCCTGAGGACACCGCCCCGCGCGCGAACGCGCCGCCCCCGGGGCCCCCCGGCGGGCGGCGCGCGGGCGACGCGGTCAGAAACCGGCCGGCTCGGTGTACACCCCCCACTCGTCGCGCAGCACCCCGCAGATCTCGCCCAGGGTGGCCTCGGCGCGGACGGCGTCCAGCATCGGCTCGATCATGTTGGCCCCGGAGCGGGCCGCCGCCAGCATGCCGTCGAGGGCGGCGCGCACGGCCGGCTCGTCGCGGGCGGCCTTGCGCTCGGCGAGGACGCGGACCTGCTCGCGCTCCACCTCGTGGCTGACCCGCAGGATCTCCAGGTCCCCGGTCACCGACCCGGTGTGGACGTTGACGCCCACCACCCGCTTGTCGCCCTTCTCCAGCGCCTGCTGGTAACGGAAGGCGGACTCGGCTATCTCGCCGGTGAACCAGCCGTCCTCTATCCCGCGCAGGATGCCCGAGGTGATCGGCCCGATCGGATGACGCCCGTCCGGGTGAGCCCGCAGACCCCGCTCCTTGATCTGCTCGAAGATCTTCTCCGCGTCCGCCTCGATCCGGTCCGTCAGCTGCTCGACGTACCAGGCGCCGCCCAGCGGGTCGGCCACATTGGCGACCCCCGTCTCCTCCATCAGCACCTGCTGGGTGCGCAGCGCGATCTCCGCGGCCTGCTCGCTGGGCAGCGCCAGGGTCTCGTCCAGGGCGTTCGTGTGCAGCGAGTTCGTCCCGCCGAGCACGGCGGCCAGCGCCTCCACCGCCGTGCGCACCACGTTGTTGTACGGCTGCTGCGCGGTCAGCGACACACCGGCCGTCTGGGTGTGGAAGCGGAGCCACTGCGCCTTGTCGCTCTTCGCCCCGTACACCTCCCGCATCCACCGGGCCCAGATGCGCCGGGCCGCGCGGAACTTGGCGATCTCCTCGAAGAAGTCCACGTGCGCGTCGAAGAAGAAGGACAGCCCCGGCGCGAAGACGTCCACGTCCAGCCCGCGGCTGAGCCCCAGCTCGACGTACCCGAACCCGTCGGCCAGGGTGTACGCCAGCTCCTGCGCGGCCGTGGCCCCGGCCTCCCGGATGTGGTAGCCGGAGACGGACAGCGGCTTGTACGCGGGGATGCCCGCCGCGCAGTACTCCATCAGGTCGCCGATCAGCCGCAGGTGGGGCTCCGGCTGGAACAGCCACTCCTTCTGCGCGATGTACTCCTTGAAGATGTCGGTCTGGAGCGTGCCGTTGAGCACCCGCGGATCGACGCCCTGGCGCTCGGCGGCGACCAGGTACATGCAGAAGACGGGCACGGCCGGGCCGCTGATGGTCATGGAGGTCGTCACATCCCCCAGCGGGATGTCCTTGAACAGCACCTCCATGTCAGCGGCCGAGTCGATGGCGACGCCGCAGTGGCCGACCTCGCCGAGCGAGCGCGGGTCGTCGGAGTCGCGCCCCATGAGCGTCGGCATGTCGAAGGCGACGGACAGCCCGCCGCCGCCCGCGGCGAGGATCATCTTGTACCGCTCGTTGGTCTGCTCGGCGTTGCCGAAGCCGGCGAACTGGCGGATCGTCCAGGTGCGGCCGCGGTAGCCGGTCGGATGGAGCCCGCGCGTGAAGGGGTACTCCCCGGGCCAGCCGATCCGCTCGAATCCCTCGTACGTGTCACCGGGCCGGGGCCCGTACACCGGTTCCACGGGGTCACCGGAGAGCGTGGTGAAGTCCGCGTCCCGCTTGCGTGCGGCGTCGTAACGGGCCTGCCAGCGGCGGCGGCCCTCCTCGATGGCGTGAGCGTCCATACCCCCGAATTTACTTGGACGTCCTAGTAAATGTCGATGGCAGACCGCCGCACGGCATCCGTACGGCGGTGTGGCTACGCCTCGGCGACGGCCGGCGCCCGGTCGGCGACCTTGGCCTCCAGCTCGCGGCTGATCCTGCGCTCGACGAAGAACGCGGCGGTGGGGATCGTGCCCGCGATCAGCACCCACAGCTGCTTGCCGACCGGCCACTTCGCCTTGGAGCCCAGGTCGAAGGCGAAGACCAGGTAGACGACGTACAGCCAGCCGTGGGCGATGGCGACGACCCGCGTGAAGTCGGCGGCGCCGTCCATGTCCAGCCCGTACTTCGCGATCATGCTCAGGCACAGCAGCACCAGCAGGACGCCCGTGGTGTAGGCGAGGACGCGGTAGCGGGTCAGCACGCTCTTTTTCATGGAGTCGAGCGTAACCACCCGTTCCGGGAGATCTTGCCCCGGGTCACTCCTCCGTGAAGTCGTGTGCCGCGATCCTCAGCGGGCGGAACATCGCGAAGATCTCGCGGCACTCCTCCGCGTCGTACGCCCCGAGCCCGAAGTCCATGGCCATCAGGTCGCGGGTGGCCGCGTCGACCACCTCGCGGCCCTTGTCGGTGATGACGGCGAGGGTGCCCCGGCCGTCGTTGGGGTTGGGGCGCTTGGCCACCAGCCCGGACCGCACCAGCCGGTCCACGGTGTTCGTCACGGACGTGGGGTGCACCATCAGCCGCTCACCGATCTTGGACATCGGCAGCTCGCCGGCCTTGGAGAAGGTGAGCAGCACCAGCGCCTCGTAGCGGGCGAACGTCAGTCCGTACGGCTTGACCACCGCGTCGACCTCCGCGAGCAGGATCTGCTGGGCCCGCATGATGGAGGTGATCGCGGCCATGGAGGGCACGTTTCCCCAACGCTGCTTCCACAGCTCGTCGGCGCGGGCGATGGGGTCGAACGGGAGGCTGAGAGGCTTGGGCACGTCATCAGACCCTACCGGCCGGTCATATGCCGGTCAGCCCTGTCTCGGCTTTCGGTCACCCGCCGTTCCCGCCCGGGCGCGCGGGGCGATCGCGCGGCAGCGCGGCATGCCCACGGCGGGCCCCGCCCCCAGCGTGCCGGACGGTCAAGAGCCCGGCGTCCGGCACGGTCACGGCCCGCCCGCGCGGCCCCTCCGGCACCGCCCGCACGAACGCCCGGTCCAGCCCGTCGGACGGCCGGGGCACTGGTGCGCCTGCCGGCCGCGCTCGCGCCGCCTTCCTTGGGACGGGCCCCGGCCGGACCGGCGGCGACCGGCGCCCCCGCCCATCGGCCGGGCCTCGCCCCGCCCCCGGTACCCTCCCGCCCGACGGCCCTGCGCGGCGCGGACCCACCGGTCCGCCCGCCGCCACGACCACCGGGTACCGGCCACCGGGTGCCGTACGGACCCGCCGCCGCCCTTTGACCCCGGCAGAACCGGCGGCGACCGGCGCCCCCGCCCATCGGCCGGGCCTCACCTCGCCCCCGGTACCCTCCCGCCCGACGGCCCCGCGCGGCGCGGACCCACCGGTCCGCCCGCCGCCACGACCACCGGGTACCGTACGGACCACACCCGCACCCGCAGGCGGGAGCCCGGCTACGGGGCCAGCCGGCGCAGCTGATGCCGTACGGCGCGCTGGGCGACCGGGCCCAGGGACTCCACCGCGGCCACCAGGACCCCGAGCTGTTCCAGTGCGGCCAGCGCCGCCCCCGCCCCGGCCTCGTCCACGCCCTCGTACAGCTCGATCCCGACGAACGACGCGGCGACCGCGCGCGCCAGCCCCGCCGGGTCGGTGAACTCGCCGAACGGCGTCGCCGCCAGGACGCGGCGGAGCACCCGCTCGATCTCGGTGATCCACAGGTCGAGCCCGGCGGCCGTGGCCGGGCCCAGGCCGGGGTGGGTCGGGGCACCGGCCAGCAGCTGGCCGAGCAGGGCGACATGGCCCCCGGCCCGCTCGCGCTCGTGGATCTCGCGGCCGACGGTCAGCAGTTCGGACAGCGAGCCCACCTCGGCGAGCCGTTCCCGGTAGCGGGCCACCGCCTGCTCCGCCCCGTACCGGCAGGCCGCGGCGAGCAGTTCGTCCACGGATCCGAAGTGGTAGAAGACGAGCGCCTGATTGACGCCGGCCGCCGCGGCCACCGTACGGGCCGAGGTCTTGGCGATGCCCTGCTCGGTGAGGGTGCGCAGGGCGCCCTCCAGCAGTCTGGTCTTGGTCTCCTGGGACTTCGCCGTCTCCGGGCTCACGCGCGTGCCTCCTCCCGGACGGGGCGCAGTCCGGGCCGTACGCCGCGGGCGTGCAGGTCGGTGTACGAGGCGGTGAAGGAGCCCTCGTAGCCGAAGAGCGGCCCGAAGTACCGGTTCACCACGCGCACTCGGACCCGGAAGCGGCCGGCCGCGTCGTCATAGGACTCGCGCACCTCGGCGGTGGCGCCGACGAGTTCGGGGACGCGGACGTCCACCGGGCCCTCCCGGAACCGGTGCGTTCCGGAGCGGATGAGCAGGGAGCCGTCGGGCTCGGCGTGGAAGTGCAGGTCGCTGGCGAGGTGCTGGTGGGTGCCGAGGTAGTCCAGGACGCGGTCGCCGCGGGGGCCGAGCACCATCTGCGCGTCGAAGCGGCGGGCGCGGCCGGGCAGGTCGAAGGTGCGCACGAAGCTCACCGTCTCACGGCCGAAGCCGTCGGTGTACGGCACGTTCTCGATCACGAAGGGGATGTTCCGGCCGGGCCGCGGGACGAGGATGTTGCGGGTGCCGCCGAGGGCGAGGAACGGCTTCACGAACGCCCGTCCGTGCCAGATCCGGTCCATCACGCCCCGGCCGGTGCACGCCTCGCCCCCGGCCAGGCCGACCGAGAA
This sequence comes from Streptomyces sp. NPDC029296, assembly GCF_055569255.1. Classification (NCBI taxonomy): domain Bacteria; kingdom Bacillati; phylum Actinomycetota; class Actinomycetes; order Kitasatosporales; family Streptomycetaceae; genus Streptomyces; species Streptomyces sp. NPDC029296. The sequence continues at coordinate 29,104 of NZ_JBVHXT010000005.1, forward strand.
GCGGCGGCGCAGGGCGGGGTGGAGGCGGTCGAAGGCGGGGCCCATCGCGGTGCGGAAGATCGAGGTCATCGGTGCTCCTCCAGGGAGGTCGTCCGTGGTGTGCGCGGAGGCGTCATCCGTGCTTCTTAGGGAAGGTCGTCCGTGGCGGTGGCGTCATCCGTGCTTCTCCAGCGTGTTCAGCAGGCGGGGGGCGCGGGTGCGGCCGGTGGGGGCGCGCAGGCAGCGGCGGGCGGCCGGGGTGCCGGCCAGGGGTGCCTTGAACAGGGCGAGGAAGACGCCGAGCACGAGCAGCAGGGGGCACAGGAAGGCCATGGCGTCGGCGAGGGGACCGGGCAGGCCGGGGAGCGAGCCGCGGCCGAGCACGGTCAGGCAGAGGGCGAGGACGAGGGCGCGGACCGTGAGCTCGGCGAGCCAGTTGTACCGGGCCCGTTCGGGGGTGATGCCCCGCTCCAGCCAGAGCCGGAGCCGGTCGAAGGACCAGGCGGTCGCCCAGCCCATGAGCGGGCGGAACAGCAGGCGGTCGGCGAGCGCGCCGGGGGCTCCCCAGCGCGGGCGGTAGTCGTAGCCGGTGAGGAAGCGGACGCCGTGGGCGTCGGGCACGTACCGCCAGTAGCCGCTGCCCTCGGCGATGACGGAGAGGGGGTGCGGGGAGGCGAAGCGCAGGGCGGAGGTGCGGGTGCCATCGGCGCGTTCCTTCTCGCCGGCGGCGACGCCGGTGCCGGAGACGGTGAGGAACGGCAGGACGCGCGTGGCGTACCGGAAGCGCTGCGGTTCGCCCTCCGTGCGCGGGAGGTGGTGGATCCGGGTGAACCGCAGGTCCCAGCGTTGGTGCCGGGCGGGGTCCTGGGTGCGTGCCCACAGCTCGTCGAGGCCGGCCCGGATGTGCGTCTCTATGTAGAGACCCATGTGTTCCCCCACGTGAGCACGGTGTTTGAGCGACTGCTCAAATCATCTGGCGCTGAACGTACACCCATTTGAGCGATCGCTCAAACATGCGGAACGGAAAAAACCCCGGCCCTGGAGGACCGGGGTTCCGCGCGGGGAGGCGCTAGGAGGCGAGGTGCCGTTCGACGGTTTCCACCTTGCTGGTGAGGCCGTCGGTCACGCCGGGGCGGATGTCGGCCTTGAGGACGAGCGACACGCGCGGGGCCCGGGCCTCGACGGCGGCGACGGCGCGCTTGACGACGTCCATGACCTCGTCCCACTCGCCCTCGATCGAGGTGAACATGGCGTCGGTGCGGTGGGGCAGGCCCGAGGCGCGGACCACGCGGACGGCGTCGGCGACGTACTCCCCCACGTCCTCGCCGACGCCGAGGGGCGTCACGGAGAAGGCGACGATCATGCGTTCACGACTCCTTCCTGGCGGGCGCGGGCGGCGATGACGGCGTCCTCGGCCTCGCGGCGCAGCCGGCGCTCGGCGAAGAAGCCGCCGGTGGGCAGGACCGACAGGACGAAGTAGAGGGCCGCGGTCTTCAGGGGCCACTTGGTCCGGTTCCAGGCGTCCGCCCAGAAGATCACGTACAGGACGAAGAGGACGCCGTGGATCGCCCCCATCACGGGGACCGCGTCGAAGTCCGTGGTCCGCTTCAGCACCGAGCAGACGAGCAGGATCAGGAAGGACACGGCCTCCGGGGCCGAGACCAGGCGGAGGCGGCGGAGGGCGGTGGCTGTCTTGATGTCCACGGGTCACCTTCGGTGGGAGGGTCGACGACGGTCTGCCGGTTACGGACTGCCGGTTGGAGCGCGCCGGTGCGTGCCGGAGCGTACCGGCGGCGGCACCGGTTTGTGAACGCACGCACAAGCGTTCTCCCATTGTGGCAAACCGCGCCCCTAGGGGTCCGCTCAGGGTGGGTTTCCACCCGTGGGCCCTGTTCCGCCCACCCGTGCCGCCGCTACTTTCGCTGCGTGGCGATGTTCCGACTCCAGGGCAGCAAGGTGCTCGCCGTCGACATGACCGGGGACGCCGTGAAGGCGAAGAACGGCTCCATGGTCGCGTACGACGGGCAGATGGCCTTCAAGAAGCTGAGCGGCGGCGGCGAGGGGCTGCGGGGGATGGTGACCCGGCGGCTCACCGGCGAGCAGATGACGGTGATGGAGGTGAAAGGGCACGGGACGTGCTGGTTCGCGGACCGGGCGTCCGAGATCAACCTGGTCACCCTTCAGGGGGACAAGCTCCACGTCGAGGCGGGCAATCTGCTGGCGACGGACGCGGCGCTGCGCACGGGGACGACGTTCACCGGCGTGCGCGGGGCCTCCCAGGGCAACGGCCTGTTCACGACGACCGTGGAGGGCCACGGGCAGGCGGCGATCCTCTCCGACGGCCCGGCGGTCGCCCTCCGCGTCAGCCCCCAGTACCCGCTGACCGTGGACCCGGGCGCCTATGTCGCCCATCAGGGTGATGTCCGGCAGTCCTTCCAGTCCGGTGTGACGTTCCGCACGTTCCTCGGCGAGGGCGGCGGCGAGGCCTTCCAGATCCGCTTCGAGGGCGACGGGCTGGTGTACGTGCAGCCGAGCGAGCGGACCACGATCGCGGGGGACGTGTGATGACCTTCCGGGAGATCAACGCCAAGATGGTGGAGGCGACCGTGGCGTCGGGGCAGCGGCTGTTCAGCCAGCGCGGCGCGATGCTCGCCTACCGCGGGGACGTGTCCTTCACGCCCAACCTCCAGGGCGGCCAGGGCGGGCTGATGTCCATGCTCGGGCGCCGGGTGGCCGGCGAGGCGACCCCGCTGATGACCGTGGAGGGCAGCGGCACGGTCTTCTTCGGGCACGGCGGCCACCACGTCCATGTCATCACCCTCTCCGGTGACACGCTCCATGTGGAGGCCGACCGGCTGCTCGCCTTCGAGGGCACGCTGCGGCAGGGCACGGTGTTCCTGGGCGCCCAGGGCGGGGTGATGGGCCTGGTGCGCGGTCAGGTCACCGGGCAGGGCCTGTTCACGACGACGCTCCAGGGGCACGGCTCGGTGGCGGTGATGGCGCACGGCGGCGTCTTCGAGATCCCGGTCACCCCGCAGCGCCCGGTCCACGTCGACCCGCAGGCGTACGTCGCCCACCACGGCGAGGTCCGCAACAGACTGTCCACCGCGCTCGGCTGGCGCGAGATGGTGGGCCGCGGCTCCGGCGAGGCCTTCCAGCTGGAGCTGAGCGGCAACGGCACGGTGTTCGTCCAGGCGTCGGAGGAGAAGCTGTGAGCACCTACGGAACCCCGGGCGCCGGACCGGTCGCGTACGACCCGCTGTCGCTGCCCTCGGACGACAACGTCAACCCGTACACCTTCTGCGTGGAGCTCAGGAGCGGGCAGTGGTTCCTGCAGAAGGGAAAGATGATCGCCTACTACGGGACGATCGAGTTCAACGGCATCGGGCACGGGCGACTCGACCGGCTCGTCCGTACGTCGTTTCATTCGCCACTGCACGCGAGCGACTGGGTCGTGGCGGAGGGCTCCGGGAAGATGCTGCTGGCCGACCGGGCGTTCGACGTCAACTCCTACGACCTGGACGACGGGAACTTGACCATTCGCGCGGGCAATCTGCTCGCTTTTCAGCCAAGTCTGGCCCTCAAACAGTCGATCGTCCCGGGATTTCTGACCCTCATCGGAACCGGCAAGTTCGTGGCGGCATCAAACGGTCCGGTGGTGTTCCTGGAACCTCCGATCCGGGTCGACCCCCAGGCGCTCGTCGGGTGGGCCGACTGCCCGTCCCCGTGCCATCACTACGACCATGGGTACCTGACGGGTGTACTGGGCGGTCTACGTGCGATGACGGGCTTCGGCGGGGTTTCCGGGGAGGAGCACCAGTTCGAGTTCGTCGGCGCGGGGACGGTCCTGCTGCAGTCGACCGAGACCCTCATGGCCGAGGCGGCGACGGGGACGGTTCCGTCCGAACCGGGGGTGCCCGGGGGTGGCGGAATGGCACCGGACGGACACGGTCCGCAATCGTCGGGTGCACCGCGCCTTCCCGGACAGCTGGGAGACCTCCAGCGTCGCTTCGGGCTGTGAGCGGTAGTCTGCGGAGTGTGACGTCGAACGCGTGCGCACAGTCACACCACCCGAAGTAGTTCGCCATTCAACTTCTTAGGTAGACTTCATTCATGGAGACCGAGACGGCCACGCGCTGGCTGACCGATGCGGAGCAGTGCGCCTGGCGCACCCACCTGGAGGTCAACAGGCTGTTGACGTACCAGCTCGAAAAGGATCTGCAGCCGTTCGGCCTGACAATGAACGACTACGAGATCCTGGTGAACCTGTCCGAGTCGGAAGACGTACGGATGCGGATGAGCGACCTCGCCTCCGCGACCCTTCAGTCCAAGAGCCGGCTCTCGCACCAGATCACGCGCATGGAGAACGCCAACCTGGTTCGCCGTGAGAACTGTGACACGGACCGGCGGGGGCTGTACGCCGTGCTCACGGACCACGGCATGGAGACCATGCGGAAGGTCGCCCCGCACCACGTGGCATCGGTGCGGCGCCACTTCATCGATCTGCTGTCGCCGGACGCCCTGATGGAACTGGACAAGGCGCTCAAGCCGGTCGCCGAGCACCTGAGAGGACAGCGGGGACGCCCCTGAGCCTCCCCTGAACACGGGCGGCGGTGGCACCGGCCACCCCCGCCCGCGTGCCCGGCGGGAGCCGGCGCTTCCTGAGCGCCCGCCGCACACCCACGCGCCCCCGTGCCCCCGGCGGCAGTCACAACCGCCGCCGGGACACCGCGCATCACCAGCCACAGCGGTCCGGCGGCGGCCGCCCAGGCCGGACAGGGATCAACGCGCCCGGCGCCCGCCGCACACGCCCCCGCCCCCGGCCGCAACCACCGCCGGGGCGGCGCGGCCCCGTGGCGGTCACCGGCGGCGGCCGGCGGCAGGCGCGGCCGGGCGGGGGGAACCGCATCGCCCGGTGTCCGCCGCACATCCGCTGGGCCGCCCGCCCCACCCCGCCCATCCGGCGGTAGCCACAGCCGCCGCCGGGGCGCGGCGCGTCCGTGGCCGCAGCCGGCCGGCCGGCGGCAGTGCTCTCGCTCAGCCGCGTTCGTCGGGTGCCGGCGCGGTCACCCGCGCCGCACGGGCCGCACGGCCCGTCCCGCGCGCACGGCCCGCCGCCCCCGCGCGGCCCATGACCGCCGCGGCCGTTGCCAGGGCGGTGGCGCCCGCCAGGGCGAAGCACAGGGGCAGCGGCAGCCGGTCGATGAGCAGGCCGGCCGCCAGGGCCCCGGCCGAACTCCCCGCGTTCACCCCGGTGTTCACCCAGGCTCCGGCCCGGATGCGAGTGTTCTCCGTCGCCGTCTCGTCGGCCAGCAGATACGCGGTGGTCAGCGCGGGGACGATGAACGCGCCCGCGACGGCCAGCACGGCGGACAGGGTCCACAGACCGGGGGCCAGTCCCGCCGCCGCCAGCACCAGCCCGAAGGCCGCGGCGAACCGGCACAGCCGGACCCGGGCGGGCACGCGCCAGCGCACCGCCCCGGCCGCGAGCCCGCCGAGCGCGCTGCCCACCGAGAGGGCGCTCAGGGCCCAGGGGACCAGCGCGGTGTCGTAGGACCGTGCCGCGGCGAAGGCCAGCACCAGCAGTTCCACGGCGCTGATGGCCAGCCCGAGGCCCAGCGCGACCACGACCGCCGGCAGCAGGCCCCGCACCGGGACGGGCCGTTCCCGGCGGGCGGCGGGGCGCGGGCCGGGCAGCGCCGGGGAGGTGACGAAGGCACAGGTGCCGGCCACGTTCAGGGCCGCGCTCAGCAGGATCCCGGAGGCCGCCGGGGCGACGCCCAGGAGCACGCCGACCAGCGCCGGGCCGGAGACGTACAGCAGTTCTTCGGCGACGGCGTCGAGGCTGTAGGCGCGCCGCGCCATGCCCTCGTCGGGCATCAGCTCCGACCACAGGGCGCGCATGGCCGGGCCCAGCGGCGGCGCGCAGCAGCCCGCGAGCGCGGCGGTGCCGGCGAGGGCCGCCGCCGGGGCGCCCGGACGCCAGGTCAGCGCGGCCAGGAGGGTCAGCAGGGCGCCGTACAGCACCGACATGGGCAGCAGGGCCCGGCGCGGGCCGTGGCGGTCGACGAGGGCGGCGCGCAGCGGCATCAGCAGGACCGTGGCGGCGCCGAACAGGGACAGCACGACACCGGAGACGGCCCAGGAACCGGTGACGGCGGTGACGGACAGCGGCACGGCCAGGCCGACCGTGGCGTAGGACAGACGGGCCGTCAGGGCGGCGGTGAAGGTGCGGCGGGCCTGGGGCACGCGCAGGACGGCGGCGTACGAGGGCCGCGACAGGGGCGTGGACACGCGGATGTTCCTCTGGGAGAGGCGGAAGAAGGGGACACCTGAGGGCGCGGTGGCCGTCTGCGCGGCCCCGCGTGCCGGGTGTGCCCTATGCCATGAGGAGGAACAACATGCCGGTCACGGTAGCAGCGTCCGCACCGGACCGGCCGGACTCAGCCCTGGGTCAGGCCCGCGACCAGTACGTCCGCCGCGCGGTAGGGATCCAGCTCGCCGGCCACGATGCGCTCGGCGAGGGCGCCGAGCCGGCGGTCGCCGTGCAGGTCACCGATGCGTTCGCGCAGCGCGGTGACGGCGATGGTCTCCACCTCGCGGGCCGCGCGGGCCTTGCGGCGCTCGGCGAGGACACCCCGCTCCTCCATCCAGGCCCGGTGCTTCTCCAGGGCCTCCACGACCTCGTCGACGCCCACCGCGCGGGCCGCGACGGTCTTGACGATGGGCGGGCGCCAGTCGCCGGGGCCGCGGGCCTCGCCCAGGCCCAGCATGTGGTTCAGCTCGCGGGCGGTGGCGTCGGCGCCGTCCCGGTCGGCCTTGTTGACCACGTAGACGTCGCCGATCTCCAGGATGCCGGCCTTCGCCGCCTGGATGCCGTCGCCCATGCCCGGGGCGAGCAGCACCACGCTGGTGTCGGCCTGGGAGGCGATCTCGACCTCGGACTGGCCGACGCCGACCGTCTCGACCAGGATCACGTCGCAGCCCGCCGCGTCCAGCACCCGGATGGCCTGCGGGGCGGCCCAGGCCAGCCCGCCGAGGTGGCCGCGGGTGGCCATGGAGCGGATGTAGACACCGGGGTCGGAGGCGTGGTCGGACATCCGGACCCGGTCGCCGAGCAGGGCGCCGCCGGAGAACGGCGAGGACGGGTCGACGGCCAGGACGCCGACCCTCCTGCCCTGCTTGCGGTAGGCGGTGACCAGCGCGGAGGTGGAGGTCGACTTGCCGACGCCGGGCGAGCCGGTCAGGCCCACCACATAGGCGTTGCCGGTCAGCGGCGCCAGTGCCGCCATGACCTCCCTGAGCTGCGGTGACGCCCCCTCCACCAGGGAGATCAGCCGGGCCACGGCCCGCGGCCGGCCTTCCCTGGCCTGGGCCACCAGAGAGGAGACGTCCTGCATCACAGCTCCGTTCACTTCACCGACGTACCGGAATCGGACCTACGGGTCTCAGGCCTTGGGCACCCGCACGATCAGCGCGTCGCCCTGGCCGCCGCCACCGCACAGCGCGGCGGCGCCGACCCCGCCGCCCCGGCGCTTGAGCTCCAGCGCCAAGTGCAGCACGAGCCGGGCGCCGGACATGCCGATCGGGTGGCCCAGCGCGATGGCACCGCCGTTGACGTTCACCTTTTCCGTGGACACGCCGAGGTCCTTCATTGACTGCACGGCGACCGCCGCGAAGGCCTCGTTGATCTCGATGAGGTCCAGGTCGGAGACGTCCAGTCCCTCCTTCTTCAGCGCGTGCCGGATGGCGTTGGACGGCTGCGACTGCAGGGAGTTGTCGGGACCGGCCACATTGCCGTGCGCGCCGATCTCCGCGAGCCACTCCAGGCCCAGTTCCTCGGCCTTGGCCTTGCTCATCACGACCACGGCGGCGGCGCCGTCGGAGATCTGCGAGGAGGAACCGGCGGTGATCGTGCCGTCCTTGGCGAAGGCCGGGCGCAGCTTCGCCAGGGACTCGGCGGTGGTGTCGGCGCGGATGCCCTCGTCCTTGCTGAACAGCACCGGGTCGCCCTTGCGCTGCGGGATCTCCACCGGGGTGATCTCGGCCTCGAACAGGCCGTTCTTCTGGGCGGCGGCGGCGCGCTGGTGGGACAGGGCGGCGATCTCGTCCTGCTCGGGGCGCTCGATGCCCAGACGGGTGTTGTGCTTCTCGGTGGACTCGCCCATCGGGATGTTCTCCCACGGGTCGGTCAGGCCGTCGTGGGCCATCGCGTCGAGCATCTGGACCGCGCCGTACTTGTAGCCCTCGCGGGACTTGGGCAGCAGGTGCGGGGCGTTGCTCATGGACTCCTGGCCGCCCGCCACGACGATGTCGAACTCGCCGGCGCGGATCAGCTGGTCCGCGAGGGCGATGGCGTCGAGACCGGAGAGACACACCTTGTTGACGGTGAGCGCCGGGACGTTCATCGGGATGCCGGCCTTGACGGCGGCCTGGCGGGCCGGGATCTGGCCCGCGCCGGCCTGGAGCACCTGGCCCATGATCACGTACTGCACCTGGTCGCCGCCGATCCCCGCACGGTCGAGGGCGGCCTTGATCGCGAAGGCGCCGAGGTCGGCTCCGGAGAAGGACTTCAGGGAGCCCAGCAGCCGCCCCATGGGCGTCCGGGCGCCCGCGACGATCACCGAGCTGGTCGTTCCAGAAGACATGAGGTGCGATCCCCTTCCAGCTGCGTACAGCCGAGGAGTGAACGAGGGTTTACTTCGAATGTACTGAGCGGTTGGACACGCCGTCATCGGCCTGTCGGTGTGATCGCGCGCACGTTGCGTAACCACCCCGGGGGCGCTGCACTGAATCCATGCTGACGCGAATCGACCACATCGGGATCGCCTGCCACGACCTCGACGCGACCGTCGAGTTCTACCGGGCCACGTACGGCTTCGAGGTGTTCCACACCGAGGTCAACGAGGAGCAGGGCGTGCGCGAGGCCATGCTCCGGATCAACGGCACGTCCGACGGCGGCGCCTCCTACCTCCAGCTGCTGGAACCGGTCCGCGAGGACTCCACGGTCGCCAAGTGGCTGGCGAAGAACGGGGAGGGCGTCCACCACATCGCCTTCGGCACCGCGGACGTGGACACCGACTCCGAGGAGATCCGGGGCAAGGGCGTGCGGGTGCTCTACGACGAGCCCCGGCGCGGCTCCATGGGCTCGCGGATCACCTTCCTGCACCCCAAGGACTGCCACGGCGTCCTCACAGAACTGGTCACTTCGGCGCCTGTTGAGACGCCCGAGCACTGACCCCCGTACATAAGGGCCGGTAGGGTTGGGGGCGGTCGTCCCGTCCACCGGGGCGACCGGGTCCTGCCGTTGCCGGCGGGACCGAGCCGGGGTCCGGGTTTCGGGGGCGAGCGTCGGGGCAGCAGCCCGTGCTCCGCCGTCTGTCTGACACCATTCCCCGGGGGCCCCGTTCGCGGACGGACGGAGCTCGTTGGAGAAGCTGACCAGGGGACGGATGGGACCGCGCAGTGCGGGGCTACGAGAGCCAGGAGCGAGAGCCGGCGGCTGACGTCGACCACCTCTCTCGGTTCGAGGCCGAGATGAAGCGGCTGAGGACCGAGCGGGAGAAGGCGATCCAGCACGCCGAGGACCTCGGCTACCAGGTCGAGGTGCTGCGCGCCAAGCTGCACGAGGCGCGCCGTACCCTCATGACCCGGCCCGCCTACGACGGCGGTGACATCGGCTACCAGGCCGAGCAGTTGCTCCGCAACGCCCAGATGCAGGCCGAGCAGCTGCGCCAGGACGCCGAGCGGGAGCTGAGCCAGGCCCGCGCGCAGACCCAGCGCATCCTCCAGGAGCACGCCGAGCAGGCCGCCCGGCTCCAGGCGGAGCTGCACCAGGAGGCGGTGACCCGGCGCCAGCAGCTCGACCAGGAGCTGGCCGAGCGCCGCGCCACCGTCGAGTCGCACGTCAACGAGAACGTGGCGTGGGCGGAGCAGTTGCGCGCCCGCACCGAGCAGCAGGCCCGCCGGCTGCTGGAGGAGTCCCGCGCGGAGGCCGGGCAGGCGATGGCCGCCGCCCGCGCCGAGGCCGAGCGGCTGACCCGGGAGGCCCGGGAGCGGCTGCGGAGCGAGGCGGAGTCCGCCCGCGCCGAGGCCGACCAGATCCTGCGCCGGGCCCGCGCGGACGCCGAGCGGCTGCTGAACGCGGCCTCCGCGCAGGCGCAGGAGGCCACCGAGCACGCCGAGCAGCTGCGTACGGCCACGGTCACCGAGTCGGACGCGGCCCGCCGGCAGGCCGCCGAGCTGAGCCGGGCCGCCGAGGAGCGGATGACGGCGGCCGAGGAGGCGCTGCGCAAGGCGCAGGCCGAGGCCGAGAAGGTGGTCGCCGAGGCGAAGGACGCCGCCGCCAAGGCGCTGGCCACGGCCGAGGCCGCCAACGAGACGCGGACGCGCACCGCCAAGGAGCAGGTCGCCCGGCTGGTCGAGGAGGCCACCAAGGAGGCCGAGCACACCCGGTCCGAGGCCGAGCAGCTGATCGCGGACGCCCGCGCCGAGGCCGAGAAGCTCGTCGCCGAGGCCGCCGAGAAGGCCCGCACGATCACCGCCGAGGAGACGGCCACCCAGCTGTCCAAGGCGGCCAAGACCGCCGAGGACGTGCTCGACAAGGCGTCGGAGGACGCCCGCAGGACCACCCGGGCCGCCGCCGAGGAGGCCGAGCGGATCCGCTCGGAGGCCGAGGCCGAGGCGGACCGGCTGCGCGCCGAGGCACACGACATCGCCGAGCAGCTCAAGGGCGCGGCCAAGGACGACACCAAGGAGTACCGGGCCAAGACGGTCGAGCTCCAGGAGGAGGCCCGCCGGCTGCGCGGCGAGGCCGAGCAGCTGCGCGCCGACGCGGTCGCCGAGGGCGAGTCGATCCGTGCCGAGGCCCGCCGCGAGTCCGTCTCCAAGATCGAGGAGGCGGCCAGGACCGCCGAGGAGCTGCTGGCCAAGGCCAAGGCGGACGCCGAGGAGCTGCGGCAGACCGCGACGGCCGACAGCGAGAAGGTCCGCACCGAGGCCACCGAGCGCGCCACCTCCCTGCGCCGGCAGGCCGAGGAGGCCCTGGAGCGCGCCCGCGAGGAGGCCGAGCGGCTGCGCGCCGAGGCCGCCGAGCAGGCCGAGACGGCCCGGACGGACGCCGAGAAGGCCGCGCGGGAGCTGCGCGAGGAGACCGAGAAGGCCGTCGAGGCCCGCCGTGCCGAGACCGCCGAGGAACTGACCCGGCTGCAGTCCGAGGCGCAGGAGCGGCTGGCGTCGGCCGAGCGGGCGCTGAGCGAGGCCCGCGAGGAGGCCACCCGGGTCCGCCGGGAGACCGCCGAGGAGAGCGAGCGGCTGCGCGCGGAGTCCGCCGAGCGGATCCGTACCCTCCAGCAGCAGGCCGAGGCCGAGGCCGAGCGGCTGCGCACCGAGGCCGCCGCCGACGCGTCCGCCTCCCGCGCGGAGGGCGAGGCCATCGCCGTACGGCTGCGGTCGGAGGCCGCCGCCGAGGCCGAGCGGCTGAAGGCGGAGGCCCAGGACACCGCCGACCGGGTGCGCGCGGAGGCGCAGGCCGCCGCCGAGCGGCTGGGCGCCGAGGCGTCCGAGACGCTGGCCGCCGCGCAGGAGGAGGCCGCCCGGCGCCGCCGCGAGGCCGAGGAGCTGCTCGGCGCCGCCCGCGAGGAGGCCGACCAGGAGCGGCAGCGGGCCCGGGAGCAGAGCGAGGAGCTGCTGGCCGCCGCCCGCAAGCGGGTCGAGGAGGCGCAGGCCGAGGCCACCCGGCTGGTGGAGGAGGCCGACCGGCGCGCCGGCGAGATGGTCGCCGCCGCCGAGCAGCACGCCCAGCAGGTCCGGGACTCCGTCGCCGGGCTGCACGAGCAGGCGCAGGAGGAGATCGCCGGGCTGCGCTCGGCCGCCGAGCACGCGGCGGACCGTACCCGGCGGGAGGCCGAGGAGGAGGCGGACCGGGTCCGCGCCGACGCCTACGCCGAGCGGGAGCGGGCGGGCGAGGACGCGGCCCGGGTCCGGCGCGAGGCGCACGAGGAGACGGAGGCCGCGAAGGCGCTGGCCGAGCGGACGACGGCGGAGGCGATCGCCGAGGCCGAGCGGCTGCGCGCGGACGCGGGCGAGTACGCGCAGCGGGTGCGCACCGAGGCGTCGGACGCGCTCGCCGAGGCGGACCAGGCGGCGGCCCGTACCCGGGCGGACGCCCGCG
>NZ_JBVHXT010000005.1:41353-156637 GCF_055569255.1 Streptomyces sp. NPDC029296
GAGGACGCCAACCGCATCCGCTCGGACGCCGCCACCCAGGCCGACACCCTCATCACCGAGGCCCGCAGCGAAGCCGAACGGCTCCAGAACGAGACCACCGCCGAGGCCGAGCGGGTGCGCACCGAGGCGATCACGGAGGCGGAGCGGCTCAGGACGGAGACGGCCGCCGAGGCCGAGCGCGTCCGGACGAAGGCGTCGGAGACGCTGACCGAGGCCAACGAGGCGGCGGCCCGTACCCGGGCGGACGCCCGCGAGGACGCCAACCGCATCCGCTCGGACGCCGCCACCCAGGCCGACACCCTCATCACCGAGGCCCGCAGCGAAGCCGAACGGCTCCAGAACGAGACCGCCGCCGAGGCCGAGCGGGTGCGCACCGAGGCGCTGGCCGAGGCCGAGCGCGTGCGCACGGAGGCCGTCGCGAACGCCGAGCGGCTGATCGGGGACGCCACGGGCGACGCCGAGCGGCTGCGGGCGGAGGCCGCCGAGCAGGTCGGCTCCGCGCAGACGCACGCCAAGCGGGTGCGGGCGGAGGCCGAGCGGACGAAGGCGGACGCCGAGGCCGAGGCCGAACGGCTCGTCGGCTCCGCGCGCCAGGAGGCCGAGCGGACCCTGGACGAGGCTCGCAAGGACGCCAACAAGCGGCGTTCGGAGGCGGCCGAGCAGGTCGACAAGCTCATCACGGAGACCACGGCCGAGGCCGACAAGCTGCTCGCCGAGGCACAGGCGCAGGCCCTGAAGACCACGGCGGACGCCGAGTCGCAGGCCGACACGATGGTGGGCGCGGCCCGCAGCGAGGCCGAGCGGATCGTCGCCGAGGCGACCATCGAGGGCAACTCGCTGGTGGAGAAGTCCCGTACGGACGCGGACGAGCTGCTGGTCGGCGCGCGCCGGGACGCCACCGCGATAAGGGAGCGCGCGGAGGAACTGCGCAACCGGGTCACCACGGAGATCGAGGAGCTGCACGAGCGGGCCCGCCGGGAGGCCGCCGAGACGATGAAGTCCACCGGCGACCGCTGCGACGCGCTCATCAAGGCCGCCGAGGAGCAGCTCGCGAAGGCCGAGGCGAAGGCCAGGGAGCTGGTCACGGAGGCCGATTCCGAGGCGGGCAAGGTGCGGATCGCCGCGGTGAAGAAGGCCGAGGGGCTGCTCAAGGAGGCCGAGCAGAAGAAGGCCCGCCTGGTCAAGGAGGCCGAGGAGCTGAAGGCTCAGGCGGTGAGCGACGCCCGGCGTACGGTGGAGGAGGCCGAGGAGCTGAAGGCGGAGGCGATCCGCGAGGCCCGGCGCACCGTCGACGAGGGCAAGCGGGAGCTGGAGATCCTGATGCGCCGGCGCGAGGACATCAACGCCGAGATCTCCCGGGTGCAGGACGTCCTGGAGGCGCTGGAGTCCTTCGAGGCGCCCGCGTCCGGCAAGGACGGCGGGGTCAAGGCGGGCGCCTCGGTGGGCGCCCCCCGATCGGGTGGCAAGGCGTCAGAGGGCTAGCGTTCGGGGAGGGTTCCGGTGTTTTCTGGGGGCTTTGCCCGACTCCTCGGCGAGCCGTCCCACGGTCAGCCGCTCAAAAGAGGTGCCATTCTCCAGATCAAAACCGTATCCGCTCGATGACACACCGCTGCGGCCCCTAGGATTCCTTTTATCACCTCACTCACCGGTCTCATTCGACAGGAACCCCATGAGCGACACTTCCCCCTACGGCTTCGAGCTTGTGCGGCGTGGATACGACCGCGCTCAGGTGGACGAACGTATCTCCAAGCTCGTCTCCGACCGTGACAGCGCTCTCGCCCGGATCACCGCCCTGGAGAAGCGCATCGAGGAGTTGCACCTCGAAACGCAGAACGCCCAGGCCCAGATCACGGACGCCGAGCCGTCGTACGCGGGTCTCGGCGCGCGAGTCGAGAAGATCCTGCGGCTGGCCGAGGAAGAGGCCAAGGAGCTGCGTGAGGAGGCCCGGCGGGCGGCCGAGCAGCACCGCGACCTCGCCGAGTCCGCGGCCCAGCAGGTCCGCAACGACGCCGAGACGTACTCGGCCGAGCGCAAGGCCAAGGCCGAGGACGAGGGCGTCCGGATCGTCGAGAAGGCGAAGGCCGACGCGGCCCAGCTGCGCGCCGAGGCGCAGAAGGACGCGCAGTCCAAGCGCGAGGAGGCGGACGCCCTCTTCGAGGAGACCCGCGCCAAGGCCGCGCAGGCCGCCGCCGACTTCGAGACCAACCTCGCCAAGCGGCGCGAGCAGTCCGAGCGCGACCTCGCCTCGCGCCAGCAGAAGGCCGAGAAGCGGCTCGCCGAGATCGAGCACCGGGCGGAACAGCTGCGCCTGGAGGCGGAGAAGCTGCGCACCGACGCCGAGCGCCGGGCCCGCCAGACGGTGGAGACCGCCCAGCGGCAGGCCGAGGACATCGTGGCCGACGCCAACGCCAAGGCGGACCGGATCCGTTCCGAGTCGGAGCGGGAGCTGGCGGCGCTCACCAACCGCCGCGACAGCATCAACGCCCAGCTGACCAACGTCCGCGAGATGCTCGCCACGCTGACCGGCGCCGCGGTGGCCGCGGCCGGCACGTCCAGCGACGACGAGCCGGTCTCCCGCAGCGTCCCGGCGCAGCAGTCCCGGTAGTCGTATGCGACGGTGACACCGCGAGGGGCGGTGGGGCCCGGTCCCGCCGCCCCTTCGCCGTTCCCTGCCGCAAACCGCGAGGCCCGGTGATCAAGAGCGTCCACGTCCTCCCCGGGCGCCGGGACGCCCGGTGGTCGCGGCCGTCGCCCCCCGCGCGGCGCTCCGGCTTTACTCTCTCTTGGGCGGAACCGTCAGCGCCTGGATATCCTCCTAACCCTTACGGGGGCGTGTGCCCCGCCTTCCTGAACCTTTTCGATGGGTGCGGAGCATGATCGAGGCTGTCGGCCTGACCAAGCGCTACGGCGACAAGACCGCCGTGTACAACCTTTCCTTCCGGGTGCGGCCGGGCGCCGTGACCGGCTTCCTCGGGCCGAACGGCTCGGGCAAGTCCACGACGATGCGGATGATCCTCGGGCTGGACAACCCCACGTCCGGGTCGGTCACCATCGGCGGCTACCCGTACCGCAAGCTGCCCAACGCACCCCGTCAGGTCGGCGCGCTGCTCGACGCCAAGGCCGTGCACGGCGGCCGTTCCGCCCGCAACCACCTGCTGAGCCTCGCCCAGCTGTCGGGCATCCCGGCCCGCCGGGTGGACGAGGTGCTCGGCGTCGTCGGCCTCCAGGACGTGGCCAAGAAGCGCTCCAAGGGCTTCTCGCTGGGCATGGGCCAGCGCCTCGGCATCGCCGCCGCGCTGCTCGGCGACCCGCAGGTGCTGCTCTTCGACGAGCCGGTCAACGGCCTCGACCCGGAGGGCATCCTCTGGGTCCGCAACCTGATGAAGGCGCTCGCGGCGGAGGGCCGGACGGTCTTCGTCTCCTCCCACCTGATGAGCGAGATGGCGCTGACCGCCGACCACCTCATCGTGATCGGCCGCGGGCAGCTGCTCGCCGACATGAGCGTGACGGACTTCATCTCGGCGAACTCCGCCGACTTCGCGCGCGTCCGCACCCCCGACACCGAGCCGCAACTGCGGGAGAAGCTGTCCTCCGCGCTCGCCGAGGCGGGCGGGCACGTGCTGCCCGAGCAGGACGGCGCGCTGCGGGTGACCGGGCTGCCGCTGCCCCGCATCAGCGACCTCGCGCACGAGGCGGGCGTCCGGCTGTGGGAGCTGTCCCCGCACCAGGCCTCGCTGGAAGAGGCGTACATGCGGATGACCCAGGCCGCGGTGGACTACCGCTCGACCGTCGACCAGAAGGCGGGTCTCCGGCAGCCGCTGCCGCCCGGCGCCCAGCCGCCCGTGCCGGTCCCCGGCCAGGGCCAGCCGGGCTGGTACGCCCCGCCGCCGCCCCAGCAGGGCGAAGCGCCTTTCACGCTGCCGGCGGGCGGCCCGTACGGCGGTGCCCCGGCGCCCGGCCAGGACGCGCACGGGTACGGCGCTCCGGGCGCGGGTGCCGTCCCGGGGGCGGCTCCGGCAACGCCCAACCCGTACGCCCGGTCCGCTCCCCCGGCCCCCGCGGCCGCACCGGCGCCTTCGGGCACGGCGGGCCGGGCGTCGGACGCACCGGGCCGGGCCGCCGGTCAGGCCCCGCAGTCCGCGCCGACTCCCTCGGCTCCGTCGGCACCGCCGGTGGCGCAGGACCGGCCGACGCTGCTGACCCAGAAGGCGCCGGCCGCCCCGCAGGCCCCCTCGGCGCCGCCCGCGCCGCGGCAGGCGCCCGCCGCCGCTCCGCCGGTCCCCGCCGCGAGCCCGGCCCCCGCCGCGAGCCCGGCCGCCGACGCGGCCCCGGCTCCCGGACCGGCCGCCGCCCCCGTCTCCGCCGCCCCGACGACCCAGCCCGAGGACGCCCGATGAGCACCCCCCAGCCCCCGATGCCGCAGGCCCCCGCCGCCGCGCCCGACTGGCACGCGGCGGCGCCCGGTGGGGCGTACCCCGGCTACACCTCGCCCATCCCGGTCGTGCGCACCCACCTCGGGCACGCGCTGGCCTCGGAGTGGACGAAGATCAGGTCGGTGCGCTCCACGATGTGGACGCTCGGCGTGTTCGTGCTGCTCGTCGTCGGCATCGGCCTCGCCGCCGGCGCGCTGGTCGAGGCCAACTCCGACCCGTCGACCCTGGCCGGCGAGAACCCGCTGTCGTTCGGCTTCTTCGGCCTGCTCCTCGGCTCCATCTGCATCATCACGCTCGGCGTGCTGACCACGGCCTCGGAGTACGGCACGGGCATGATCCGTACGACGATGACCGCGTGCCCCAGCCGGGCCCGGGTGCTCGCCGCGAAGTCGCTCGTGTTCTTCGCCGTCGCCTTCGTGTTCACCCTGGCCACGTCCGCCTTCGTGGCGATGGTCCAGGTGTCCATGCTGGAGGGCGCGGGCGCCGACTCCCCGAGCGGCTCGGAGTGGTTCAAGGCCACCGTCGGCATCAGCCTCTACATCGCGCTGCTCGGGCTGCTCTCGCTGCTCATCGGCTCGGTCATCCGGCACTCCGCGGGCGCCATCACCATCATGATCGGCGTGGTGCTGGCACCGCTCGTGATCGCGATGTTCATGGTCGCGGAGTCGATGGAGAAGCTGCGCGACTGGCTGTTCGAGTACTCGATCCCGAACCAGCTGAGCGTCTTCTACGCCAACTCCCTGACCGAGTCCGGCCCGTCCGGCTGGGACCCGCTGTGGATCATGCTGGGCGTGACGGCGGCGGTGTACGCGGGCACGTACGCGCTGCTGCGGAGCCGCGACGTGTAGCCCCGCGAGGACGTCGCGGGGACGGGGCCCTACGGCTCAGAACCTCGGCACGTTACGGGACCGCCGCACCGGCGTGGTGCGGCGGTCCTTCGCGTTCCAGCAGGCCTTGTGCCAGTGCCGGCGGTCGTCGACGCCCGCGAACTCCGGCCAGGCCACCACGTGCGGGACGCCGGAGGGGATCAGCTGGTCGCAGCCCGGGCAGCGGTAGGTCTTGCCCTCCGCGCTGGCCCCGGCGACATGCCGCACGCTCCAGTCCTCGCCCTGCCAGCTCTCCGTGGACTGCCAGCCGCCGTACCGGCCGGCGCGGTCGTCCTCGGCGCTCCGGCCCGACGATCCGGCTGCCTTCGGTCGGTTGCGACGCGGGGACACGGGACACCTCTCGGGGCTATACAGGGAGCACGGGTGCCATCCAGCCTACGCGGCGCCGAGCGGGGTACGGGTACGGAACCAACCCCCACAAGTCCCCCTCCGAAGCGATCCATTCTGCAGACAATCGGCAAATCTCCCTGCGGGACCGTGTCCTTGGCACGTGTCAGACGGTTATGCCCGGCGGGGGAGCTCCGGGTCGGAGCCAAGGAAGCAGGAAATGCGATGCGCGTAGGAACTTTTGTGCTGGCCGCCCAGTTCCCGGGCCAGGGCCCCGACGAGGCCCTGCACCGGGCGGTCCGCTCGGCGGAGGTCGCCGAGCAGGCCGGGCTGGACGCCGTATGGCTGGCCGAGCACCACTTCGTGCCCTACGGCACATGTCCGTCGGCGGTCACCCTGGCCGCGCTGCTGCTGGGCCGCACCCGCCGCATCCGGGTCGGCACGGCGGTCAGTGTCCTGCCCACCGCCCACCCGGTCGCCCTCGGCGAGCAGGCCGCGCTGCTCCACCTGACCAGCGGCGGACGGTTCACGCTGGGCGTCGGGCGCGGCGGCCCCTGGGTGGACCTGGAGGTCTTCGGCGCGGGCCTGGAGGCCTACGAACACGGGTTCCCCGAGTCCCTCGATCTGCTGCTGCGCTGGCTGGGCGAACCGTCGGTGGCGGCCTCCGGGGAGCGGTACTCCTTCCGGGAGGTGCCGGTGGTGCCCCGCCCGTCGGACGCCCTGACGGACACCCCGGGCCCCGAGGTCGTCCTGGCCTGCACCTCACCGGCGAGCGTACGGCTGGCCGCCGAGCGCGGGCTGCCGATGCTGCTCGGCATGCACGTCGGGGACGAGGAGAAGGCAGAGATGGTCGCCCTGTGGCGGGACTGCGCCCGCGCGGCGGGCCGGCCGGCCGAGGAGATCGCGGGCGCCGCCCATGTCTCGGCCGGGGTCTGCCAGCTCGCCGACCGGAGCGCGGACGCGGCCGAAACCCTGCTGAAGGCGATGCCGGGCTGGCTGCGCCAGGGGCTCGCGGCCCATGTGACGGTGGACGGGCGCGAGCGGGTGATGCGTGATCCGTACGCCTACACCGAACTGCTCTGCGGGCTGCATCCGGTGGGCACCCCCCGGCTCGCCGCCGACCGGCTCGCGGCCACCTCGGAGCGCACCGGGATCAGCCGCTTCGCCCTCATGGTCGAGGGCTCGGGACAGCTCGCGGCCACCGAGGAGAACCTGCGGCGGCTCGGCACCGAGGTACTGCCCCAGCTGCGCTGACCACCCGGCCCCGTGCCGGCCGGCCCCGGTGCGGGGCCGGCCGGGGGCTCGCCGCCCCGACGGCGTATGCACCTCCCGCGGGGCGGAGCGGCAGGCCGACGGCTGCCCGATCCGGTCCCGTCCGTAACCGCGGCCGCGTCAGCAGTCCCGGAATTCCGGCGACTGGTTCAGCAGTTGGCTGCGCACCGACGTGAAGCGGGCCAGCGTCTCGTCCACCGAGGCGTCCAGCGGGAACACCGCCACCCGGTGGCAGTTCTGGAAGGCCAGCCGCACACCGAAGTGCCGCTGCAGCGCGCCGCGTATGGCGTCACTCGCGAGCGCACGCAGCAGCTGACCGCGCGCCTGCTCGTCCGGCGGGGGCGTCTGGTTGTCGGCGAAGGATCCGCCGTCCACCTTCAGCTGGGCCACCAGGGAGCTGATCATCTCCCATGCGTAGGGCAGGGAGGTCCGGACGCAGTCGACGAATGCTGCATCGTCGACCTCGCCTCGCTCGGCCTGTTCGAGTAGGGCCGGTGAGACGTCGAGCGACATGGGTTCTCCTCTCGCACCCCCGAAGCGCAGGGGTTGGCGGACAGATGGGGGAGTTCGCGATTTCGATCACGCTCGGTACAGGGGCCGCAACCTCCCGTCCCTACGGTAGGCAACGGTCGGTGACCACACCAGCAGAATGCGTATATGGAACGGTCGGCTCATGCTCACTATCGGCCAGGGATGAACAAGAGTTTCCAGGGACAATTGGGGCGATCCACAGGGAGCGGGATGGGCGGATCGCGTGCACCGGCGCGCGTCGAGTAGCGTTGCCGACCATGCGTCTCGTCATTGCCCGATGCTCGGTCGACTACGCCGGCCGGCTCACCGCCCACCTTCCCTCGGCGCCGCGCCTGATCCTCGTCAAGGCGGACGGCAGCGTCTCCATCCACGCCGACGACCGGGCCTACAAGCCGCTCAACTGGATGTCGCCGCCCTGCACGCTGAAGGAGGGGACGGGCGAGGACGCGGGCGTGTGGACCGTCGTCAACAAGGCGGGCGAGAAACTGATCATCACGATGGAGGAGATCCTGCACGACTCCTCGCACGAACTCGGGGTGGATCCGGGCCTGATCAAGGACGGCGTGGAAGCGCACCTCCAGGAGCTGCTCGCCGACCGCATCGAGACCCTGGGCGAGGGGTACAGCCTCATCCGCCGCGAGTACATGACCGCGATCGGTCCGGTGGACATCCTGTGCCGGGACGCCGACGGGCAGACGGTCGCGGTGGAGATCAAGCGGCGCGGCGAGATCGACGGCGTGGAGCAGCTCACCCGCTACCTGGAACTGCTGAACCGCGATCCCCATCTCGCGCCGGTCCGCGGCGTCTTCGCCGCGCAGGAGATCAAGCCCCAGGCCCGCGTCCTCGCCACCGACCGCGGCATCGGCTGCCACGTCCTCGACTACGACGCCCTCCGCGGCATCGAGGACGACAAACTCCGCCTCTTCTGACCACCCCGGCGCCCGTCGTCCCCGCCGCGACGACCCCCGGCCGGCACCGCCGCACACCGGCATCGCGGCGCGCCAGGGCCGCGGCGGAACGAAGACGCCGACGCCGACGCGGGCGGCCCCGCCACGGGGCCGCCTCCGCCCACACACACCGTCGCCGGCAGACCGGCACCGGGCACCCCCACCGCGACGGCGCTCAGCCGGCGCGGCGTGGGGCGGCGGTGCCGGCCCTGCCCAGGTCCCCGGCCGGCACCGCCGGACACCGCCGTCGCGGCGCGCCAGGGTTGCCGATGGTCTGACGGGCGCCTGCGCCCGCCGCTTCCCCGTCGTGGCGTGGGGCGGCGGGCGGGGTCAGATCAGCGAGTTCGTCGTGGACGGGGCCGGGAGCGACGCCGAGGCCGTGGTGCCCTCGGTGGAGCCGGAGGTCGTCGTGCCGGAGGTGTCGCCGGTCGTCGAGCCGCCGGTGTCGGTGCCGCCGTCCGTCGTACCGCCCGTGGCCGCGCCGTCCGTGGAGCCGCCCGTCGTCTCGCCCGTCGTACCGGTCGAGCCGCCGGTGTCGGTCCCCGTCGAGCCGCCCGTGGCCGCGCCGTCCGTGGAGCCGCCGGTCGTCGAGCCGCCGCCCCCCGTGGACGTACCGCCGGACGAACCGGTGGAACCTGTGTCACCGCCCCCGGTCGAGCCGCCGGACGTGCCGCCCGTCGTGCCGCCGGTGGACGAACCGCCCGATCCGCCGGGCTTCGGCGACGTCGAAGGCGAGCCGGAGGACGTGCCGGGACGCGACGGCTCCACGCTCTCCGACGGACGCGTCGTGGCGCCCGGCGGGACGGGGTCGTCCGCCGTGCCGTACGTGCCGTCGGGCCCCGGCGACGTGGGCCGGCCGCCGCCGGGCGCGCCGGTGTCCCCGGTGTCCGTCGGCCCCACGCCCGACTCTCCGTCGTCCGTCCCCTGGCTCGCCGACGGGTTGGCGTCGACCTTCCCCGCCGGGTCCCGTTCGCTGCTGCCGGAGGACGTCATGCCGAGCGTGACGACCGTGCCGAGCACGGCCGCGAGCAGGGCGCCCGCCCCCGCCGCCACCAGGTTGCGCCGGGCCAGCCGGCGCAGGCCGCCGCCCCGTGCCCCGGGCCGCGCCCCCGGCACCGATGCCGGCGCCGACACCGGCTGGGGCACGGTCTGCGGCACCGGCCGCGTCAGCTGCCGGGTGGCCGGGGCCTCGCCCGCGAGGCCGTAGGGCACCGGCGCCGGTCCGTCCTGCCGCACCTCCGCCGGCTCCTCCTCCACCGGCGCCGAAGACCCCGGCACCACGGAGCCCGGCGCCGAAGCCCCCGGCGCCGCCGGTCCCCGCACCGGCGCCCCCGGCACCTCACCGGCGAGGTCGGCGAGCAGCGCCAGCGCCCGGCGGCCGGCCACCGCGCCCCGCTTGTCGGCGAGGGCGCCGCGCAGCCCGCTCGACGCCTCCAGCTCGGCACGGGCCCGGCCGAACTGCCCGGTGCACAGCGCGAGGATGCCCAACTCATGGTGGAAATAGGCTTGTTCGGCCACCTCGCCGGTCAGCCGGGCGGCCTCCGCACCGGACCGCAGGGCCCGTTCCCAGGCGCTCCAGTGCAGCCCCGCGGCGAAGGCGGGCGCCGCCGTGCGCGCCAGCCGTACCGCGCCGCTCTCCTCGCCCTCCGCGCCCGGCGACGTACGCGGGACGACGGCGGCCAGCGCGGCCAGCACCGCGTCGGCCTCCGCGCACACCCGGTCCGGGGTGACCGAGGGATGCCCGGCCCACCAGGCGTAGTGCCGGGCCGCGGTCAGCGCGTGCTCGGCGGCGTCGTCGGCGTATCCGGCGGCCTCCAGCTGGGCCCGCACACCGGCCGCCAGCCGGTAGCGGGAGCCGACCGGGGCGACCAGCCCGCACTCCAGCAGTTCGGCGAGGGCCGCGTCGGCGTGGGTGTCGCCGACCAGGGCGGGCAGATGCGCCTGGTGCGGCAGCTCCCCGCCGAGGGCCACCGCGAAGCGCAGGGCGGCCCGGGCGGAGGCGGTGAGCCGGGAGGCGAGCAGCGGGGCGGGCGCCGCGGCCTCGCCCAGGGAGGGCAGCGGGACCTCCTCCGCCGGCTCGACCGGCAGGTCGAGGGCGTTGCGCACGTCCTCGAAGACGCCGTACTCGTCCACCGCGCCGGCGCTGGCCCGCAGGTGGTCGCGCTGCCGCAGCAGGGCGCCGGCCTGGACGAACCGCAGCGGCAGCCCCTCGGACTCGAACCACAGGTCGCCGGCCCAGTTGACCTCCTCCTCGGTGAGCGCCCGGCCGGCGGTCCGCGCCAGGATCTCCAGCCCGGCGGCCCGGTCGAGGCCGCCGAGGAAGACCTCCTCCACGTCCGCCTCGGCGGAGGGCGCGGGCACGTCGGGCGCGGCGCCGAACAGGAACGCGCACTCGGGGGTGGCGTCGAGCAGTTCGTCCAGGGCGGTCCCGCCGAACTCCAGGTCGTCCAGGACGACGACCGCGCCGATCTCCCGGACGAGCGCGAGGAGTTCGTCCGGATCGGGGCGGTAGCCGGGGGCGTGGTGGACGGCGTGGAACAGCTCGTGCAAAAGATCGCCGGGCGTGCGGCGGAAGCCGCCCAGGCGGACCACGCCGTCGGGGGCGAGGTCGCGGCAGTCCTCGGCGACCAGGTCGAGCAGGGCGGTGCGGCCGGACCCGGCCGGGCCGGTGAGGCGGACCGAGCGGCCCCGGGCCAGCAGCCGGGTCAGGCGCTCGCGCTCCTCCTGCCGCTCCGGCACCGCGGGCTCGGCCGGGGCGGAGCCGGCCGGCGCGGGCGGCCGGGCAGCCCGGGCGGCCTCGGCGCGCTCGGCGGCGGTGCGCCTGGCGGGCCTGCCGGGGCGCTCGGCCGGCGGGCAGGGCTCGATCTCGCTGCCGTCGACCGGGTTGACGGTCAGCTGGAGGGCGCCGCAGACCACCCGGTCCATGCGGGCGGGCGCGGGCGTGGCCGGGGCGAGGTCGGAGGCGAGGGGGTCCCGGGGCGGGCGGCGGCTGTGCGCCTGGCCGTGGTCCTCGGGTCCCGGGTTGATCGGGTCCATGGGTTCAAGCTCCCAAAAGCGTCGTGTGCCCGTGTTGTGGCCCTCCCGGCCTTGTCGCACACCGCGCTGTCGCTTCTGGTCCGGGCCCGCTCGGTCGAGGGTCGCGAGACGGCGGGCGACCGCACACTAAACCGTCACCGGGTGTCTCCGACAGGGCGGGGTGCCATGCCGTCCGAGACGTCACGGTCTTGGGAGGATTTTCCCCGACGTGCGCGCCGGCGGATGCGCCAGGGTCGGGCCGCTGCGCGCCGGTTCACCCGTACGCGCCGCACACCCCGCGCGTCCCGGCCTCGCGGGTGCCTCAGACCCGGGTGCCTCAGACCCGGGGCAGCGACTCCACGCCGATGCCGCCCTCGATGGCCAGGATGCGGTGCAGCCGGGTGGCCACCAGCAGGCGCTGCATCTGCGGGGGCACGCCCCGCAGCACCAGCCGGCGCCCGCAGCGGCCGGCCCGCCGGTGGGCACCCATGATCACGCCGAGTCCGGTGGCGTCCCAGGAATCCAGTTCGGACAGGTCGAGCACCAGGTCGCCGACTCCGGTGTCGACGGCCGAGTGCAGGGCCGTACGGGCGTCCGCCGCGCTGCGGACGTCGAGGCGGCCCCCGACGACCAGCTCGGCGTGGTCGCCCCTGATGTGCATATGCGCTCCCCGTTGAGTGCGGTTGGCGTCTCGGTGACGGATGCTGTGCCCCGTCTGACTGTGCGGGTGGCGATGCGGTTGCTGTTTGTAAGCGAACCGATACCGAATTCACCCCCGGGAGTGATACGCCCGGGGCGTATGTGACGGCGTGGGGGATTTAGTACGTGTAGAAGCCCTGCCCGCTCTTGCGGCCGATGTCACCGGCGTCCACCATCCGGCGCATCAGCTCCGGCGGGGCGAACTTCTCGTCCTGGGACTCGGTGTAGATGTTGCTCGCGGCGTGCAGGAGGATGTCCACGCCGGTGAGGTCGGCGGTGGCGAGCGGGCCCATGGCGTGGCCGAAGCCCAGCTTGCAGGCGAGGTCGATGTCCTCGGCGGTCGCGACGCCGGACTCGTACAGCTTGGTCGCCTCCACCACGAGGGCGGAGATGAGCCGGGTGGTGACGAAGCCGGCCACGTCGCGGTTGACGACGATGCAGGTCTTGCCGACGGACTCGGCGAACTCCCGGGCGGTGGCGAGGGTCTCGTCGCTGGTCTTGTAGCCGCGGACCAGCTCGACGAGCTTCATCATCGGCACCGGCGAGAAGAAGTGGACGCCGACGACCCGCTCGGGGCGCTCGGTGGCCGCCGCGATCTTGGTGATCGGGATGGCGGAGGTGTTGGAGGCGAGCACGGCGTCCTCGCGCACGAGCTTGTCGAGCGCGCGGAAGATCTCGTGCTTGACCTCCAGCTTCTCGAAGACGGCCTCCACGACGACGTCCGCGTCGGCGGCGGCGTCCAGGTCGGTGGTCGGGGTGATGCGGGCGAGGGCCGCCTCGGCGTCCTCGGCCGCCAGCTTGCCCTTGCCGACGAACTTGTCGTACGAGGCCCTGATGCCGTCGGTGCCGCGCCGGAGCGCCTCGTCGGTGACGTCCCGCAGCACGACCTCCCAGCCGGCCTGGGCGGCGACCTGAGCGATACCGGATCCCATGAGCCCGGCCCCGATGACGGCAAGCTTCCGTGCCACTCCGACTCCCTTGAACGCGCTGAACGTCTGCCTCTCCGGCGGACCATAGCGCTCCGGCGGCGCCGTGTGACCGGTAAGTAACGCGCGTCACGTCTCAATTGACGGACATCACACCGGCAGGGGTCAGACCTCGCCTCGGACGGCGTAGTTGAGGACGTTTTCACTCAACAGGTCCTCGATGTCGTCCAGCAGGACGAGTACCTCTCGTGATACTTCGGCCGGTTTGCGGCCGGCCACCATCTCGCGGCCGATGGCGACGAAGACGGCCTGCTGGACCCAGCAGATCTGACCGGCCATCAGGTCCGGCAGTGGGTCCTCGGCCGCGGCGCCGGTCTCCTCGCGCAGGGTCGCCTCCAGGATGTCGTGGGCCTCCTGTTGCAGACTCCACAGCCGTGAACGCAGCGCCGGCGCCTCGTGGATGACCCGCATGAAGCGGTCGTAGCCCGGCATCAGGCCGACCCGGGGCGAGACGGCCTCGACCTCCGAGCGCAGTTCCCGCAGGACGGCGTGCGCGGCGGACTCTCCCTCGTCCCGGCCGCGGACCCAGCGGGCGAGCCGGTCGGCCATGCCGGCCGAGCGGTCGAAGAAGAGGTCCTCCTTGGCCGGGAAGTAGTTGTAGACGGTGTTGACGGAGACGTTCGCCGCCTCGGCGATCTCCGCGACGGTCACCGCCTCGAAGCCGCGCTCCAGAAACAGCCCCGTGGCGACATCCGAGATGAACTGCCGCGTCTGCCTCTTCTTCCGCTCCCTGAGCCCTTCAGCCATGCCCGCCATCCTAACTTCGCTGGGTCCGATGAAATTTTGCAGTCATTGCAAAATTTCAGGGACTCTGTTTTTCTGTGGGCATGGCAGCAGTCATCCGCACGGCGGGCCTGGCCCGCACCTTCCGCACGAAAGCCGGCCCCGTCGAAGCCGTCCGCGGCATCGACCTCACCGTCCACGAGGGCGAGATCCTCGGCTTCCTCGGCCCCAACGGCGCCGGCAAGACGACCACCCTGCGCATGCTCACCACCCTGCTCAGGCCGACCGGCGGCACGGCCACCGTGGCCGGCCGCGACCTCGTGGCCGATCCCACCGGGGTCCGCCGGGCCAGCGGCTACGTCGCCCAGTCCGGCGGGGTGGATCCGCGGATCACCGTGCGGGAGGAACTCGTCACCCAGGGCCGGATGTACCGCCTGCCGAGGGACCGGGCCGTCGCCCGCGCCGCCGAACTGGCCGCGGAGCTGGACCTCACCGGGCTCCTCGACCGCAGGACCGGCGCGCTCTCCGGCGGTCAGCGGCGACGGCTGGACATCGCGATGGCGCTGACCCACCGCCCGAAGGTGCTGTTCCTGGACGAGCCGACCACCGGTCTGGACCCCGGCAGCCGCGCCGACCTGTGGGCGCTGGTCCGCCGGCTGCGCGACGAGCACGGCACGACCGTCTTCCTGACCACCCACTACCTGGACGAGGCCGACGCCCTGGCCGACCGCCTGGTGATCGTCGACCGGGGCACGATCGCCGCCGAGGGCACCCCGGGCGCGCTCAAGCTCCGCTACGGCGGCTCGCTCGACGCCACCCTCCAGGACACGTTCCTCGCCATCACCGGCCGCGGGCCCGCCCCGGCCGACACCGCCCCCGTAGCCGTATAGGAGAGACGGGAACGATGCTGCTCCACGACACGGCCCTCGTCTACGGCCGCTATCTCCGCCAGTCCCTGCGCTCCCGCTTCGCGCTGCTCTTCGGCGTGCTGACGCCCCTGCTGTACCTGCTCTTCTTCGGCCCGCTGCTCACGGACCTGCCGCTGGGCGGGCGGGGCGGTTCCTGGCAGGTGCTGGTGCCGGGGCTGCTGCTCCAGCTCGGCCTGTTCGGCGCGCTGTTCGCCGGGTTCACGGTGATCATCGAGAACGGGCAGGGGGTGGTGGAGCGGATGCGGGTGACCCCGGTCAGCCGGCTCGCCCTGCTGCTCGGCCGGGTGCTGCGGGACGCCACCGTGTTCGTCTTCCAGGCGGTGCTGCTGGTGCTGGCGGCCCTGGTGATGGGCCTGCGGGCGCCGCTGGCCGGCATCCTGATCGGCTTCGTCTTCGTGGCCCTGCTCACGGTGTCGCTGGCCTCGGTGTCGTACGCGCTCGGCATGAAGGTGCGCAGTCCGCAGGAGTTCGGCCCGCTGATCAACGCGGTGTCGATGCCGTCGATGCTGCTGTCCGGGCTGATGCTCCCGATGAACCTCGCGCCCGCCTGGCTGAACGCGCTGTCGCACCTGGTGCCGTTCCGCTACCTGGTGGACGCGGTCCGGGACGCGTACGTCGGCGACTACACGAGCGCGCACATGCTCTACGGCGTCCTGGTCGCCGTGGGGTTCGCGGCGCTGGCCGTGACGGCGGGTACTCGGGTGTTCCGGACGGCCGGGGCGTAACTACGCTGGCCGCATGGTCAATCTGACGCGTATCTACACCAGGACCGGCGACCGGGGCACCACCAGCCTCGGTGACATGAGCCGGGTGCCCAAGACGGACCTCAGGATCGCCGCGTACGCGGACGCCAACGAGGCGAACGCGGTGATCGGCACCGCCCTCGCGCTGGGCGGGCTGCCCCAGGAGATCGTCACGGTCCTCACCCGCGTGCAGAACGACCTGTTCGACGTGGGCGCGGACCTGTCGACGCCGGTCGTGGAGGATCCCGAGTACCCGCCGCTGCGGGTGGAGCAGTTCTACATCGACCGGCTGGAGGCGGACTGCGACCGGTTCAACGAGCGGCTGGAGAAGCTGCGCTCCTTCATCCTGCCGGGCGGCACCCCGGGCGCGGCCCTGCTGCACCAGGCGTGCACGGTCGTCCGCCGGGCCGAGCGCTCCACCTGGGCGGCCCTGGAGGCACACGGCGAGACGATGAACCCGCTCACCGCGACCTACCTCAACCGCCTCTCCGACCTGCTGTTCATCCTGGCCCGCAGCGCCAACACGGAGACCGGGGACGTGCTGTGGGTGCCGGGCGGGGAGCGCTAGGTCCGGCCGCGCCCGGCCGGCTCCCGTTTGGGGAACAGGGTGTAGCTCGCCGCGATGAGCACGTTGATGCCGATCAGCCACAGCATGGACTGCTGCCAGCCGCGCAGCGAACCCGTGTCGCCGTCGTCGCCGACGTACCAGACCGCCCCCTGGAGCAGGGCGAGTGCCACGACCGCGGCCAGGATCCAGCGGCCCGCGACCTTCCACTCGTGGACGGCGCGGGCGGTGCCGTACCTGGGCGGTTTCACCGGGGGCGGGCCGCCGGCGAAGCGGTGGGCCACCCGGGCGTCGGCCCACTTGACGGTGGAGTGGCCGAGACCGACGGTGAAGCCGATGTAGACCGCGGCGAGCCCGTGCCGCCAGTCCGGTTCGGCGCCGTGCTCGAGGTCGATCGCCGTGGCGACGAAGAGCACGGCCTCCAGCAGCGGCTCGCACAGCAGCAGTGCCAGTCCGGTGCGCGGCATCCGCAGCGCGTACCGGAAGGCCAGGCCGGCCGCCAGCAGCACCCAGAACGCCACCTCGCAGGCGATGACCAGGCCGACGATCACGGTTCGCTCCCCTCGTTGACCCCTCCAGGATCCCGGCCGCCCGGGCCGGCCGCGTCGTCGGCGCTGAGGAGAGTGCCGTAAGCGAAAGTCGCAGTCCCGCACCCTTCCCGGGGAGCAG
Organism: Streptomyces sp. NPDC029296; assembly: GCF_055569255.1. Taxonomy (NCBI): domain Bacteria; kingdom Bacillati; phylum Actinomycetota; class Actinomycetes; order Kitasatosporales; family Streptomycetaceae; genus Streptomyces; species Streptomyces sp. NPDC029296. The sequence goes on from NZ_JBVHXT010000005.1 coordinate 58,080, forward strand.
GCGGGGCGTGCGGCGGCCGTGTTGGATGGGGGCATGGCCCGCACGCTCCCCCGCCCGCACCGAGACGACTGGTGGATCGCCGTGGTCGGGCTGCTCGGCGGGGTGCTGCTGTGGGCGCTCGGCATCCACCCCCGGGAGGCGACGACCGACCTGGTGCTGTGGCACGCGCCCTGGGCGCCCCTGGTCCCGCTGGCGCTGACCGCCGCCTGTGAGCCGCTGCGCCGCGTCCGCCCGCGCACCGGCCTGCTGATCGGCACCCTCATGCTGGCGCTGGACACGGTGACCCTCGGCAGCATGGCCACGGTCGTGCTGTACACCGACCTGGTGTACGCGGCCGTCCTGTACGGCACCCCCGCCTCGGCCCGCCGCATCCCGTGGATCACCGGGATGCTGACGGTCCTCGGCGGGGTGGTGCCGGTGGCGCTGTGGCGCGATCCGCAGGGGCTGCTGATCGGGCTGGGCGTCGCGGTGGTGGCGCTGGCCCCCGCCACGACCGGCGCCCTGGTGCGCGGCCACCGCGACGCCGCCGAGGCGGCCCGGCTGCGGGCCGAACAGACCGCGCTGCTGGCCGAGATGGACCGGGCCCAGGCGGTGACCGCGGAACGCGCCCGGGTGGCCCGCGAGTTGCACGACATGGTCGCCAACCATCTGTCGGCCATCGCCATCCACTCCACGGCGGCGCTCTCCCTCGACGACGCGGCAACCTCCCGGGACGCGCTGGCCGTCATCCGGGAGAACAGCGTGGCGGGACTGGCCGAGATGCGCCGGCTGATCGGGATCCTGCGGGACCGCTCGGGCGACCGGCAGCCCGCCGCCTCCCCCACCCTGACGGGCCTCGGCGCGCTGGTCGCCACCGCCCGGGCCAACGGCCTGGACGTGCGCCTGGACGCCGGGCACGGTCAGGTGCCGGCGCCCGTGGAGCTGGCCGCCTACCGGATCGTGCAGGAGTCGCTGACCAACGCCCTGAAGCACGCTTCCGAGGGGTGCGTGCGCGTCGTGCTGCGGCAGCGGGACGACCTGCTGGACATCCGGGTGACCAGCCCCTACCGGCCGGGCGACGGCCCCCGCGCGCCGGGCTCCGGTTCCGGTCTGACCGGGATGCGGGAGCGGGCGGCGCTGCTCGGCGGCACGTTCGAGGCCGGGCCCCGGGACGGGCTGTGGGCCGTACGGGCCGCTCTTCCGCTCACCGAAGGAGATTCCGCATGATCCGTGTCCTGGTCGCCGAGGACCAGTCCGCCGTCCGCGCCGGGCTGGTACTCATCCTGGGCAGCGCGCCCGACATCGAGGTGGCCGGGGAGGCGGCGAACGGGGAGCGGGCGGTGGAACTGGCCCGTGAGCTGCGGCCCGACGTGGTGCTGATGGATGTGCAGATGCCGGTGCTCGACGGGGTGTCCGCGACCCGGCGGATCGTGGCCGAGGGCCTCGCGGACGTGCTGGTGCTGACCACGTTCGACCTGGACGAGTACGTGTTCGGGGCGCTGCGGGCCGGGGCGGCGGGGTTCCTGCTGAAGAACGCGGAGGCGCGGGAGCTGCTGGAGGCGGTGCGGACGGTGGCGCGCGGGGAGGGCATCGTGGCGCCGGCCGTGACCCGGCGGCTGATCGCCGAGTTCGCCGCGGGCGCGGTCCCGGACCGGGGTGCGGCGGCCGATCCGGCGGTCCTGGGGGAGCTGACCCGGCGGGAGCGGGAGGTGCTCGGCCGCATCGGCGAGGGCCTGTCGAACGCGGAGATCGCGGGCCGGCTCGACATGGCGGAGGGCACGGTGAAGACGCACGTCAGCCGGTTGCTGGCCAAGCTGGGGCTGCGCAGCCGGGTGCAAGCGGCCGTGCTGGCGAAGGAGTTGGGGCTCTAGCCGGGCAGCCGCCGGAATGGCCCCCAGAATGGTCCAGACCTATTGACCTGTGGTCCAGACCTTTCTACCCTCGCAGCACCGTGGGGCATGAAGGCTCAGTCATGCCCCTGACACCTCTACGACGAGGAAGGCGCAGCATGCGCTTCAGACACAGAGCCGCGGCAGGGTTCGCGTCCCTGCTGCTCCCCCTGGCCGGCGCCGTCGCTCTCGCGAGCCCCGCCCAGGCCGCCGGCAACGCCACGGCCACCTTCACCAAGACCAGCGACTGGGGTTCCGGCTTCGGCGGCCAGTGGACCGTCAAGAACACCGGCACCAGCAGCATCAGCTCCTGGACCATCGAGTGGGACTTCCCCTCGGGCACCAAGGCCACCTCGGCCTGGGACGCCACGGTCACCAACTCCGGTGACCACTGGACCGCCAAGAACGTCGGCTGGAACGGCACCATCGCCCCCGGCGCCTCCGTCTCCTTCGGCTTCAACGGCACGGGTTCCGGCTCCCCGTCCAACTGCAAGCTCAACGGCGACAGCTGCGACGGCGCCACGGTCCCGGGCGACGCCGCCCCGTCGGCCCCCGGCACCCCGACCGCCTCCTCCGTCACCGACACCTCGGTGAAGCTCTCCTGGAGCGCGGCCACCGACGACAAGGGCGTCAAGAACTACGACGTCCTGCGCGACGGCAAGAAGGTCTCCACGGTCACCACCACGTCGTACACCGACACCGGGCTGACCGCCGGAACCGACTACTCCTACACCGTGCAGGCCCGCGACACGGCCGACCAGACCGGTCCGGTCAGCGGCGCGGTGAAGGTGCACACCACCGGCGGCGGCACCACTCCCCCGCCCACCGGTGACAAGGTCAAGCTCGGCTACTTCACCGAGTGGGGCATCTACGGCCGGAACTACAACGTCAAGAACCTGGTGACGTCCGGTTCCGCCGCCAAGATCACGCACATCAACTACGCCTTCGGCAACGTCACCGGCGGCAAGTGCACGATCGGTGACTCCTACGCCGACTACGACAAGGCGTTCACCGCCGAGAACTCGGTCAGCGGCGTCGCCGACACCTGGGACCAGCCGCTGCGCGGCAACTTCAACCAGCTGCGCCAGCTGAAGGCCAAGTACCCGCACATCAAGGTGCTGTGGTCCTTCGGTGGCTGGACCTGGTCCGGCGGCTTCGGTGACGCGGCCAAGAACCCGGCGGCCTTCGCGCAGTCCTGCTACGACCTGGTCGAGGACCCGCGCTGGGCCGATGTCTTCGACGGCATCGACATCGACTGGGAGTACCCGAACGCCTGCGGTCTCACCTGTGACACCAGCGGGGCCGCGGCCTACAAGAACCTGATGGCCGCGCTGCGCGCCAAGTTCGGCGCCAACAACCTGGTCACCGCCGCCACCACGGCGGACGCCACCACCGGCGGCAAGATCGACGCCGCGGACTACGCGGGTGCCGCCCAGTACCTCGACTGGTACAACGTGATGACGTACGACTTCTTCGGTGCCTGGGACGCGAAGGGCCCGACCGCCCCGCACTCCCCGCTGACCTCCTACAACGGCATTCCGAAGGAGGGCTTCACCACCGCCGACGCGATGGCCAAGTTCAAGGCGATCGGCGTCCCCGCCAAGAAGCTGCTCATCGGCATCGGCTTCTACGGCCGCGGCTGGACCGGCGTCACCCAGGACGCCCCCGGCGGCACCGCCACCGGCCCCGCGGCCGGCACCTACGAGCAGGGCATCGAGGACTACAAGGTCCTGAAGACGTCCTGCCCGGTCACCGGCACCATCGCCGGCACCGCGTACGCGCACTGCGGCAGCAACTGGTGGTCCTACGACACCCCCGCCACCATCAAGACGAAGATGGCCTGGGCCAACAGCCAGGGCCTCGGCGGCGCGTTCTTCTGGGACTTCACCGGTGACACCGCCAACGGCGAACTGGTGAGCGCCATCAGCGACAACCTGTAGGACACCCGCGGGACCCGCGCTACAACCGAAAAAGAGTCCTAAGCGACATTGACGCGCTGACCGGGCGGGGCTGCTTCCAGCCACGCGAGAAATCCGGTCAGCGCGTCTTCGCTCATGGCGAGTTCGAGGCGCGTGCCCCGATGCGTACAGGCCAGCACCACCGCGTCCGACAGCAGCGCCAGTTCCTCCTCGCCGTCGGGCAGCCGGCGCCCGGCCACCTCGATCTGCGCCCGCTCCAGGACCCGGCGGGGACGGACGGCGTAGGAGAAGACCCGGTACCACTCGATGCGGTCGCCGTTGTAGCGGGCGACGCCGTAGGACCAGCCCTTGCCGCCCGCGTCCGGTTTCTCGGAGACGTCCCAGCGCAGCGAGCAGTCGAAGGTGCCGCCGGAGCGCTGGATGAGCCGGCGCCGCAGCCCGAACAGGAACAGTCCCACGACCACGAGCGCGACCACGATTCCGCACACAGTCAGAGCGAGGACCATCGGCACCGACCTCCTCGTCTCCTAGTTGGGGGAACTGCTTCTGTACTTGAGTAATGAAACGGAAAAAACACCCACATCTGCCTCAGCCGCGACCGGCACCGGATTACTCCGGGCCGGCCGCGGCTGAGTGACGTCAACGTACCGCGCGGCTGGATCAGCGCGCCGCCGCAGCACGCAGTCGGACGTCCGCGCGGCGCTCGGCGGCGGCGTCGCCCTCCGCCTTCGCCCGCTCCAGCTCCCGCTCCGTGCGCTGGACGTCGATCTCGTCCGACAGCTCGGCGATCTCGGCCAGCAGGGACAGCTTGTTGTCCGCGAACGAGACGAAACCGCCGTGCACCGCGGCGACGACCGTTCCACCTTCACTCGTACGGATGGTCACCGGGCCCGACTCCAGCACACCGAGCAGCGGCTGGTGACCGGGCATGACGCCGATGTCGCCGGACGTGGTGCGCGCGACGACCAGGGTGGCCTCGCCGGACCAGACCTGGCGGTCGGCGGCGACCAGCTCGACGTGCAGCTCAGCAGCCAAGAGTGGCTCCTCGGGTCACCACCCGGCAGGGGCGCCGGGTGTTGGGGTCAATTCTAGTGGGCGTGGGTGAGGGGGCGGGACGCGCCCGCCCCCTCCGATGAGCTCGGGGCTCAGGAGACGCCCAGCTCCTTCGCGTTCTTCTTGAGGTCGTCGAGACCACCGCACATGAAGAACGCCTGCTCGGGGAAGTGGTCGTACTCGCCGTCGCAGATCGCGTTGAACGCGGCGATCGACTCGTCGAGCGGCACGTCCGAACCGTCCACGCCGGTGAACTGCTTGGCGACGTGGGTGTTCTGGGAGAGGAAGCGCTCCACACGACGGGCCCGGTGGACGACGAGCTTGTCCTCTTCGCCCAGCTCGTCGATACCGAGGATCGCGATGATGTCCTGGAGGTCCTTGTACTTCTGCAGGATCGTCTTCACGCGCATGGCCGCGTTGTAGTGGTCCTGCGTGATGTAGCGCGGGTCCAGGATCCGGGACGTGGAGTCCAGCGGGTCCACGGCCGGGTAGATGCCCTTCTCGGAGATCGGACGGGACAGAACCGTCGTCGCGTCGAGGTGGGCGAAGGTGGTGGCCGGGGCCGGGTCGGTCAGGTCGTCGGCGGGGACGTAGATCGCCTGCATCGAGGTGATCGAGTGACCGCGGGTCGAGGTGATGCGCTCCTGGAGGAGACCCATCTCGTCGGCCAGGTTCGGCTGGTAACCCACCGCGGACGGCATGCGGCCGAGCAGCGTGGAGACCTCGGAACCGGCCTGCGTGAAGCGGAAGATGTTGTCGATGAAGAACAGCACGTCCTGCTTCTGGACGTCACGGAAGTACTCGGCCATGGTCAGGCCGGCCAGCGCGACGCGCAGACGGGTGCCCGGGGGCTCGTCCATCTGACCGAAGACCAGCGCGGTCTTGTCGATGACGCCCGAGTCGGACATCTCCTCGATCAGGTCGTTGCCCTCACGGGTGCGCTCGCCGACACCGGCGAACACGGAGACACCGTCGTGGTTGTTGGCGACACGGTAGATCATCTCCTGGATGAGCACCGTCTTGCCGACGCCGGCACCGCCGAACAGACCGATCTTGCCGCCCTTGACGTACGGGGTCAGCAGGTCGATGACCTTGACGCCGGTCTCGAACATCTCGGTCTTCGACTCGAGCTCGTCGAAGTTCGGCGCCTTGCGGTGGATCGGCCAGCGCTCGCCGTCGTAGGACTCGTCGACGTTCAGCACCTCACCGAGGGTGTTGAACACCTTGCCCTTGGTGAAGTCGCCGACCGGGACGGAGATGGCGGAGCCGGTGTCCGTCACCGGGGCCTGGCGGACCAGGCCGTCGGTGGGCTGCATGGAGATGGTGCGGACCAGGCCGTCACCCAGGTGCTGGGCGACCTCCAGGGTCAGGATCTTCTTCTCGCCCTCGTTCGCCGGGTCGGCGACCTCGACGTGCAGGGCGTTGTAGATCTCCGGCATCGCGTCGACGGGGAACTCCACGTCGACGACCGGGCCGATGACCCGGGCGACGCGGCCCGTAGCCGTCGCGGTCTCAACAGTGGTGGTCATTATCGGTCACTCCCCGCGGTCGCGTCGGCCAAGGCGCTCGCGCCACCGACGATCTCGCTGATTTCCTGGGTGATTTCGGCCTGGCGGGCCGCGTTGGCAAGACGGGAGAGCGTGTTGATCAGCTCACCCGCGTTGTCGGTGGCCGACTTCATCGCGCGCCGCGTGGCGGCGTGCTTCGAAGCGGCCGACTGGAGCAGCGCGTTGTAGATCCGGCTCTCCACGTAGCGCGGCAGCAGGGCGTCGAGGACGTCCTCCGCCGAGGGCTCGAAGTCGTACAGCGGGAGGATCTCGCCCTGGGGGGCGGTCTCCTGCGACACCTCGTCGAGGCGCAGCGGCAGCAGCCGGGCGTCGAGCGCCGTCTGCGTCATCATCGAGACGAACTCGGTGAAGACGATGTGGAGTTCGTCCACACCACCCTCGGCCGTGTCCTTCTGGATGGCCTCGATCAGGGGCGCCGCCACCGTCTTGGCGTCCGCGTACGACGGCTCGTCGGTGAAGCCCGTCCACGACTCCGCGACCTTGCGCTCACGGAAGTTGTAGTGGGCGACACCGCGTCGGCCGACGATGTACGTGTCGACCTGCTTGCCCTCGCGCTCCAAGCGCTCGGTCAGCTGCTCCGCCGCCTTGATGGCGTTGGAGTTGAAGGCGCCGGCCAGACCGCGGTCGCTCGTGAGGAGCAGGACCGCGGCGCGGGTCGGGTTGTCCGCCTCGGTGGTGAGCGGGTGCTTGGTGTTCGAACCCGTACCGACCGCCGTGACCGCGCGCGTCAGCTCGGTCGCGTAGGGAGTGGAGGCCGCCACCTTGCGCTGCGCCTTGACGACGCGCGAGGCGGCGATCATCTCCATCGCCTTCGTGATCTTCTTGGTCGCGGTGACGGATCGGATGCGACGCTTATAGACCCGGAGCTGGGCTCCCATGAGTCAGGTCCCTTCCTTACGTCACTTGGCGGCGGACGGGGCGTCCTCGCCGAGCAGCTTGCCGTCCGAGGTCTCGAACTGCTTCTTGAAGTCCGCGATCGCGTCGGCGACGGCCGTGAGGGTGTCGTCGGACATCTTGCCGCCCTCGCGGATGGAGGTCATGAGGCCCTGCTCCTGGCGGTGCAGGTACTCCAGCAGCTCCTTCTCGAAGCGGCGGATGTCGGCGACCGGCACCTCGTCCATCTTGCCGGTGGTGCCGGCCCAGACGGAGACGACCTGGTCCTCGGTGGACATCGGCTGGTACTGGTCCTGCTTCAGCAGCTCGACCATGCGCTGACCGCGCTCCAGCTGGGCCTTGGAGGCGGCGTCCAGGTCGGAACCGAAGGCGGCGAACGCCTCCAGCTCACGGAACTGGGCGAGGTCGACGCGGAGGCGGCCGGAGACCTGCTTCATCGCCTTGTGCTGGGCGGAACCACCGACTCGGGAGACGGAGATACCGACGTTCAGCGCGGGGCGCTGACCGGCGTTGAAGAGGTCCGACTCCAGGAAGCACTGGCCGTCGGTGATGGAGATGACGTTGGTCGGGATGAACGCCGAGACGTCGTTGGCCTTGGTCTCGACGATCGGCAGACCGGTCATCGAACCCGCGCCCATCTCGTCGGAGAGCTTGGCGCAGCGCTCCAGCAGACGGGAGTGCAGGTAGAAGACGTCACCCGGGTAGGCCTCACGGCCCGGCGGGCGGCGCAGCAGCAGCGACACGGCGCGGTAGGCGTCGGCCTGCTTCGACAGGTCGTCGAAGATGATCAGGACGTGCTTGCCCTGGTACATCCAGTGCTGGCCGATGGCCGAGCCGGTGTACGGCGCCAGGTACTTGAAGCCGGCCGGGTCGGACGCCGGGGCGGCGACGATGGTCGTGTACTCCAGCGCGCCGTTCTCCTCCAGCGCGCGGCGGACCGACGCGATGGTGGAGCCCTTCTGGCCGATGGCGACGTAGATGCAGCGGACCTGCTTCTTGGGGTCGCCCGAGCGCCAGTTGTCGCGCTGGTTGATGATCGTGTCGACGGCCAGGGCGGTCTTGCCGGTCTGGCGGTCACCGATGATCAGCTGACGCTGGCCACGGCCGATCGGGGTCATCGCGTCGACGGCCTTGTAGCCCGTCTCCATCGGCTCGTGCACCGACTTGCGCTGCATGACCGTGGGGGCCTGCAGCTCGAGGGCGCGGCGGCCGTCGGTCTCGATCTCGCCGAGGCCGTCGATCGGGTTGCCGAGCGGGTCGACGACACGGCCGAGGTAGCCCTCGCCGACCGCGACGGAGAGGACCTCACCGGTGCGCGTGACCGGCTGACCCTCCTCGATGCCGCTGAACTCACCGAGGACGATGGCGCCGATCTCGCGCTCTTCCAGGTTCAGCGCGAGGCCGAGGGTGCCGTCCTCGAACTTCAGCAGTTCGTTGGCCATGGCCGAGGGCAGGCCCTCGACCTTCGCGATGCCGTCGCCGGCAAGGGTGACCGTACCGACCTCCTCGCGCGAGGCCGCGTCCGGCTTGTACGACTGGACGAAGTTCTCCAGCGCGTCCCGGATCTCCTCCGGCCGGATCGTGAGCTCCGCCATCTGGGTTCCCTGCTCTCCTTGTTGGGCCCGAAGTTTCACTTTGGGGGTCTGGGGGCGACCCCCAGGAATCCTCTGCACGGCCCAACCAGGGCCGTAAGTACGTACTGCGTCTCTCGGTATGCGCCGAGGGACCGATCTATCGAGTTGCTGCTAGCTCGCCATGCGGCGGGCGGCCTCGTCGAGCCGGTCCGCGAGGGAGCCGTTGATGACCTCGTCACCGACCTGCACCCGGATGCCGCCGACGACCTCGGGGTCGACATGGAGGTTGAGGTGCATGCGACGGCCGTAGAGCTTGGTCAGGGCGGCGCCGAGGCGCTGCTTCTGGCCGTCGCTCAGCGGCACCGCCGTGGCGACGACGGCGACCACGCGGTTCCGGCGCTCGGCGGCGAGCTTGGACAGGGACTCCAGTCCCGCTTCCAGGCTACGTCCACGCGGCGCGGTGGTGAGGCGCGTCACCAGTCGCTCGGTGGCAGGCTTGGCCCGCCCGCCCAGCAGCCGGTGCAGCAGCTCGGTCTTGGCCGAGGCGCCGGCGGCGCGGTGGGTGAGCGCGGCGCGCAGTTCGGTGCTGGAGGAGACGATCCGGCCGAACCGGAAGAGCTCGTCCTCGACGTCGTCGAGCGTGCCCGTCTTCTCCGCCGCCGTGAGGTCGGCGATGTCCGCCAGCTCCTCCAGCGCGTCCACCAGGTCGCGCGGCTGCGACCAGCGGGACCGCGCCAGTCCGGACAGCAGGTCGGCGGTGGACCCGCTGACCTGGCCGCCGATCAGACGCTGGACCAGCTGGGCCTTCGCCTCTCCGGGCTGCGCCGGGTCGGTGAGGACCCGGCGCAGGCCGGCCTCGCGGTCGAGCAGCGCGGTGACGGCCGCCAGCTCGTCGGCGAGCTGCGCGGCGTCCACGGACGTGGAGTCCGTCAGCGCGTCGAGACGCTCCCGGGCGGCTGCCAGTGCCTCGCGGCTCGCTCCGTTCATCGCGTGGCCTCGGCCTTCTCCTCGAGCTCGTCGAGGAAGCGGTCGATCACACGGCTCTGGCGGGCGTGGTCCTCAAGGGACTCGCCGACGAGCTTGCCGGCCAGTTCGGTGGCGAGCCGGCCGACGTCCTGACGCAGCGCGGACGCGGCGGCCTTGCGGTCGGCCTCGATCTGCGCGTGACCGGCGGCGACGATCTCCTCGCGCTGACGCTGGCCCTCGGCCCGCATCTCGGCGATGAGCGCGGCACCCTGCTCCTGCGCCTCCTGGCGCAGGCGCGCGGCCTCGTGCCGGGCCTCGGCGAGCTGAGCCTTGTACTGCTCAAGGACGCTCTGGGCCTCGACCTTCATGGCGTCGGCCTCTTCGATGCCGCCTTCGATCGCCGCGCGACGCTCCTCCAGAACCTTGTTGATGTTCGGAAGCAGCTTCTTCCAGAAGAAGAAGAACACGATGGCGAAGGCGATGGTGCCGACGAGCAGCTCGGGGCCCGGAGGGATGAGCGGGTTCTGCTCTTCCTCGGCCGCCAGCTGCACCAGGTTGGCGATCACATCAGTGCCTTTCGTCGATGCGTGTCAGTAAGAAAGGGTGATCACTTACCGAACACGAACGGCATAACGATGCCGATGAGGGCGAGCGCCTCACAGAAGGCGAAGCCCAGGATCTGGTTGGCGCGGATCAGACCGGCCGCCTCGGGCTGGCGGGCGAGAGCCTGCGTGCCGTTACCGAAGATGATGCCGACGCCGACGCCGGGGCCGATCGCGGCGAGGCCGTAGCCGATGGAACCGAGGGAGCCGGTGACACCGTCGGCAGCAAGGGTCTGGAGAGCGGACATGCCGGTTCTTCCTTCTCTTTCATGGACCGGTGGGGGTTGGCCACCGGACGTCTGGGGGTTTACAGGGCGGGTGGTTCGGCTCAGTGGTGCTCGGCGAGAGCGCCCTGAATGTAGGAGCAGGCGAGGAGTACGAAGACGTACGCCTGGACGGCCTGCACGAAAAGCTCGAAGAGGATCATGACCATGGTCATGATGAAGGAGACGCCCGCGGCGGGGACCATCCAGCTGTTCAGCAGGTACCAGGAGGCGACGGTGAACATCACCAGCATCAGGTGACCGGCGAACATGTTGGCGAAGAGTCGCACCGCGTGGGTGAACGGGCGGACGATCAGGTTCGAGAGGAACTCGATGACCATGACCAGCGGCAGGACCGCGCCCAGCGACTTGTCGTAGCCCGTGACATTCTTGAAGAAACCGACGAAGCCGTGGCGCTTGAACGTCAGTCCGACCCAGAGGATCCAGACGAGCGCGGCCAGGACGACCGGGAAGGCGAAGACGGAGGCGACCGGGAACTGGGCCAGCGGGATCACGGACCAGATGTTCATGATCCAGATGAAGAAGAAGAGGGAGACCATGAGCGGTACCCACTTCTCGCCCTCGCGCTTGCCGAGAGTCTCGTACACGATGCCGCGGCGCACGAAGTCGTAGCCGGCCTCGCCGATCATCTGGATCTTGCCCGGGACGACCTTGGCCTTGCCGAAGGCCGCCCAGAAGAACGCGACGACGAGCACGGTGGTGATGAGCGCGAGCAGCATCACCTTGTTGAACTCGTAGCCCCCGACGGTGCCGATCGGCTTGAACAGGAACGAGTGCAGGCCCGGAGCCGGGAAGCCGCACCCGTTGTCGGACATGATCCGACAACTCCAGTCAAAGGCGAGCTGGGTCTGGTCAGCACTCACCGCGGGCTCCTTCGGCGTGACGCATGGGTACGGCAACCTCGTTGTGTCGGCGCGGCACGCGGCCGCGGATCGGCACCGGACTGGTGTTACGGATGTGGGGGCGGCTGGGGGGCATCGAGCCTCGCGATCGAGCAGGCGTCAGCTCAGATGCCCGCGCCCGCGATGCCGCAGTTGGCACCGGACGATAGCAGGAGATCTCACAAGCCTTTATCCCGCCCCTACTCCTCACGACTTCGGCCCTGTGTTCGCGGGCTTCTCACTCTTCGCGGAGTCCGGGTCGATGTAGAAGATCTTGGCCTTCATGTGCGCGCGAGCCTGCGCGGCCATCCACACGACGGTCGCGACAACGAGCGACACGGCGAACGTCTTCGCGTTGAAGAGGGAGGTGTCCTTGAAGACAGCGACGAAGATCAGGAGGAGCAGCAGCTGAGCGACGTAGAGCAGGAGCCCCATCGCCTGGAACAGCTGCGGGAGCGTTTTTGCCGTCCACTGGAGCACATAGAGGCCGATTCCCATGAACAGGACGGCTAGCACCGTGCCGACGGCCGCACCGAGCGCACCCTTGCCTCCCGCGACCGCGGCGCTCACGGCGACGACGATCGCGCCCGCAGCCGCTGTGGGCACAGCGATCCGCAAGAGGTTCCGGGCGTCATTGGACGGCATGGCGGCAACTCCGCTTTCACAAGGGGGCAGGGTGTCGTCATGGACGAGCGTAGTCCCGGACCGAGTGATCGAGATCTCACACCTGCGGACCGTCGCACTGAGGCATCTCGGTCCTATCCGGGGTTCTCGTGAACCGTATCACAAACTATTTGATGAGGTCTTTACCTGTTGGGTGTGCTGGCTGTCACACATGAGAGTGAACGTGCCCGTCTGTGCAAAAACGCCGCCCAGTTGTCTGGTATTAGGGCGCTTTGCTCCCCCACGAGTTGGCAATGCTCTAGTCAGATTCTTACCTTGGCCGTCTCAGCCGCGGTCGGGGAAACGCGATCGGGCGCCGATCGCGGTCGCCCCGTTGACGCCCGAGATCCCGGCCGGGACCGGGGACCGCTCCGCGCTCTCGGCGCCCTCCTCGGCGGCGGCGGATTCCGCGGCGGCCTCGGGGGCCGGGCGGCGCCTGCGGTAGCGCGGCGGCACGAAGCGCTGGGCCCACAGCGGCACGCGCGGGGTGAAGCGCGGAAGCAGCAGCAGGACCAGGCCGATCGCGCTGAGGAAGACCACGCCCAGCACGATCCACATCGACGCCGAGTTGACCGAGTACGCCAGCGCCCCGAAGCCGATCAGCGCCGACCAGAAGTACATGATCAGCACGGCCCGGCTGTGCGAGTGGCCGATCTCCAGCAGACGGTGGTGCAGATGGCCGCGATCGGCGGCGAACGGGGACTGGCCCCGCCAGGTGCGGCGGACGATCGCCAGCACCAGGTCGGCCGCCGGCACGGCGATGATGGTCAGCGGGAGCAGCAGCGGGATGTAGACCGGCACCGTCTGGTGGACGGCCGCCTTCTCCGAGCCGGTGAACAGCGCGAGGGCGTCCGGGTCCACCTGGCCGGTGATCGAGATCGCGCCCGCCGACAGGACCAGGCCGATCAGCATCGAGCCGGAGTCGCCCATGAAGATGCGCGCCGGGTGCATGTTGTGCGGCAGGAAGCCCAGGCACATGCCCATCAGGATGGCCGCGAACAGGGTGCCGGGGGCGGCGGCCTCGATGCCGTACGAGTACCAGATCCGGTAGGCGTACAGGAAGAACGAGCAGGCCGCGATGCACACCATGCCGGCCGCGAGACCGTCCAGGCCGTCCACGAAGTTCACCGCGTTGATCGTGATGACCACCAGGGCCACCGTCAGCAGCGTGCCCTGCCACTGGGTCAGCGCGACGTTCCCGACGCCCGGGATGGGCAGCCACAGGATCGTCAGACCCTGCATGACCATCACGCCCGCGGCGATCATCTGGCCGCCCAGCTTGATCAGCGCGTCGATCTCGAACTTGTCGTCCAGGACGCCGATCAGCCAGATCAGGGCGGCCCCCGAGAGCAGCGCCCGCGGCTCGTTCGACTTGGCGAAGACCTCGCTGAGGTTCGTCAGGTGGTCCGCGACCAGCAGGCCCGCGCACAGGCCGAAGAACATCGCGATACCGCCGAGACGCGGAGTGGGTTCCCGGTGCACGTCACGGGCCCGGATCTCCGGCATCGCCCCGGCCACGATCGCGAACTTCCGTACCGGCCCCGTCAGCAGATACGTCACCGCGGCCGTGATGCAGAGCGTCAGCAGGTATTCACGCACGGGCTTCCCCACAGGTCTCGCTGGCCATCACAGCCTCACACCCTAGCGACGGATGCATATGGATGAGGACGGCCGGGTAGCGACGGAGGTTGCACCCGGGGCCGTACGCCCCCTCCCGGACCGGTCCACACCGGGAGGTACGGGACCGCTTCTACCCCCGTTCAGCCCGGATACGGCGGGAAGCGGCCGGTGAGCGCGCGGACCTCCGCCCGCGCCCGGGCCGGCTCCGTCCGCCCGCGCAGCACGGCCGCGAGCAGCGCCGCGACCCGCACCATCTCCGGTTCGCCCATGCCCTGGGTGGTCACCGCCGCCGTGCCCAGGCGCAGGCCGCGGCCGTCGCCGTGCGGCAGCACACAGCAGTCCAGCACCAGTCCGGCCGCCAGCAGCCGGCCGCGCGCGGTGCGGCCGTCCACGCCGAGCGGGGCCGGGTCCGCGGTGATCAGGTGGGTGTCCGTGCCGCCGGTGGTGACGGCCAGCCCCTCGGCGGCCAGGTGACCGGCCAGCACCCGCGCGTTGTCCACCACCCGATGGGCGTACCCGCCGAACCCCGGGGTCGCCGCCTCGCCGAACGCGACGGCCTTGGCGGCGATGGTGTGCATCTGGGCGCCGCCCTGGGTGAACGGGAACACGGCCCGGTCCACGCGCCGGGCCAGCTCGGCCCCGCACAGGATCATCCCGCCGCGCGGACCGCGCAGCACCTTGTGGGTGGTCGCGCAGACGATGTCCGCGTACGGCACCGGGTTCGGCGCCGCTTTCCCGGCGACCAGCCCGATGGGGTGGCCGGCGTCCGCGATCAGATAGGCCCCGACCTCGTCGGCGACCTCCCGGAAGAAGGCGTAGTCCGGGTGGCGGGGGTAGGCGATGGAGCCGCACACGACGGCCTTGGGCCGGTGGTTGCGGGCGAGGTGGCGCACCTGGTCGTGGTCGATCAGCCCGGTCTCGGCGTCGACGCCGTAGCCGACGAAGTCGAACCAGCGGCCGGAGAAGTTGGCCGGCGAGCCGTGGGTGAGGTGGCCGCCGTAGGGCAGGCCGAGGGCGAGGACGGTGTCGCCGGGGCGCAGCAGGGCCGCGTAGGCGGCCAGCACGGCCGAGGAGCCGGAGTGCGGCTGGACGTTGGCGTGCTCGGCGCCGAACAGGTCCTTGGCGCGGTCGACGGCGGCGCGTTCGGCGGCGTCGGCGATCTCGCAGCCGCCGTGGTGGCGGGCGCCGGGATAGCCCTCGGCGTACTTGTTGGCGAGCGCGGAGCCGAGGGCGGCGAGGACGGCCGGGGAGCAGAAGTTCTCGGCGGCGGTCAGCTGGAGGGTGGTCGACTGCCGCGTCAGCTCTCCGAGCAGCAGTTCGGCCATCGCCGGGTCCTGCCGGCGCAGCACGTCGGTCTCGAGGGTGTGGGTGACCGACATGGCGGGCTCCCGGGCGGTCGGCGGTGACGTAGCTCCAATGTAGGCCGGAGACCGCGTCGGGGCTCGGCGGGCCCTACGCCCGCGCCGGGACCCCCGTCAGTGCCGTCACCACCGGGTCCAGGGCGTCCCTTATCTCGTCGCCGATGGACCGGAAGAAGGTCAGGGGCGCGCCGTAGGGGTCGTACACCTCGTCCGCCTCGGCGGTCGGGGCGAGCAGCCAGCCGCGCAGCGCCGCCGCCGCGCGCACCAGCGCCCGGGCCCGCATGACCACGCCGTCCTCCAGGGGCGGCAGGGTGGCCGGATCTATCGCCCGGACCAGCCGGGTGAACTCCTTCAGGGTGAAGGTGCGCAGACCCGCCGAGTGGCCCATGGAGATGACCTGGGCGCGGTGGTCGCGGGTGGCGGTCAGCACCAGGTCGGCCTTGATCACGTGCTCGTCCAGCAGTTCCCGGCCGACGAAGCCGGAGGCGTCCGCGCCGAACTCGGCGAGCACCGTCTCCGCGTGGGACTCCATGGGCGCGCCCTCGTGGCCCCAGGTGCCCGCGCTCTCCACGATCAGACCGCCGCCGAGCACGCCGAGCCGCTCCGCGACGAAGTGGCGGGTCAGCCGCTCGGTGATGGGCGAGCGGCACACATTGCCGGTGCTGACGTGGAGGATGCGGAAGGTGTCGCGGGGGAACCCGAACGTCGTCGTCTCCTCCGCGCTCCAGCTCCCGCCGCCTATGCCGCGCCCCGTCCCAGGGGCCGTCAATTCGCCACCTCGAGGTCGGGTACGACCTTGCGCAGCTCCTCCGCGGAGAGCGCGCCCTCGCGCAGCAGCACCGGCACCGCGCGGGTGACGTCCACGATGGACGACGGCACGTTGCCCGGGGTGGGGCCGCCGTCGAGGTAGACGGAGACGGAGTCGCCGAGCATGCCCTGGGCCGCGTCGCAGTCCTCCGGCGCCGGGTGGCCGGTGAGGTTCGCCGAGGAGACGGCCATCGGGCCGACCTCGGTGAGCAGCTCGATGGCGACCGGGTGCAGCGGCATGCGCACGGCGACCGTGCCCCGGGTGTCGCCGAGGTCCCACTGCAGGGACGGCTGGTGCCTGGCGACGATCGTCAGGGCGCCCGGCCAGAACGCGTCGACCAGTTCCCAGGCCAGCTCGGAGAAGTCCGTGACCAGGCCGTGCAGGGTGTTCGGGGAGCCGATGAGGACGGGGGTGGGCATGTTGCGGCCCCGGCCCTTGGCGGCGAGCAGGTCGGCGACCGCCTCCGAGGAGAACGCGTCGGCGCCGATGCCGTACACCGTGTCGGTCGGCAGGACCACCAGCTCGCCCCGGCGGACGGCGGACGCGGCCTCGCGCAGACCCGTCACGCGGTCGGTCGCGTCGTTGGTGTCGTATCGCCGTGCCATAACTAGCGGGCCTCCTCGTACACGTACTGCGGGATGGAAGTCGTCGGGGTGGTCACGGCAGCGCCTTGCGGGCGGTGGCGAAGCGCGGCCGGTTGTTGAGGTCGGGGTGGTCGGCGGCGTCGGCCCAGCCCCGCTCCTCGGTGAAGATCCACGGCACCTGGCCGCCCTGGGTGTCGGCGTGCTCGATCACGACGACACCGCCGGGGCGCAGCAGCCGGTGCGCGGTGCGTTCGATGCCCCGGATGAGGTCGAGACCGTCCTCACCGGAGAACAACGCCAGCTCCGGGTCGTAGTCGCGGGCCTCCGGGGCGACGTACTCCCATTCGGTGAGCGGGATGTACGGCGGGTTGGAGACGACCAGGTCGACCTGGCCGTCGAGGTCCGGGAAGGCGGTCAGCGCGTCGCCCTGGCGCAGGTCGACGCGGGAGCCGGCCACGTTCTTCCGGGTCCACACGAGGGCGTCCTCGGACAGCTCCACGGCGTGCACGCGCGAGCGCGGCACCTCCTGGGCGAGGGCGAGGGCGATGGCGCCGGAGCCGGTGCACAGGTCGACGATGCACGGCTCCACGACGTCCATCGCGCGGACCGCGTCTATCGCCCAGCCGACCACCGACTCGGTCTCCGGCCGGGGCACGAACACCCCGGGCCCGACCTGGAGCTCCAGATAGCGGAAGTAGGCCCGCCCGGTGATGTGCTGCAGCGGCTCGCGCTGCTCGCGCCGGGCGATGACCTCCCAGTACCGGGCGTCGAAGTCGGCGTCCTTCACGGAGTGCAGTTGACCGCGCTTCACGCCGTGCACGAAGGCGGCCAGCTCCTCCGCGTCGTTGCGCGGCGAGGGCACACCGGCGTCGGCCAGCCGCTGGGTGGCCTGGGCCACCTCGGCGAGCAGCAGGTTCACGCGTCTCCTCCGTGTCGTACTCGTGCGTACGGGTCTTACGCGGCGGCGAGCTTCGCCGCCGAGTCGGCGTCGACGCAGGCCTGGATGACCGCGTCGAGGTCGCCGTCCAGGACCTGGTCCAGGTTGTACGCCTTGAAGCCGACGCGGTGGTCCGAGATGCGGTTCTCCGGGAAGTTGTAGGTGCGGATCTTCTCGGAGCGGTCCACGGTGCGGACCTGGCTGCGGCGGGCGTCGGCGGCCTCGCGCTCCGCCTCCTCCTGCGCCATGGCGAGCAGCCTGGAACGCAGGATACGCATCGCCTGCTCCTTGTTCTGCAGCTGGCTCTTCTCGTTCTGGCAGGAGGCGACGACGCCGGTCGGGATGTGCGTGATGCGCACGGCGGAGTCGGTGGTGTTCACGGACTGGCCGCCGGGGCCGGAGGACCGGTAGACGTCGATGCGGAGGTCGTTGGGGTTGATCTCCACGTCCACCTCCTCGGCCTCGGGCGTGACGAGCACGCCGGCCGCGGAGGTGTGGATGCGGCCCTGGGACTCGGTCGCCGGGACGCGCTGCACGCGGTGCACCCCGCCCTCGTACTTCATCCGGGCCCAGACGCCCTGGCCGGGCTCGATCTGCCCGCGGGTCTTCACCGCGACCTGGACGTCCTTGTAGCCGCCCAGCTCGGATTCGGTGGCGTCGATGATCTCGGTCTTCCAGCCGACGCGCTCGGCGTAGCGCAGGTACATCCGCAGCAGATCGCCGGCGAAGAGGGCGGACTCGTCGCCGCCCGCGCCCGCCTTGATCTCCAGGATGACGTCCTTGTCGTCGCTGGGGTCGCGCGGGACGAGCAGCAGGCGCAGCTTCTCGGTCAGCTCCTCGCGCCGCTTCTCCAGGTCCTTGACCTCGGCGGCGAAGTCGGGGTCGACGGCGGACAGCTCGCGGGCGGTCTCGATGTCGTCGCCGGTCGACTTCCAGGAGCGGTACGTGGCGACGATCGGGGTCAGCTCGGCGTAGCGCTTGTTCAGCTTGCGCGCGTTCGCCTGATCGGCGTGGACCGACGGGTCGGCGAGCTTCTTCTCCAGGTCGGCGTGCTCGGCGACGAGTTCCTCGACGGCCTCGAACATCTTGGGCTCCTGTACTGCGGTGAAGGGAAGGGCGGCGACCAAAAACGCCGGTCCCGGGCACACCCGCCCGTGAGCGGGGTGTGGCCGTGGACCGGCGAAATGGGGCTCGCTACTTCTTGGAGCCGGCGGCCTTGCCGAAGCGGGCCTCGAAGCGGGCCACACGGCCACCGGTGTCGAGGATCTTCTGCTTGCCCGTGTAGAACGGGTGGCACTCGGAGCAGACCTCGGCCCGGATGGTGCCGGACTCGATGGTGCTGCGGGTGGTGAACGACGCGCCGCAGGTGCAGCTGACCTGCGTCTCGACGTACGCGGGGTGGATGTCGCGCTTCAAGGTGTCTCCTAGGTTTCGGGAGGGCGCCGGGTCGCTGCCGCGGGATGCGGAGGCGTGAACCGGAGCCGACGTACCAGTCTGCCAGGACTGGCGCCATCCACCCAAACCGGGGGTGCCGCTGTTCTATTCCGGGGGGAGCGCGGGACGTCCTACGGGGCGCTGACGACGCCCTTGGCCTCGCCCGTCGCCGTGCCCCGCGTCGCCGCCTTCGGGATCTGCCGGTCGTCCCGCAGGGCGTTCCAGACCAGCTGCGCCTTGGCGGTGTCCAGCAGGACGCGGTTGGGGTTGGCCGGGTCGTACTGGACCGGCATCGTGACCATCTTCATCTGGGAGGAGCCGATGCCCTTCAGGCTCCCCGCGAAGTCGATCAGGGCGTTGACCGAGCCGAGGTCGGAGTCGGTCGTCACGGCCTTGGTGGCGGTGTCGGCGAGGTCGTAGAGCTTCTTCGGGTTGGTGAGGACGCCGACGTGCTTGACCTGGTCGATGAGGGCCTTGATGAACGCCTGCTGGAGCTGGATGCGGCCGAGGTCGGAGCCGTCGCCCACGCCGTGCCGGGTGCGGACCAGACCGAGGGCCTGCTCGCCGTTCAGGGTGTGCGGGCCGGCCTTGAGGTCGAGGTGGCTCTGCCGGTCGTGGATGTCCTTGGTGGTGGTGATCCGGACACCGCCGAGGTCGTCGATGAGCTGCTGGAAGCCCTCGAAGTCGACCTCCAGGTAGTGGTCCATGCGGATGCCGGTGATCGACTCGACGGTCTTGACCGCGCAGGCCGCGCCCCCGGTGGAGTACGCCTCGTTGAACATCACGCCGGTGGCGGCCGGGTGGGCGGTGCCCTTGGTGTCGGTGCACTCGGGGCGGTCGACGAGGGTGTCCCGGGGGATGGAGACCACGCTGGCCTGTTTGTGGCCCTCGTACACATGGACGATCATCGCCGTGTCGGATCGGGCGCTGCCGTCGTCCGTGCCGCCGCCGAGCTTCTTGTTCGTGCCGGCGCGGGTGTCCGAGCCGAGGACCAGGATGTTCTGCGAGCCGTTGTCGACCTTCGCGGGCCGGTCGGTGCCGAGGGCCTGGTTGAGGTCGACGCTGCGGAGATTGCCGTTGAGCTTGAAGTAGACGAACCCGGCTCCGGCGCCGCCCAGCACCACGACGCCCGCGGCCGTCCAGGCGGTCGCGCGCAGGGCCTTGCGACCGGTGCTGGGGGCCTTGCGGCGGCGCCCCTTCCCCCGGCGGCGGGGTCCGGTCGTGCCCGGCTCGGTTATGGCGGGCGTGCTCTCGGCGGCCACATCGCTCCTAGGTCTCGGCGGTCGGGTACCCCCTGCGGCCAGGGTCGGGCGCGGTCGTCACCGCTCCATCGTCGCTCCGCCAGGTCAGACGGAGAAACTCGGGACAGGGTTGCACAACGCACAGTGGCCGCCGTGTACGGAAATCGCCACGGTGTGTAGTCGGGCATGCCGGGCGGACGGCGCTCACCTGCGGTTTCGGGGCCGCCGACGGTGCGCCCGGCGGTGGGCGGGCACCGGGGGCGCTGTGGCGAAGATCTCGCCATAGGCGGTGCCGGAAGGGGCAGCGGCGGTGCCGGAAGACGGGGAAAGGCCGCCTCCCCCGAAGGGAGGCGGCCTTTCCCCGGCAGTGCCCGGACGCTCAGTCGCCGTTGCCGGGCGTCGGCGTCGTCTTCTGGATCTGCATCAGGAACTCGACGTTCGACTTGGTCTGCTTCATCTTGTCCAGCAGCAGCTCGATGGCCTGCTGCTGGTCCAGCGCGTGCAGCACCCGGCGGAGCTTCCAGACGACCGCCAGCTCCTCGGCGCCGAGCAGGATCTCCTCCTTGCGGGTGCCGGACGCGTCCACGTCCACCGCGGGGAAGATCCGCTTGTCCGCGAGCTTCCGGTCGAGCTTCAGCTCCATGTTGCCGGTGCCCTTGAACTCCTCGAAGATCACCTCGTCCATGCGGGACCCGGTGTCCACCAGGGCGGTGGCGAGGATGGTCAGCGAGCCGCCGTCCTCGATGTTGCGCGCCGCGCCGAAGAACCGCTTCGGCGGGTAGAGCGCGGTCGAGTCGACACCACCGGACAGGATGCGGCCGGAGGCCGGCGCCGCCAGGTTGTAGGCGCGGCCCAGACGGGTGATCGAGTCCAGCAGCACGACCACGTCGTGACCCAGCTCGACCAGGCGCTTGGCGCGCTCGATGGCCAGCTCGGCGACCGTGGTGTGGTCCTCGGCCGGACGGTCGAAGGTCGAGGAGATGACCTCGCCCTTGACCGACCGCTGCATGTCGGTGACCTCTTCCGGACGCTCGTCGACGAGGACGACCATCAGGTGGCACTCGGGGTTGTTGTGCGTGATCGCGTTGGCGACCGCCTGCATGATCATGGTCTTGCCGGTCTTCGGCGGGGCCACGATCAGACCGCGCTGGCCCTTGCCGATCGGCGAGACCAGGTCGATGATCCGGGTGGTCAGCACGCCCGGGTCGGTCTCCAGGCGGAGCCGGTCCTGCGGGTAGAGCGGGGTCAGCTTGTTGAACTCCGGGCGGCCGCGGCCGTGTTCGGGCGCCATGCCGTTGACGGAGTCCAGGCGGACCAGCGCGTTGAACTTCTCGCGGCGCTCGCCCTCCTTCGGCTGGCGGACCGCGCCGGTGACGTGGTCGCCCTTGCGCAGGCCGTTCTTGCGGACCTGGGCGAGGGAGACGTAGACGTCGTTCGGACCCGGCAGGTAGCCGGAGGTCCGGATGAAGGCGTAGTTGTCGAGGATGTCCAGGATGCCCGCGACGGGGATCAGGACGTCGTCCTCGGCGAGCTGCGGCTCGGCGATCTCGTCGCGGCCGCGACGGCCACGGCGGTCGCGGTAGCGGCCGCGGCGGCCACGGCGGCCGCCCTCGAAGTCGTCGTCGTCCTGCCGGCTGTCCTGACGGCCGCCCTGCTGCTGGCCCTGCTGCTGACGCTGCTGGCCGCCCTGCTGCTCGTCGCCCTTGTTACGGCGGTCACGGTCCCGGTCCCGGTCACGGTCCCGCTCCCGGTCGCGGCCGCGCTCGCGGCGGTCCCGGCGGCCACGGCCCTCGCCGTCACCGGCGTCGCCCTTGGCGTCGCCCTGCTGCGGCTGGGCCGGCGTCTCGGCCTTGGACTCGGTGCGGGCCTCGGCGGCGACGGTCTCGGCGCCGTTCTGGGCCGGGCTGCCCGCGTCGGCCGTGGCGCGGCGGCGACGGCGCTCGGTCGGGGCGTCGTCTCCCCCGCGCTCGGCAGCCGCGCGGGCGGTGTCCCCGGCCGGCTGGCCCGGGATCTCGATCTGCTGCTGGGCCGCGGCCTTCTCGGCGGGGGCCTCGGCGGCCTTCTCCGCCTTCTTGCCGGCGGTCTCCTCGCCGGTGCGCGTCCGGGAGGTGGCCCGGCGCTTCGGCTTGGTCTCGGTGGCGGCGGCCTCGGCCTTGGGAGCGGCGCCCCCGGCGGCCTGCGCCTCCTTGATGACCTCGATCAGCTGGCTCTTGCGCATCCGCGCCGTGCCCCTGATCCCGAGGCCCGAGGCGACCTGCTGCAGCTCGGCCAGCACCATGCCCTCGAGGCCGGTACCGCGGCGCCGCCGGGACCCGGCACCGGCGGCAGGCGCGGAGGCGTCCGTGGCGGGCGCGGCAGCGGTGTCCTCGACACGTGCGCCCATCAGATCGGTGGTGTCGCTCACGAAGGGTCCTTCCCTGGAGCGGACGTCGGCCTGTCTGGCTCGGCGACCGGTTGTGCTGTCCGGCTACGGTCCTGTCTTCTGTGAACCGTGCCGGGGCGGTGGTCCGCCAAAGCGGCGGAAGATAATGTGCGGTGACGGCGCTTCCGCGAGCCGTGGCACCCAGTGTCACGTGGCGTGGTAGCACCTGCTCCGGAGCTCCCCCGGAGGGGGGTACCCCCACCTGTGGCCCGCTCAGTGTCCGCGTACGTCGTACTGCCCAGGTACGGCGCAAGGGTCACGGAGTGGCCCGGGAGGCTCCCGGAAGAATGTCTGTCCCGGACGGGGACACGAGGCACCTCGCCATGGTGAGGTCGGGTGCAGACTTGAGATTAACACTACCGGATCCAACAAACATTCCCCTCTCCAAATCCGGCAACCGTGTGTCACGTCGCGAGCGGCAGGACGCTCGCTCCCTGCACATCCAGGTCCAGCCGGTTGGCGGCCCAGCCCTCACCCGCGAGGTGGGAGACCTTGTCGGCGCTGTCGGCGTCGGCGAGGGCCATGACGGTGGGACCGGCGCCGGAGATGACGGCCGGAATACCGTCGGCGCGCAGCCGCTCCACCAGTGCGGCGCTGTCGGGCATGGCCGGGGCGCGGTACTCCTGGTGGAGGCGGTCCTCGGTGGCGGGCAGCAGCAGCTCGGGGCGCCTGGTCAGGGCCTCGACCAGCAGGGCGGCGCGGCCCGCGTTGGCGGCGGCGTCCACGTGCGGCACGCTGCGCGGGAGCAGTCCGCGCGCGGTCTCGGTCAGTACCGGCTTTCCGGGCACGAAAACCACCGGAACGATGGAATCGTGCGGCTCCATCCTGATGGCACGGGCGGTGCCGGCCTCCATCCAGGACAGGGTGAAACCGCCGAGCAGACAGGCGGCCACGTTGTCGGGGTGGCCCTCGATCTCGGTGGCCAGTTCCAGCAGCGCGGCGTCGTCCAGGCGGGCCTCGCCGCCTATGGTCACGGCGCGGGCGGCGACGATGCCGGCGCAGATGGCGGCGGAGGAGGAGCCGAGGCCGCGGCCGTGCGGGATGCGGTTGGCGCAGACGATCTCCAGACCGCGGGGCTGTCCGCCCAGCAGGTCGAAGGCCGTCCGCAGGGAGCGGACGAGGAGGTGGCTCTCGTCCCGCGGCAGGGTCTCGCTGCCCTCGCCCGCGATGTCGATGTGCAGCCCGGAGTCGGCGACCCGGACGACCACGTCGTCGTAGAGCCCCAGCGCGAGGCCCAGGGCGTCGAAGCCCGGGCCGAGGTTGGCGCTGGTGGCGGGGACGCGCACCCGGACGGCGGCGGCGCGGAACGCTGGACCGGCCATCGCTCGAAGACTCTCCTTGAGCTGCGTTTGCGGTCGAATGACGCTCGATGGATTCGATGGTCATTCGGTGGACTGCCGATGACTGACGTACGAACACCCGTCGGGCCGCGGAGACGGCGCGGCGCCTGCCATGCGCGAGGGCATATGCGGCAGGCGGGTTCGCTACAGCCTATCGAAGGAAGGTTCTGTGGCGACATAGGGCGCACAGGAGGCGCACGATGCGTGTCGTAAGCCCCCTGTGCACCTTGTCAGGGATTTCCCGGTTCGGGGCGCTCAGGCGAGGCCGAGGCGCTCGGCCGCGGTGGCGGCGTCGACCGGGACGGTGACCGGCTGCGGGGCGCCGGCGACGGCCCAGTCCGGGTCCTTCAGGCCGTTGCCGGTGACCGTGCACACGATGCGCTGGCCCGGGTCGACCTTGCCCTGCTCGGCGGCCTTCAGCAGACCGGCCACCGAGGCGGCGGAGGCGGGCTCCACGAAGACGCCCTCCTGCGCGGCCAACAGGCGGTAGGCGCGCAGGATCTCACGGTCCGTCACCTCGTCGATGGCGCCGCCGGACTCGTCGCGCGCGGCCAGGGCGCGCTGCCAGGAGGCCGGGTTGCCGATGCGGATGGCGGTGGCGATGGTCGACGGGTCCTTGACGACCTCGCCGCGCACGATCGGGGCGCTGCCGGAGGCCTGGAAGCCCCACATCCGCGGGGTGCGGGTGGAGACGCCGTCGGCGGCGTACTCCTGGTAGCCCTTCCAGTACGCGGTGATGTTGCCCGCGTTGCCGACCGGGAGGACGTGGATGTCGGGCGCGTCGCCGAGCATGTCCACGATCTCGAAGGCGGCCGTCTTCTGGCCCTCGATCCGCACCGGGTTGACCGAATTCACCAGCGCCACGGGGTAGTTCTCGCTGAGCGAGCGGGCGAGGGTGAGGCAGTCGTCGAAGTTGCCGGCGACCTGGAGGATCTTCGCGCCGTGCACGAGGGCCTGGCCCATCTTGCCGAGGGCGATCTTGCCCTGCGGCACCAGGACGGCCGAGACCATGCCCGCCCGCACCGCGTACGCGGCGGCGGAGGCGGAGGTGTTGCCGGTGGAGGCGCAGATGACGGCCTTCGCCCCCTCCTCCTTGGCCTTGCTGATCGCCATGGTCATGCCGCGGTCCTTGAAGGACCCGGTGGGGTTGGCCCCCTCCACCTTCAGGTGGACCTCACAGCCCGTGCGCTCGGAGAGCACCTGCGCGGGCACGAGGGGCGTGCCGCCCTCGCGGAGCGTCACGACCGGCGTGGTGTCGGAGACGGGCAGCCGGTCCCGGTACTCCTCGATGATTCCGCGCCACTGGTGGGTCATTGCTGGTTACTCTCCTTCAACCCGCATGATGCTGGCGACACCCCGCACGGTGTCGAGCTTGCGCAGCGCCTCGACGGTCCCGGACAGGGAGGCGTCAAAGGCCCGGTGGGTGACGACGACGAGAGATGCCTCGCCGTCCTTGCCTTGCTGCCGAACCGTGTCGATGGACACGCCGTGCTCGGCGAAAACGGTGGCGACCTGGGCGAGCACGCCCGGTTTGTCGGCCACGTCGAGGCTGATGTGGTACCGGGTGACGACGTCGCCCATCGGGGAGACGGTCAGGTCGGCATAGGCCGACTCGCCGGGGCCGGTGGCGCCGTTGAGCCGGTTGCGGCAGACGGCCACCAGGTCGCCGAGGACGGCGGAGGCGGTGGGCGAGCCGCCGGCGCCGGGGCCGTAGAACATCAGCTGCCCGGCGGCGTCGCTCTCCACGAAGACGGCGTTGTACGCGCCGCGCACGGAGGCGAGCGGGTGGCTGAGCGGGATCATCGCGGGGTGCACCCGCGCGGTGACCGACGTCCCGTCCTTCGAGCGCTCGCAGATGGCGAGCAGCTTGATGGTGCAGCCCATCTCCTTGGCGGAGCGGAAGTCGGCGGCGGTGACCTCGGCCATGCCCTCGCGGTGGACGTCGTCCAGGCGGACGCGCGTGTGGAAGGCGATGCCGGCGAGGATCGCGGCCTTGGCGGCGGCGTCGAAGCCCTCGACGTCGGCGGTCGGGTCGGCTTCCGCGTACCCGAGGGCGGTGGCCTCGTCCAGGGCCTCCTGGTAGCCGGCGCCGGTGGAGTCCATCTTGTCGAGGATGAAGTTGGTCGTGCCGTTGACGATGCCGAGGACCCGGTTGACCTTGTCGCCGGCGAGGGACTCGCGCAGCGGCCGGATCAGCGGGATGGCGCCGGCGACGGCGGCCTCGTAGTAGAGGTCCTTGCCGTTCGCCTCGGCCGCCGCGTGCAGGGCGGCGCCGTCCTGGGCGAGCAGCGCCTTGTTGGCGGAGACGACGGAGGCGCCGTGCTCGAAGGCGGTGGTGATGAGCGTCCGGGCGGGCTCGATCCCGCCGATGACCTCGACCACGACGTCGATGTCCCCGCGCTTGACCAGGGCGGTGGCGTCGGTGGTGACGAGCGCGGGGTCGATGCCCTCGCGCGCCTTGCCGGTGCGCCGTACGGCCACGCCGGCGAGTTCGACCGGCGCGCCGATGCGGGCGGCGAGATCGGCGGCGTGCGTCGTCATGATGCGCGCCACCTCTGAGCCGACCACTCCACAGCCCAGCAGCGCCACCTTCAGCGGACGCGTACGCATCATCCGACCTCGTTTCCTCATACCGTCTACGGTTGGTCCAGTCTCACTCACCGGACGGGAGTTTCTACCCTTCGTCCGGATCGTGAGACATCTATTTCATTTGTGCGGGGGCCGAAGACCGGAGATCTTCCGTTCTTTCCGCCCCCGTCGTTCTCGGGGGGTGCGTCACCCGACGTCGAGGCGCAGGAGGTCCTCCTCCGTCTCGCGCCGGACGATCACCCGGGCCTCGCCGTCCCGGACGGCCACGACGGGCGGCCGCAGGACGTGGTTGTAGTTGCTGGCCATGGACCGGCAGTACGCGCCGGTGGCCGGCACGGCGACGAGGTCGCCCGGTGCCAGGTCGCCCGGCAGGAACGCGTCCTTGACCACGATGTCCCCGCTCTCGCAGTGCTTGCCGACGACGCGGGCGAGCACCGGCTCGGCGTCGGAGGCGCGGGAGACGAGCGCGACGCTGTACTCCGCGTCGTACAGCGCGGTGCGGATGTTGTCCGACATGCCGCCGTCGACGGAGACGTAGGTCCGCAGCCCGTCGAGCGGCTTGACCGTGCCGACCTCGTACAGGGTGAAGGCGGTGGGTCCGACGATGGCCCGCCCGGGCTCCACCGAGATGCGGGGCGTGCGCAGCCGGGCGGCCTCGCACTCGCGGGTGACGATCTCGGTGAGCGCCTTGGCGATCTCGTGCGGCTCGCGCGGGTCGTCGGCACTGGTGTAGGCGATGCCGAGCCCGCCGCCGAGGTCGATCTCGGGCAGTTCGACGCCGTGCTCGTCACGGATGTCCTTCAGCAGGCCGACGACCCGGTGCGCGGCGACCTCGAAGCCGGACATGTCGAAGATCTGCGAGCCGATGTGCGAGTGGATCCCGATCAGCTCCAGCCCGTCGAGCTGGAGCGCCCGCCGCACGGCTTCCGCCGCCTGCCCGCCGGCGAGCGGGATGCCGAACTTCTGGTCCTCGTGGGCGGTGGCGATGAACTCGTGCGTGTGCGCCTCGACGCCCACGGTGATCCGGATCTGGACCTTCTGCCGCCTGCCGAGGGACTGGGCGGTGTGGGCGACCCGCACGATCTCCTGGAAGGAGTCGAGCACGATCCGCCCGACGCCGGCTTCGACGGCCCGGCGGATCTCCTCGACGGACTTGTTGTTGCCGTGGAAGGCGATGCGCTCGGCGGGCATCCCCGCGGACAGCGCGGTGGCCAGCTCGCCACCGGAGCACACGTCCAGATTCAGCCCCTCCTCGTCCAGCCACCGCACGACGGCCCGGGAGAGGAAGGCCTTGCCGGCGTAGAACACGTCGGCGTCCGGGCCGAACGCGGTGCGCCAGGCCCGCGCGCGGGCCCGGAAGTCGGCCTCGTCGAGGATGTAGGCGGGCGTGCCGAACTCCTCGGCGAGCCGGGTGACGGGGATGCCCGCGACACCGACCACACCGTCGTCGCCGCGCGCGACGGTCTGGGCCCACACCTTCCGGTCCAGGGCGTTGAGGTCGGCGGGCGGCGCGGGGTGGTGCCCCTCGGGCAGGACGTCGGCGTGGCGGGGCCCGGCGGGATGGGCGGAACGGCTCATGACGTGATTCTCAGGCTCTCTGTCTCTCTCCGGGGCGCATCCGCTCACGCGCCTCAGAGATGTTCGGGTGCGTCGATGCCGAGCAGGGACAGGCCACCGGCCAGCACCGTCCCGGCTGCTTCGGCGAGGGCCAGCCGGGCGCGGTGGGCGGCCGAGGGTTTCTCCTCGCCGACGGGAAGCACGGAAGGCAGCAGGGGCAGCACGGCATCGGCGACGGTGACGAGATGCCGGGCGAGCCGGTCCGGGGCACGGTGGGTGGCGGCCGCGGTGAGGATCCGGGGGTGGTCGGCGAGGGGGGTGAGAAGAGGGGCGCCCGCCTTGGTGTGCGGGGGACCGGGTTCGGCGGCGAAGCCGAGGCGGGCTGCGTTGCGGCCGAGGGAACGGACGCGGGCGTGGGCGTAGCGCACCCGGAACAGCGGGTTGCCCTCGCGCTGCACCAGGTGGTCGGCGGTGATCCGGGGCCGGTCGTGCGGGGCGGGGTGGAGCAGGGCCCACCGGGCGGCGTCGGGCCCGAGCGGCGCGGGGTCCTCCGGGGCGGGCACGGGCCGCAGATTGACGGGCTCGCCGTGCTCTACGGTGGCCCGCCCGCCCTGGGTCCCCACGATCCGTACGACGCTGTCGGCGACGACCTCGGCCCGCACCTCGTACGGCACCCGGAGCGCGACGACCTGTCCGGCGAGGGCGTCCCCGTGCCCGTACCGGGCGCCCTTCTCCCGGACCTCCGCGACGAGCGCGGCCACCGGGTCGACCCGCTCCGCGAGCCGGATGTTCAGGAACCCGGGCCCGGTGACGACGACGTCCTCGATCCCGTCGGCCCCGACGAGACGTTCCCGCAAGATCGCGGCGACCCGCTGCGGGGGCTGCCCGGCCGCGCGGGCGAGCCGCAGCGCGACGGCGGTGGCGAAGTCCCCGCACCCCCCGGGCCCCGGCTCGGTCACCACGACCCGCTCGGGCACGGCCACGCGCAGCTCGCCGTCATCGACAGCACGGCACACCGCGTGCAACACGGTGCGGGAGAGCTCGGCGGGGGTCACGGGACAAGCGTAGGGGAGGAGGGGGGTGGGTGGGCGAGCCGGTTATGGCTTTTCCGGGGCGGGGGGTGGGTGAGGGGGTGGGGCGGCGGAGGGCGTGTACGTGCCGGTGCTGCTGGGGGCGGCGGGAGTTGGGGAGCCGTGGACGGCTGGGGGGCGGGGCCGGGGCAGGAGGTCAGAGGCGCGGGCCGGGGGGCCGGGGGTGCCGGGGCAGGGGTGCGGGCCTGGGGCACGGGGCCCGGGGCCGGACCGGGGTACGGGCCGGGAGCAGGGCGGGGTGCCAGGGGTGCGGGTCGAGGGCAGGGGCCTGAGGGCAGAGGCCAGAGGCGCGGGCCGGGGGGCCGAGGCAGGCAGGGGTGCGGGCCTGAGGCACGGGGCCCGGGGCCCGTGGCTAGGGGTGAATGCCGTCGGGGCTGGGGAGCCCGTCGGGGTTTGGCAGGCCGGAGGCGGGGAGGCCGCAGGAAGTCGGGAGACCGGCGGCGGGGAGCGCGCCGGGACTCGGGAGACCGGCACTCGGGAGGCCTTCGTGACTTTGACTGGAGTGGTCGTGGGAGCTGGGAAGGCCGTCGGAACCGGTCAGGCCACCGGAATCGGGGACGCCTTCGTGCACGGGGAGGCTTTCACGGCCGGGGGCCAGCCCTTCCTGACCGGATAGGTGATCGCGACCGGGGGAACCTTCGTGACCGGACAGACCTTCATGGCGCCCGGGCGGGTCCTCGTACCCACGCAGGTCTTCATGCGGGCGCAGGCCTTCGTGGTCGGCGAGACCTTGCTGACACGGGAGGGTTTGCCGGCAAGGGAGGCGCTCATGACCGGAGACACCCTCGTCGATCTCCTCTCCCTCGCCACCGTTCTCGACACCCGCTGGCTCGGCGTTGCCCCCGTCGACCGCCGGCTCGACGACACCCCCGTCACCCACCTCACCCGGCCCGTCTCCCCCATGCCCGCCCCCGTTCCCATGCCCGTCGTCCGCGGCGGACCCGTCTCCGTCTCCCCCGGATGCCGCACGCCCGGCCTTCCCCTCGATGAGGTCTTTCACGAGCCGGACCAGTTCGGCGGGCTCGAAGGGCTTGGCGAGGAAGGCGTCGACCCCGAGGTCGAGTCCGGCCTGGACCTCGTGCTGGGTGCACGCACTGATGATGGCGACGGGCAGGTGCTGCGTACGGGGATCGGCGCGGAGCCGGGCGGCGGTGCGGAGCCCGTCCAGCCGGGGCATGACGACATCGAGGGTCACGACATCCGGGCGCACCTCATGCACCACATCCAGACACTCGGCACCATCGGCCGCGGTCACGACCTCTAGCCCTTCCAGCTCGAGGTTGACCCTGATCAGCTGCCGGATGACCTTGTTGTCGTCCACAACAAGCACCCGACCCGGAGCGCCTGGCACAAGTCGAGAGTAGGTGCGGACCGGCCACCGCGTCCGGGTTTTCCCCACTTCCACCCCCTACAGGGGACCTGCCCACCCCACCCGGGGAACCGAATTGCTGATCACCCCTCCGGACCTGCTAGTGTTCTACCCGTCGCCGCGAGCGAGAAGCTCAGCGCCCGACACGCCCTCGTAGCTCAGGGGATAGAGCAACGGCCTCCGGAGCCGTGTGCGCAGGTTCGAATCCTGCCGGGGGCACCTTGCACAAGGTGCCTGAAGACCCCGACACCAGCGGAAACGCTGAGGTCGGGGTTTTCGCGTGTGTGCAGCAGTGTGCCGCCCGGGGCGGCGTCTGTCGGGGTCTGCGAACGAGGCGTGGACGGGATCTTAGGGCGTTGCCGCAGGTGGGCACGCGGACCGCGCCTGGGCAAGACCCAACGGTCCAAGATCCAGAACGTGCCATGGATCGCGCCAGCCAAGCGAACCCCAGATGACTGGCTTCCCATCAGCTAGCCGACTGCTGGTGTCGGTGGTGAGCCTATGCTGTTGGGTGCTCGACGCAGGGGGTGTCTTGAACAACAGGGTTCACAGTTTGATACGAGGCGGTCGCCTTCCCCTGCCCCAAGAGCCGAAAGTCACCGAACACCTTCCCTTCAGTTTGTCAGTAATTCACTCGCGATCACGCTGCACAAACATCGACGACCTCCCGGAAAGGCGGTATCGCCTCATGAGCAGCGCAGGCGGGGCGCCTCATACACCAGACCCCCGACTCGTACGCCTGGCCGAGCGGTCCCGCAACTTCGGGTTCCTGCTGCCGCACCTTCCGCTGCTCGTCGCGTACGGAACTGCGGCCGAGAGCCAAGTCTTCAGCGACCCGAACACGTCACTGATCAAATCTCGCCAGTTCGGCGAGGCCATGGCCGCCGACCTCGTCAGCCGGGGGCGCGTCCGCGTGGAGGGCGGCACCCAGTTCGACCGATTGCGGGCACTGGACCGGGAGGGGTATCTCCATGGCGATGTAGAGACCGCCTTTCACGAGGTGCGCACGCTCGGTAATGACGCGAACCACTCGGGACTCGACAGCGCCGATGACGCCTTCCGGGCCCTGCGCACTTGCTTCCGTCTCGGGGTCTGGTACCACCGGCTGCTCACCGGCTCGCGCGCGCAGTTGCCGTTCGTGCCACCCAGCCCCGACCGAACCCCAGCCGCCGAGAACGAGCGCCTGCTTCAGGACGTCGCCCAGGCCCGCAAGGAACTCGAACACGCCCGCCTCAGCTACCACGACCAGGCGTCCCAGGCCCAGGCCGAACAGGCCGCCCGTAGCGCCGTCGAGCGCGAGCTGGCCCAGGCGCAGGCCGAGCGTGAGGAGCTGGCCCGCGCCGTCGCGGCCATGCAGGACCAGCTCAAGGAGTTCCAGGCCGCCGCCGAGGCCACGCGAATCGGCCGCAGCCGTGCCGACCGCACCGACCGATCCGCCGCGTCGGCCGCCGTCGCCGAGCGCGCCCGTCTCCTCGACAACGCGGAGCAGGCCTCCCGCGAACCGCTCACCGAAGTGCAGGTCCGCGAGCGGCTCGACGCGATGCTCAGAGCGGCCGGATGGGACGTCCAGGACGGTGGCGCGGACCTCAACCTCCACGTCCAGGGCGACCGGCGGGGCAATGGCGTCGCCGTCCGCGAGGTCACCACCGCCCGGGGCCGCGCCGACTACGCCCTCTACGTCGACCGCATGCTCGTCGGCGTCATCGAGGCCAAGCGCGAGGGCGCCGACCTGTCCGCCGCGGAAGCCCAGGCCGACCGCTACGCCGACCATCCCACCGACGCTCAGCAGCGCCTCAACGCCTGGCGCACCCCACTCCCGTTCCGCTACGTGAGCGACGGCGGCGAGACCCGCTTTCGGTCCGTCCTGGACCCGGACTCCCGTACCCGCCGCATCTTTTCCTTCCACCAGCCGCGCACCCTCGCCCGCTGGGTCCGCCAGGCCGAGGAGGACGAGCAGGCCCCCAGCTACCGGGCTCGGCTGCGCTGGCGCATGCCCGACCTCGACGAACGCCCGCTGCGCCCCGCGCAGATCAAGACGGTGCGTGGCGTGGAGGACTCGGTGGCGCTCGGCAAGGGCCAGCAGGGGATGGGGCAGTCTCGTTCCCTCGTCCAGATGGCCACCGGCGCCGGCAAGACGTTCACGGCCGTGACGTTCTCGTACCGGATGCTCAAGTACGCGCGCGCCGAGCGTGTCCTGTTCCTCGTCGACCGCAACAACCTCGGTGTGCAAGCCTTCGCCGAGTTCGAGAACTTCAAGACTCCCGACACCGACCGAAAGTTCGCCGACCTCTACAACGTCCAGCGTCTCGGCGCAGAGGGCATGTTCGCCTCCTCCAAGGTCGTCATCTCCACCGTCCAGCGCCTCTACATGGAACTGACCGGCGCGAGCCTGCCGGGCAGCGACCGCGGCGACGGCGAGATCGACTATGGCGTCGACGTGCCGGGCGGCATCCAGGTTGGCTACAACGCCGACATCCCTCCGGAAGCTTTCGACCTGATCATCGTCGACGAATGCCACCGCTCCATCTACGGCAAGTGGCGCTCCGTCCTTGAATACTTCGACGCTCCCATCGTCGGCCTCACCGCCACTCCTGTCGCTCAGACCTTCGGCTACTTCAACGGCAACCTGGTCAGCGAGTACTCCTACCAGGAGGCGGTGGCCGATCGTGTCAACGTCGACTTCTCCGTCTACGAGATCGAGACGCGGATAACGGCCGAGGGCGGTGTCATCGCGCATGGCACCATCCCGGTCCGCGACCGCCGCACCCGCCGCCAGCGCTACGAGGACATTGACGAGGACATCGAGTACGGCGCCAACCAGGTCGGTGTCGGAGTCATCAGCAAGGATCAGCTGCGTACGGTCGTCCAAACCTTCCGCGACCGTCTGTTCACAGAGATCTTTCCCGAGCGTGCGAAATATGACCCGTCCACGGGCGCGCTGCGGTGGGACGAGATGTACGTGCCCAAGACGCTGGTCTTCGCTAAGAACGACAACCACGCGGAGGAGGTCGTCGAGGTCGTCCGCGATGTCTTCGGCAAGGGCAACGACTTCTGCGCGAAGATCACCAGCGCGGCCCGCAACGCCTCCGATCGTCTCGCGGCCTTCCGTAACCTTCCTGAGCTGCGCATCGCAGTCACCGTCGACATGATCGCCACGGGCACGGACGTGAAGCCGCTGGAATGCCTGCTGTTCCTCAGGGACGTCAAGAGCTGGGCTTACTTCGAGCAAATGAAGGGCCGCGGCGCCCGGACCTTGTCCTTGACCGACTTCGAAAAGGTCACCCCTGGCGTCGGCCCCAAGACCCGCTTCGTGATCGTCGACGCGGTCGGCGTGACGAGGAGGCCTAAGGTCGACGCGGCACCGCTGGAACGCCACACCGAGAAGCAGATCAGCCTGGAGAAGCTGCTCCGCAAGACCGCCGCGAACACCATCGAAGAGGAAGAGGTCTCCACCCTCGCGGCCCGCCTCGCCAAACTCGACATCCAGATGACGGACGAGGAGCGCGTCGAGATCCGGCGGCTGAGCGGTGGGCTAGAGCTGAAGAAGAT
The DNA here is from genome assembly GCF_055569255.1 of Streptomyces sp. NPDC029296. NCBI lineage: Bacteria > Bacillati > Actinomycetota > Actinomycetes > Kitasatosporales > Streptomycetaceae > Streptomyces > Streptomyces sp. NPDC029296. Next base: position 92,254 of record NZ_JBVHXT010000005.1, read on the forward strand.
CATTCACGGGATGGTCGAAGCCGTCTCCGCGGACCGGCAGCTGGAAGTCCGAGAGGCCGCCGAACGCGCGGGCCGTAATCCCAAGCGCGCGGTACGCAACCTCATCGAGCAGTCCGTCCGACCTCTCGCCGCGACACCGCCGCTGCGCGCCCGCCTGCTGGAGATGCGGCGCGCGAAGGACATCCTCTATGACGAGAACGGCACCGACGAGCTGCTTCGCGCGGGGGCCGTGGCCGACGATGAAGACGCGGCGACGGAGACGGTCCGCGACTGGCGCCGCTACATCGCGGAGAACCGTGACGAGATCGCGGCGCTGTCCGTCGCGTTCAGCGCCGGCTCCGACGTGCCGCCCGGCGTCGCCATGGACCGGCTCAAGGACGTGGCGCGCAGCATCGCCCGCCCGCCGCGCGCGTGGACTCCGGACAGGCTGTGGAAGGCGTACGAGAAGGTCGGTGAGGCGGTGACAGACGGAGCCCAGCGCAAGCACACGGCCTCCGATCTACTTGCCCTGCTCCGCTACGAACTCGCGGGCGGCGTCGCACAGGGCGCCCCGGCACCCCGCCCGCACGAGGAGTTCGTGCGGGAGCGCTATCAGGCCTGGATCGCCCGCCAGGAACAGGCGGGCGCGCGTTTCACCGAACAGCAGCGCTGGTGGCTCGACCGCATCGCCGCGGCGACGGCCGAGCGTGTACGCTTCGACACCGCTGACCTCGATTACGCCCCTTTCACCTCGCGCAACGGCACGGACGGATTCCTCGCGGAATTCGGGGGGGCGCAGGCGGAACACATCATCAATGAGCTGGACAGGGAGCTGAGCGCGTGACGACCGACTCGGGTGTGAGGCCGGGGGGTTCGGGCTCCGAGAGGGATGTCGCGGACGCGGGGCGGCTGCCTGCGGGGTGGGTTCGAGCCACCATCGGTGAGTTGTGCGATGTGAATCCCCGGGGGTTTGATGAGGAACCCGGCGATGATGAGCTCGTCTCACAGGTGCCCATGGCCTCCGTCGAAGCGGAGACTGGAAGCATGGATGCGTCGACTCAGGTTCGATATGGCGATTTCAAGAGGAAGTCACTGACCAGGTTCCAGGAAGACGACGTACTCTTCGCGAAGATCACACCCTGTATGGAGAATGGGAAGATCGCGAAGGCGCGAGGGCTGGCAGGCGGGCGAGCTCTGGGAAGTACCGAGTTTCATGTGCTGCGAAGTCGAGGGGCTGTTCTCCCTGAATACCTGATGCACTTCTTGCTGCAACGGCATGTTCGTCGTGCGGCGGAACATCACATGACCGGTGCTGTAGGCCAACGCCGCGTGCCACGCCCTTACCTGGTTGAGCTGGAGATCCCTGTACCGCCCCTCGCCGAACAGCACCGCATTGTTGCCAAGCTGAACGAGCAGTTGGCGTATATCGCAACCGGCATGGTCGCAGTCCAGGCCGCACTAGCCAGCTCTGAAGTCCTGAAAAACCAGATTACGGGGGGCGGCGCGTGCGGTGGGCTTGACGGAGTTGATCGGTTCCCTGCTCTGATCGAACCCGCAGATGTCGATGACGGAACGCTTCCAGATCTCCCAGCAGGATGGCGGTGGAGGCGCCTTGGGGAGATTGCGGACGTCGTCGGCGGGGTCACCAAAGACAGTAAAAAGCAAAGCGATCCTGAATATGTTGAGGTTCCGTACCTGCGGGTCGCAAATGTTCAGCGCGGGCGAATTCTGCTCGATCGAGTTGAAACTATTCGGGTTCCCGCAAAGAAGGCCGAATCACTGAGGCTCGAAGTCGGAGACGTCCTTCTCAACGAAGGGGGAGACCGCGACAAGTTGGGCCGTGGATGGATATGGGAAGGGCAAATCGAGAATTGCATTCACCAGAATCATGTCTTCCGTGCTCGAATTGCAGGGAATGCACTGGATCCTCGGCTGCTCGCCTGGCACGCTAACACTTTTGGCAAGAACTGGTGTGACCGCAATGGGAAGCAGACAGTGAACCTCGCTTCCATCAGCCTCCGGCGAATCAAGCTGTTGCCTGTACCGGTTCCGCCGAAATCTGTACAAGGAGATTTGGTCAAGTCGATCGAGAGCCGTTTGGCGGAAGTCGAGACTGCCCGGCAAATGGCTCAGGAAGTATCCAGGCAGGGGGAGAACCTGCGTGGTGCCCTTCTACGCGCCGCTTTCACGGGGGCCCTTGTGGCACAGGACCCCGACGACGAGCCTGCTTCCGCCGTCCTCGACCGAATTCGTGCTCAGCGGGCTGCTGGGATCAAGCCGGCCAAGCGTAAGCGGACACCTCCCACGACTGCCCCCGCCGCCCCTCGGGCCTCCGGCCGACCGGTCCCCTCTGGCATCCAGGAAGCACTTCCCCTGTGAGCACCATCATGAGCAGCAGTACTGGCAAGCCGACTCCCGCTGATTCCGCTGGAGTGGCGGCCTCTGCGGTACCCGGCACGACTCCCGTCCCTCGCGCCGTGGAACCGAACACCAAGGCCGCCCCAGCAGCCCCGGCTACCACCTCTACCTCAACCCTCGTCAACCGCCTCTGGTCGTACTGCGAGCTGCTGCGCCACTCCGGCGTCTCCACCCTCGACTACGTCGAGCAGCTAACCTACCTTCTCTTCCTGAAGATGGCCGACGAGCGCGCCAACCGCCCGGCGGCTTTCCGTCGTAATGCCCCCGAGAAGCCTCTCGTTCCCGAGGGGAGGGACTGGAAGAGTCTTATCACCCGGTCCGCTGAGGCCCTGTTGGACCACTACGAGTTCATCCTCAAGGACCTTGGTCAGCGCGGCGGCACTATGCTCGGCGAGGTTTTCACCAAGGCGCAGAACAAGATCCAGGAACCCGCCGTTTTGGAACGTCTGATCAAGGATCTGATCGACCCCTACACCTGGACCACCGAGAACCAGGACCTCAAGGGCGACGCCTACGAAGGCCTCCTCCAGCGCGGCGCCGAGGACCGCAAGACCGGCGCCGGCCAGTACTTCACACCCCGCCCGCTCATCGACGCCATGGTCGACTGCGTCCAGCCGAAGCCCGGTGAGACCATCACCGACCCGGCCTGCGGTACCGGCGGCTTCCTCATCGCGGCGCACGCCCACCTCGTCCAGAACTACGAGGACGAGCTGTACGGCGACAAGGGCCGCGCTCTCCAGAGCGGCGCGATCACCGGTTACGAACTCGTCCGCGAGACCGGCCGCCTCGCCCTGATGAACATGCTGTTGCACGGCATCGGAAGCTCCGAGGCCAAGCCGCTCATCACCATCCAGGACTCTCTGGCCCGCCCGCCGAAGCGGCACTACGACATCGTGCTCGCCAACCCGCCCTTCGGCGTCGGTTCGGTGACCGGTGAGTCGTACACCTCTCGCACCGACTTCTGGGCGCCGACGACGAACAAGCAGCTCAACTTCGTCCAGCACATCTACAACCTGCTGAAGACCAACGGCCGAGCCGCCCTCGTCCTCCCCGACAACGTCCTCTTCGAAGGCGGCGCCGGCGAGACCATCCGCCGGAACCTGCTCAACATCTGCGACGTCCACACGCTGCTGCGTCTGCCCACCGGCATCTTCTACGCCAACGGCGTCAAGGCCAACGTCCTGTTCTTCGACAAGACCGGCCAGCGCACCGGAGGCCGCCCCGGCACGCGCGAGCTCTGGGTCTACGACTTCCGTACGGACCAGCGCTTCACTCTCAAGCAGCGCCAGCTGGGCCGCCAGCACCTCGACGACTTCGTCGCCGCGTACCACTCCGGCGGCACGGACTTCAGCAAGCGCACCCCGAGTGACCGTTTCCGCGCGTACGACTACGATGAGCTGATCGCTCGGGACAAGGTCAACCTCGACCTCACGGTACTCAAGTCCGACGCCGCCGCGACCACGGAGTACGCGTCACCGGACGTGATCGCACAAGAGATCGTCGACGAACTCGAAGTGGCGCTGGCCCAGTTCACGGCCGTGGCCCGTGCACTGAAGAAGGACGTGCCGCCGTCAGCCGACAGGGATTAGAGGCAGCAGACGGGTTGGCGGTTCACTGAAAACCGCCAACCCGTCTGCTGTTCGCCTCTTTCCAGTGTGGTGACTTCGTTCCGCTCGTCGCTGAGGTGGCGGGTCACGGACACGCCGGTCGGCAAGCAGGTGTGTTGCTGGATTCCGATTCAGTAGGAGAGCTGGGTCAGGCAGGCCGAAAAAAGTACTGCTCGGGGTTCTGGACGCCGTACTTGCGCCTACCCTGGAAGGGAGTTGATCGCCTGCGGCCCGATCGGCCGGTTCCGATGTGTTCTAGGAGCGCTTCGTCATCGGATCCGGCGCTGCCGGAACAGGGGAGTGGCCCGTCGGCGTATCACACTCAGATAGGGACGTTCGAGAACGGGTGGGGCATGGCGACGGAACGCGAGAACATCGGGGCGAGAGGGCCGGAGGGGCACTGGACGGCCGACGGTATCTTCCGGCGCTGGCAGCGGTTCTTCGAACAGAAGCCGAGCCTCAAAGGGCTGACCCGGCTGGAGTTCACCGAGCACATCGCTTATCTGCTCTTCCTCAAGCTCGACCACGAGCGCGCCCAGCGGACGGGAGTGTTCGCGAGCCCGCCGATCGCGCCAGCGGGCAGTTGGCCGAGACTCGTACTCGCCGGCGGTGAGGATCTGCACCGTGCCCTGACCGAGCTGATGGCAGAACTCGGCAAGCCGAACCCGCAGGATCCACGCCGGGCTATCGCGAGTGTTCTCTTCCACGACTCCCGCCCCTGGCCGGCCGATAAGATGGCGGATCTCGGGCGGCTGATCGTCGAGGAGTTCGACCCGTACCGTTGGTCGGACGTGCGCCGGGATGAGCTCGGTTCCGCCTTCTCGCTGTTGATAGCCGACTGCCGGGACGACATCAGGGCCAAGCGGGAGACAGGCCAGTTCCTCACCCCGCCCCATCTGCTCACCGTGATAGCCAAGGCGCTCGCGCTGACTCCACGGGACCGGGTCGTCGACACGGCCGTCGGGGTCGGCAGCAGCCTCATCGCCGCCCACCGCGAGATGGCCGCGCACGGGGGCCGGGTGGACGCCGCCGCCATCGCGGGCGCCGACATCGACGTACAGATGTGCCGCCTGGCGACGATGAACGTCCTCCTCAACACCGGGCGTCAGTTCCACGACGTACCGCCGATACTGCGCGCGGACTCGCTAGACACGAAGGAACGCCTGGTGCACCGGTACGAGCGAGACGTGGCCGCCACCGTCGCCATCTGCAACCCGCCGTTCAAGAGCAACGTCGAGGCGAACACCGAGCGGCGGGACGACTTCTGGGCGCAGAACGCCGCGCTCCCCGCCAACTTCCTCCAGCATCTGGCCATCACTTTGCCGCAGGGGGCCAGGGCAGCCGTCTTCGTCCCCGATGGTGTGCTGTTCCATGGCGGAGCGGCGGCCACCATTCGCAGGGCACTCCTGAGGAACTGCGACGTGCACACGCTGCTGCGACTGCCGACCGGCATGTTCCACGACACCGGCTCCAAGTCGAACGTGCTGTTCTTCACCAAGTCCGTCCTGCGCCCGAACGGTGATCCGGCCACCGACGAGCTGTGGGTATACGACGCCCGCGACCGGCACCACACCGACACCGAGAACCCGCTCACGGAGAATGACTTCGCGGAGTTCCTGGAGGCGTACCGGCCCGGAGAAGAGGGGCGCGCGGAGCGTGTCGAATCGTCGCGCTTCAAGCGGTACGACCGTGATGCCGTGCGCAAGATACTGGACAGCAGCACTGCCAGCCTCGACTTGAAGGCGCATCCCGCCGACGCGACCGACGACTTCGGCGACCCGCGCGAGATCGCGCAGTCGATCGTGGACCACCTCGGCGACGCACAGAGGAGCTTCCAGGTCGTACTCGACTCGCTCAGCTGACCTCGGCCCCCGTGCCACCCTCTTTCGTCGCTATCGCTTCCCGTCAGCCATACAGGAAAACCATGAACGCGATTCCCCAACACCCCGCCGTGCCCGCCCCGGTCCGCCAAACCGCGCGCGCCTTTGACATAACGTACTCCGGCCTTATCGACGTGAGCGACTTCGGTAACCGTCCGCCGGAGAAGATCCAGCCCGCGTTCCGCTCCCGCGCCCTGGCCGCGCACGCAGTGCGCATCATGACCGGATGGACCCCCGAGCGGGCGGCCGACTGCGTCATCGACGGCGGCCAGGACCAAGGGATCGACGCCATCGCCATCGACGAGGCGAACGCGCACATCTACCTCGTGCAGGCCAAATGGAGCCCCGAGGGGACGGCCAAGGCGGACGAGACCGCGGTGCACAAGCTCTTCGCCGGGCTCACCCTCATCGATTCCGGGGAGGCGGCCCAGTTCAACCCCCGCGGCCAGATACTCGCCAAACGGGCACATGACCTGATCGGCGAGAAAAGCACCCGAATCACCCAAGTGATCGCCCTCATGGGCACCAAGCCTCCTTCGCCGGGCGTGCTGCAGGTCATCAACAACGGCGAGAAAGAGTTCAACTCCCACGGTGAGTACGTCGACCATCGCTTCCTGCACGCCCCTGACATCCACGCCCTGGTGCTGAAGGACCAGCAGAGCGAGCCCGTCACACTGTCGGCGACGCTCCACCCCTGGTTCAGCGTGCCCTCGCCTTACCTCTCCTACGAGGGCGTCGTACAGGCCGAAGAGGTCGCGACCTGGGTCGAGCACGGCAACGAGCTGTTCGTCCGCAACATCCGCGACCCGCTGGGGCTCACCCCCATCAACAAGGAGCTGCTGGACACGCTCACCGGCGAACCGTCCCACTTCTGGTACTTCAACAACGGCGTCACCGTCCTGTGCGACTCCCTGGAAGCGGTGCCCGGATCGCAGAAGTTCCCCGAGCGCCATCCCGTCCGCATCACGGCCAAGGGCGCCAGTGTCGTGAACGGCGCACAGACGGTGCGTTCTGTCATCGACGCCGCCGAGCAGTCCGACGAAGCGGGACTCGCCCAGGTCACTGTCCGGTTCATCGTCACTGGCGGCGACACCGAGTTCGCCAACCGCACCACCCAGGCCACCAACCGGCAGAACCACATCACCGAGCGCGACCGCATCGCCCTCGAACCCGTCCAGGCGGTGCTCATCAAGGAGTTCCGTGCCGAACTCGGCCTCGTATACAGCGTGCGCCGCAGCGAACTCGAACCCCAGGACGACGAGGGTTGTTCCGTGGTGGAAGCCGCGTGCGCGCTCGCCTGCGCCCATAGCGGCAGCCGGTTCGCGGCCAGGCTCGTCGCATCCGGCACCACCGACGTGCTGTGGGAACGGGGCGGTAGCGGTATCTACGACCCTCTCTTCCGGTCCGTGCCCAGCGTGTACGAGACCTGGAACGCCGTGAACGTCCTTCGGGCGGTGCGTACGGCTCTGCGTGTGGAACGCGAACAGTACGCCGGGCGAGCGGCTGCCGTCATTGACGACGGCACGTTCCTCATCACCCACCTGGTGTTCCGGCAACTCCTTGCCCAGGACGCCGGCATGGGCGAGCCGGACCAGTCGCTCACCTGGGCCGCCGAAGCCAAGGAGCAGGTGCCCGACCTGGTCAAGCGTGTCGTCCCGGCGCTCGTACAGGCTCTGGACGGAGTGGGAACCCGGTCGAGTCTGCAACGCGTGTGCGCCGATCCGGGGCAGGCCGCCGACCTCGTGACCGCGACCCTGGCAGCGCTCGAAGGCGGCGGGACCGAAGACGCCGCCGCGCAGTACCGGCGCGAGGAGAACAAGCCCCGCAAACGCCGCAGGCCCAACGCGGTGCACGTCATCGTCGACAAGGGCGTCTTGGAGGAAGGGGCACCGCTGCACCTCGCCCTGTACCTGCAGCCGGAGAAGGACGCACTCGCCGCATGGCTCGACGCGAACCCGCGCCGAGCACTCGCGAAGTGGACCAACACCAACCGGGCACGCCCGATCGTCTGGGCTGCCGACGGCAACGCGTATTCGCCCAGTGGGCTCATCGCACGGATGTGGGAGCTGGCCGAATGGGAAGGACGGCCCGTCTCGAACCAGGGCACCGCCCGCTGGGCCACCCAGGACGGCGAAACGCTCGCCATCCTCGCCCGGAGACTTCTTGACGGTATGGAGGAAGAGAAGGACGCCGAGTAGCCGCCAGAGCAGGGGAATTCTACGGCCGTAAGGCGGACTCCGCGTTTGTGGTTACAGCGAGCGCTATTTAGGCACGATCGAGAGGCGGCTATGAGCGTCGTATAATTCCGAAAGTTCTTGCACAACTCTAGCGCCGTGTTCACCCGAGTCTGAACGGTCGAGGTCAGGGGGGAGGATGTCGACCACGGCCATGCACTTCGCATGTAGTGCAAAAAGAGTCCTTGCCTGCTGAGATACAGGTCAAGGACTCTTTTGTTCTGAGAGAAGGGGACATCATTCCGAGAATCGCGCGGAGTCGGCCCAGCTTGATCGCGTGACGCACCGCACGCCGCACATCACGGCCGGGCCCAGCAGGTCGTCCCAAGGGCGCGGAGGACCGTTCGTATCAACGAATCCCAAACTGCGCGGCTGCCGAACTCCACATGGCAATCACTGGCTGCCTCCAGGTCAACGCGCCGCCTTCGGCACCATGCCGACCACAGCGGGGCGCCCAACCGGGATGGTAATGGGTAGGATGAGTAGCATGAGTGATCCTACCGGCAAGTACTCGATCACCATGCCGCGCGACATCGCCGAGGCGGCCAAGGCCCGCAGTGGGCCCTCCGGTCTGTCCGCCTACGTGGCCGCGGCCGTCGCTCGTCAGATCGAGCGCGACAACCTCAACGAACTCATCGCCGTCGCCGAGGCGGAGCACGGAGCGGTCACGGACGAAGAGATCCAATCGCTGCGCGACCAGCTCTCCCAGGCGCGGCGCGAGCAGGCACGGCGCGGAGCGAGCGCCGCGTGACCCGTTCCCCCGCGGTTCCCGGCGGCACCCTCGTCCTGGACTGCGAAGGGCTGGCCAAGGCCGTCCTGCGCGATCGTACGGTCACCGCCTGGCTCGCCTTGGCGCGTGCTGACGATCTCCGCGTGATCACCTCGGCGGCCACCCTCGTCGAAGTCGTCCACCCCCGCGTCAACCGTCCGGCCCTGGAGTGGACGCTGTCCCGCCTGGTCATCGAACCGGTCACCGAGCCGATCGCCCGCCACGCGGCTACTCTGCTCGCCGACGCCGGCCTGCACGGCCACAAGTACGCCATCGACGCCATGCTCGCCGCCACCGCCTTGGCCTCGCCCGGGCCGGTCACGATCCTCACCTCCGACCCGGAGGACCTCGCGATGCTGTGCGGCACACACGCCACGGTCGTCAAGACCTGACGGTTCAGGTGCTTCGGCCCGTCGATTTCTCGTGGGCGGAGGTCCGGCTCGGAGTCTGTTCCGGGGTGGGGCCCGCTGTGCGCATGCGGGCGTAGGAGTAGACGCAGGCCGCCAGGGCCAGGTCGGACAGGAGCATGTAGGCGATGGAGTAGGAGGACTTGGCGCTGTAGACGGCGCCCATGACCAGGGGTGGGACGAAGCCGCCGAGGCCGCCTGTCGCTCCGACGATGCCGGTGACGCTGCCCACCTGGGGCTGGGGGGTGACCCGGGAGACCAGGGCGAAGACCGAGCCGCTGGCCGTGCCGAGGCCCGCCGCCATCAGCAGGAGGCAGACCGTGGCGGTGGGGACCAGGGCCGGGTCGAAGGACTGGAGGATCGCCAGGACCGCCACCAGGCCGAGCGCCCACGCCGTGACGATCGCCGGGTGGACGCGGTCGGCGAGCCAGCCGCCGAGGGGGCGGAAGATCACCGTGACGAGGGCGAAGCCGGCCGCCCGGGTGCCGGCGTCGGTGGGGGTGAGGCCGTACCAGGTGCGCAGGTAGGTGGGGAGGTAGACGCCGAACGCGACGATGCCGCCGAAGCCGATCGCGTAGAGCGCGGACAGTTCCCAGGTGACGCGGAGGCGGGCGGCCTGGCCGAGGCGTGTGGCCAGTGGCGTCGAGGGGATCTGACGGCCGGGGCGGTCGTTGATCAGGAAGGCGGCCAGCACGGCGTACACCGCCAGCGCGATCGCCATCACCAGGAACGGCAGGTTCTCGTCCCGGTGGTACATGCGCGGGGTGAGGAAGCCGGACAGCGCCACCCCGCCCATGCCCATGCCGAAGATGCCGAGGGCCGCGCCCCGGTGGGCGGGCGGGAACCAGGAGTTGACCAGTGGCACGCCGATCGCGAACGTCGTGCCGCCGAGGCCCAGTACGAAGCCCACCAGCAGCAGGGCCACGTATGACGAGCGGGCCGGGATCAGGAGCAGTACGGGGATGATCGTCAGGGCGCTGGTCAGCGGGAACATCAGGCGGGCGCCGTAGCGGTCGGTGAGCGCGCCGACCGGGACCCGGCCGAGTGAGCCGACCAGTACCGGGACCGCCACCAGGAGGGACTGGGCCGAGGCCCCCATGCGCAGGCGGACGTCGAAGTCGCCGGCGAGCGGGGCGATGAGGTTCCAGGCCCAGAAGGTGAGGGTGAAGCCGACGGTGGCCATGACCAGGTTGCGCCAGGCCGCCGCGGAGGGTCTGTCACCGGTCATCGCTCACACTCCCAGGAGGTCGGCCGCCTGACTGCCCCTCCCCTCGCGACGACTTCCATGGTCGCGGACCGGGTCGCGGTCCGCATCCCGGGCACCCCGGTGAGCCGCGCCGGCTCAGTCGCCCTCCGGCGGGGTCCACGCGGCGACGAGGTCCAGCAGGCCGGGGAAGCGGGCGTTCAGGTCGGCCACCCGGACCTGGCTGCGGCGCTCCAGTCCGTACTGGCGCTGCCGGGTGACGCCCGCCTCGCGCAGGGCCCGGAAGTGGTGGGTCAGCGAGGACTTGGGGCGGTCCAGGCCGAACCAGCCGCAGGTGTGGTCGTACTCCTGCGACTCCAGGAGGAGTTTGCGGACGATCCGCAGTCTGAGCGGGTCGCTGAGCGCGCCCAGCACGGTTTCCAGCCTGATGTCGGCGACGGCCGGCTCGGGCAGCGGGTCGGGGAGGCCGGGGGGTTCCGGCCGCTCCTTGATGCCCACGGCCGGCTGGGTCGCTTCGGTGCTCTGCCCGGTCATGCGGCTCCCTCTCGCGGACTTTCTGTACGACTCAGATCGTACTGCATGCTAAGTTCGACTCCACTCGTACAAGTACGACTTGGGTCGTACCTCGGTCCAGGGGAGGACTGTGCCATGACGACGACGGCCGGAGTACGCGCCCGGGGAGCGGCGGGCGGGGGCGAGGTGCCCGTCCGCTGGGTGTGGCTCGCCGCCTGGCCCGTGACGGCGGTGTTCGTGCTGTCCAACGCGGCCACCCCGCTGTATGTGCTGTGGCAGCGCGAGATGGGGTTCGGCAGGGGCACGCTGACGGTGGTCTTCGCCTGTTACATCGCCGGGCTGCTCGGGTCCCTGCTGGTCTGCGGTGTCGTCTCCGACCGGTTCGGGCGCAAGCCGGTGCTGCTGCCCGCGCTGGGGCTCGCCCTCGTCGCCTGCCTGGTCTTCGCGACCGCCGGCGGGGTCGGGGCGCTGGTCGTGGCCCGGTTGTGCACCGGTGTCGCGGTGGGGGCGGTGGTCTCGGCGGGGATGGCCGCGGTGACGGACGTGGCGGGGCCCGGCCGGCGGCGGCTCGCGGCGCTGCTCGCCTCCTGCGCGATGGTGTTCGGGGCGGGGGTGGGACCGCTGCTGGCCGGCGTGCTGTCCGAGACGCTGCCCGGGCCCGCGGTCACCGTGTTCGTGGTGGAGGCGGCGCTGCTGGTGTCGGCCGTCGTGGTGGTGCTGCGCATGCCGGTGCGGGGGCCGGGGCGGGGGAACACCGGCGCCGGTGGGTGGATCCGGGTGCCGGGGGTGCCCCGGGGGGCCGGGTGGCGGCTCGCGCTGGGGATCGCCGTGTTCGCGCCCGGCATCACCGCCACGTCCTTCGTGCTGTCGCTCGGGCCGTCGTTGCTGGCGGGCCTGCTGGGTACGGGCAGCCGGGCCGTCTCCGGGGCGCTGGCGTTCGCGATGTTCCTGTGCGCGACGGGCGTGCAGTTCGCGGTACGGCGGCTGGGGCGGCGTACGGTGCTGGCCGCGGGCGCCGGGGCGACCGCGCTCGGCATGGCCGTGCTCGTCGGCGCCGTGCACACCGGGTCGGTCGCGGCACTGGCCGGGGCGGCGCTGCTGGCCGGGGCCGGGCAGGGAATGGGGCAGCTCGGCGGGTTGTCGCTGCTGAACTCGGCGGTGCCCGGGGCACGGCTGGCCGAGGCCAACGCGGCCTTCAACGTGGGGGGTTACCTTCCCGCCGGGCTGCTGCCGGTGAGCGCGGGCTATCTGAGCGACGCGGTGGGGCTGACGGCGGGGGCGACGGTCTTCGGTACGGCGCTGGCGGGGCTGGCCGTGGCGGGGGGCGCGGTGGTGCTGTCCGGGCACGGGCGGGTGGCCTCGGCCGGCTGAGCGGCCTGCCGCGCCCCCTCGCGCCCCTCACGCCGTCCGCTTGCGGGACGCCGCCTTCTTCTCCGTCGTCTTCTCCGTCGTCTTCGCCGCCGTCTTCGCCGTGGTCCTGGTCGCCGCCTTCTTTCCCGCCGTGCTCTTCGCCGTCGATGTCTTCTTCGCCGTTCCCGTGCCCTCCCCCGCCTTGGGCGTCGACTTGCGGGCGGGGGCCGTCTTCTTCGCGGCCGGGGCCTTCTTCGTCGACGTGGATTTCCTGGCGCCCGTCTCCTTCGGTGCCGAGCCGCCCCCGCGGAGCTGTCTGACCTCGGCCTCCTCGCCCGGGGTGCCGCGGGACTCGCGGGCCGCCCGGACGCTGTTCTCCAGGGCGGCCATCAGGTCCAGCACCTTGCCGCCGGCGGCGGGGGCGGGGGTCTCTGCCGGGACCTCGCCGGTGGCCTTCGCGGCGATGACCTCCTCCAGCGCCTCGCGGTACTCGTCGTGCAGGTCCTCCAGGTCGACCTCGCCGAGGGTGTCCATCAGGGCGTCCGCGAGGTCCAGCTCCTTGTCGCGGATGGTGACGTGCTCGTCCGGCGCGACGCCCTCCGGGGTCCGGACCTCGTCCGGCCACAGCAGGCCGTGCATGGCGATGGCCTCGTCGACCACGCGCAGCATCCCGAGCCGCTCCCGCCCGCGCAGCGCGTACTTGGCGATGGCGACCTTGTTGCTGCGCTTGAGGGCCTCGCGCAGCAGGGTGTACGGCTTGGCGGCCTGGGCCCCGCCGGCCGCGAGGTAGTACGCCGCGCCCATCTGGAGCGGGTCGATCCGGTCGGCCGGCACGAAGGCCACGATCTCGATGGTGCGGGCGGTGGGGATGGGGAGGTGGGAGAGGTCCTCGTCGGTGATCGGGATCATCGTGCCGTCGGCGTCCTCGTACGCCTTGCCGATCTCGGCCTGGGTGACCTCGCGGTCCTCCAGTTCGCACACCTTGCGGTAGCGGATGCGGCCGTTGTCCTCGGTGTGGATCTGGCGGAAGGAGATCGCGTGGCTCTCCGTGGCGTTCACCAGCTTGATCGGGATGCTGACCAGGCCGAAGGAGATCGCGCCGTTCCATATCGATCGCACGTGCCGCACCCTTCCATCGCCGTTTTTTCCGGTTCGTCTGGGATTGTCATCCTATGACGCCTATCACAGAGGTGGAGGGGCGCCGGGTCGCGCTCAGCAACCTGGAGAAGGTGCTCTATCCGGAGACCGGCTTCACCAAAGGGGAGCTGCTGCACTACTACGCGACCGCCGCCCCCGCCCTGCTGCCCCATCTGCGCGACCGGGCGGTGTCCTTCCTGCGCTATCCGGACGGCCCCGGAGGGCAGCTGTTCTTCACCAAGAACGTGCCGCCGGGTACGCCCGAGTGGGTCACCACCGCCGAGGTCCCCCGGTCCTCCGCGGACAGCCCGGCCCGGATGGTGGTCGTACAGGACCTGCCGAGCCTGGTGTGGGCGGCGAACCTGGTCACCGAGTTCCACACCCACCAGTGGCTGGTGCGGCGTCCCGAGGAGGCGGACCGGCTGGTCTTCGACCTGGACCCGGGGCCGCCCGCGCACATCGTGCACTGCTGCGAGGTCGCCTCGTGGCTGCGGGAGCGGCTCGCCGCGGACGGGATCGAGGCGTACCCGAAGACCGCCGGGTCGAAGGGGCTGCACCTGCTGGCGGCGGTGCGCGGCAGCTCGTCCGAGCGGACGTCGGAGTACGCGAAGGCGCTGGCGGTGGAGGCGGAGCGGGCGCTGCCCCGGCTGGTGGTGCACCGGATGACGAAGAGCCTCAGGCCGGGGAAGGTGTTCGTCGACTGGAGCCAGAACGCGGCCCGCAAGACCACGGCCACCCCGTACACCGTGCGCGCCCGCCCGGTCCCGCTGGTGTCCACGCCGGTGACCTGGCAGGAGGTCGCCGACTGCCGTGCCCCCGCCCAGCTGGAGTTCCGGCCCGAGGACGTCGCCCCGCGCCTGACGGACCACGGCGATCTGATGGCGCCCCTGCTGGACCCGGAGTCGGCCGCCGCGCTGCCGTGACCGGCGATGGCCCGCCACGGCCCCTGACCGGCAACCGCCCGGCCCGGCCCGGGCCCACGACCGTCCGCCGCCTGCCCGCCCCGGCAACCGCCGGCCGCCCTGCCCGGCCCGGCGACCACCGCCGCGCTGCCCGGCCCGGAGCGGCCCCGCGACCGCCCGACACCTGCCCACTCCGGCAACCGCCGGGCCACCCTGCCCGCCCCGGCAACCACCCGCCACACTGCCCCGCCCTGCCCGGACCCGCGACCGCCCGCCACCTGCCCGCCCCGGCAACCGCCGGCCGCCCTGCCGCCCTGCCGCCCCGGCAACCACCCACCGCACTGCCCCGCCCCGCAACCCCCCGCCGCACTGCCCCGACCGGTAACCACCCACCCGCACTGCCCCACCCCGCGACCCCCCGCCCCGCTACCCCGACCGGCCCGGCCCGACCGCGCCCGGACAGGCCCGGCCGCCCGCCCGGAGGCCGTCCGCCGGGCTCAGACCCTCCGCCAGACGTTCCGGTCCCGGGCCATCCCGTGCAGTGCCTCCACGTCCGCCGGCTTGAGCACCCCGCCCAGCCGGGCCAGGTCGGCCAGTTCCGGGTCCCGCAGGATCCGCACCCCCCGCGGCGGCACCGTCACGGTGACCCCGGCCGGGTCCACCAGGGCCAGTACCGGGCGGACCTCGGCGGTCAGCGCGTAGGAGGCGCGGTCGGCGGCGGAGCGCAGCGGGCGCAGCAGCGGTTCGGCCTCGCGGCGGCCCAGGGCGACCATCGGGTCGGCGATCCGGACCCGGGCCCGGCGGGCGTACAGGGCGTGGACGGCGAACAGGCCGCCGGGGCCGATCACCAGGTGGTGGACGCGGTCGCCGCCGGGCAGCGGGACGGAGTGCAGGGTGTGCCAGCCGGCGCCCTCCAGCGCGTCCAGTGCCCGGCCGACGGTCTGCTCGGCGGTCAGCGCGCGCCGCCGGGGGTCGGGGCGCAGCCGGTGCGCGGGGCCGGGGTGGCGGTCCAGGGCGACGAGCAGGGCCTCGCCGGGGCGGTTGGGGGCCAGGTCGTCGTCCGGGTGCAGGGTCAGCCGGGCGAGTTCGGCGGGGGTCGGGACGGGAGGCGGGCCCACGGTCACCGGACCGGTGAGGAAGGGTTCCAGGGCTGCCAGCACGGCGTCCCGGCTGTCCTCGCCGAGGAGGTTGACCCGGCCGGTCTCACGGTCGTACCAGGCGATGCCGGCTCCGTCCTCGCGGCAGACGTACAACCGCTCACCACCGTGCCGGAAGGCCGGCACCACGCGCAGTCCGCTCATGCGCCATCACCCCTCGACCATGGGAACAGGCGGGGTGCTCCGGGGGCAAGACCGGTTACCGTGGAGGCGGCCCTGTGCGGGGAGTTGGGGAGGGACCGTTGCGGACCCGCGGAATGCAGCCCGGCGTGCCGGCTCCGGAGAGCGCGTGGAACGAGATCGTGCCCGGTCTGTGGATGGGCGGCCACGAGTTCCGGGACCGTTCCGGACGGCTGGAGCTCGCCGTCGTACGAGACGAGTTCGACGTGGTGCAGACGCTGCTGCGGCTGCCGGGGTACGGGCCCGATCCGGGCGTGGAGCACCATGTGTGGCCGATACCGGACGGACCGCTGGACGGCACGCAGCTGGCCGGGGTGATCCGGCTGGCCCGGGCGGTGAACGAGGCGCTGGAGGCCGGCCGCCGGGTGCTCGTGCGCTGTTACCACGGGTACAACCGCTCGGGGCTGGTCGTCGCGCACGCGCTGGTCCAGCGGGGTGACACGGCCGACCAGGCGATCCAGCTGATCCGGGCCCGGCGCTCGGCGTGGGCGCTGCACAACGAGCTGTTCGTGGAGTACCTGCGGACGGGGCTGGCGACCGTGCGGCTGCTGGAGGAGCTGGCCGAGTAGCTCCCCGTCCCCTCGTGCCCGGCGCGCGAAGCAGTACAAAGCAGACTTCCGTCAGAATGTAGGGATGCCAGCCCGTCGTTCCGCGCGTACCGCCCTCTCCCTGGCCGCCGTCGTCCTGCTGTCCGCGACGGTGTCGGCCTGCGGGGACACCGGCGGGCTGCGCGGCGCCGGGCCCACCACGACCGCCGTCAGCCCCGCCCGGCTGTGGCCGGACCTCAGGCCGGCGTCCAGCCCGGCCTATCCGTACGCCGTGTCGACCCGGGAGACCGTCAAGGGCGTCACGGTGCCCGCCGGCGGCGTACGGAAGGTGGATCCGGTGGACGTCGTCGAGGCGGAGCTGGCGGCGCACCCGGGCGACTACGGGCCCAAGGGGGCGTACCACGCGACGGTGGACCGGATGCGGCAGTGCCGGCCGGGCGGACAGCGGGCCCGCTGTCCGCTGCTCAAGCCGTACTACCGGGACCTGACCGGGGACGGCCGGGCGGATCTGACGCTCGGCTTCCGGCTGTACCCGACCAACCAGACGGCGGTGCGGGTCTACACCGTCGAGGGGCGCCGGCTGGTGCAGGTGCTGGCCGACAACGACGCGCTCACCGGGGTGGAGCTGGCCGGGCGGGCGCTGATCGAGCGCTCCCCCGCCGACACCTCCGGCTACGAGTACCGCACCACCTGGGTGTGGGACCCGGGCCAGCGCGCGATGGTGTTCTCCCGCGACGAGTACCTGCACGTCGGCGACGGGCGGCACGGCAAGGGGAAGCCGTCCCCGTCCCCCTCGGCCTCCCCGGGTGCGCGATGAGGCCCACGCTGCCGCACTGGTCCGGGGCGCTCGCCGTCAAGGCCGCCGCGTTCATGACGGTGATGTGCTGCGCGCTGGCCGCGCTGCTGGGTGTGCTGGTGCATGTCTCGGTGACCGACCAGACCGTCGGCCAGGCCCGTGACCTGGCGCTGTCCCGGCTGGCGGACGCCACCGAGGCGTACGAGGCCGGGGACAGGCTGCTCCCGGGCGCCCGGGTGGAGCCCGCGGAGCTGCCCCCGGAGCTGCGGCGGCTGGCGGTGGCCGGGCAGCGCGGCACGATGGTCGCGGTCTACCGGGGGCGCCCGGCCATGTGGGCGGCGGGGCCGGTGGCCGGGCACCGGGCGCTGGGCGTGGCGGTCGACTACTCGCAGCAGTCCCGCACGATCGCCGGTCTGGACCGGTCGATCGTGTGGTCGTCGGGGCTGGCGATCGGCGCGACCGTGCTGGTGGGCGTGTTCGCGGTGACCCGGGTGACCCGGCGGCTGCACGGCACCGCGCGGGTGGCGCGCAGGATCAGCGCGGGTGATCTGGACGCCCGGGTGAACGACCCCCGTACGAAGGACCCGTCCCGGCCGCCCGACGAGGTCGCCGCGGTGGCCGCCGCGCTGGACTCGATGGCGGCCTCGTTGCAGGGCAAGCTGCTGAGCGAGCAGCGGTTCACCGCGGACGTGGCGCACGAGCTGCGCACTCCGCTGACCGGGCTGCACGCGGCGGCCGAGCTGCTGCCGCCGGGCCGTCCGACGGAGCTGGTGCGGGACCGGGTGGCGGCGCTGCGCACCCTCACCGAGGACCTGCTGGAGATCTCCCGGCTGGACACCGGGCGGGAGCGGCTGGAGCTCGGCACGGAGGCCCTCGGCGCGCTGGCCGAGCGGGTGGTACGGGCCTCGGGCACCGACACCGAGGTGCGCGTGGAGCGGGACGTCCGGGTGGAGACCGACCGGCGGCGGCTGGAGCGGGTGCTGGGGAACCTGGTGGCCAACGCTCACCGGCACGGGGCGCCTCCGGTGGTGCTGACCGTGGACGGGCCGGTGGTGACCGTGCGGGATCACGGGGCCGGGTATCCGGAGTACCTGGTGGCCCACGGGCCGCAGCGGTTCCGCACGGAGGGCGGGGCGACCGGGCACGGGCTGGGGCTGACCATCGCGGTGGGGCAGGCGGAGGTGCTGGGCGCCGCGCTGGGCTTCGGGAACGCGGCGGACGGGGGCGCGGTGGCGACGTTGTGGCTGCCCGGGGGCGAGTGAACCCGGGACCGCGGGGGTTTCCGGGCCCTCCGTCGTGTGGGGCCGGGCGCGCCCACGCGGCGGAG
The DNA here is from genome assembly GCF_055569255.1 of Streptomyces sp. NPDC029296. NCBI lineage: Bacteria > Bacillati > Actinomycetota > Actinomycetes > Kitasatosporales > Streptomycetaceae > Streptomyces > Streptomyces sp. NPDC029296. Next base: position 110,662 of record NZ_JBVHXT010000005.1, read on the forward strand.
CCGCGTGTCGATGCCGCCCGGCGCTCGTCGGGCGCTCGCCCCGGGGCGCGCCCGGCCACCGAACAAGGGGCACAAGACTTCACCTTTCGGTAGGTTCCGGGCATGACGAAGGCCGGAAGCACCCTGGCGGCGGTACCCGCTCCCGCGCGCGCCGTGCGTCTTCCCCGGCGCCGGGGCGTCGAGCTGTCCCTGCTCGTGCTGGCCGTCCTGCTGTCCGTGTACGGCTACTGCGCGGTGGGGCTGGCCCGGTCCGGGACCGTACCGCCGGGTGCCGTCGGATACGGCGCCGGGCTCGGGGTGCTCGCCCTGTTCGCCCACATCGCGGTGCGCATCCGGGCGCCGTACGCCGATCCGCTGCCGCTGCCCATCGGGGTGCTGCTCAACGGGCTGGGGCTGGTCCTGATCTACCGGCTGGACCTGGAGACGCCGGGCGACCGGGCGGCCCCGACCCAGCTGGTGTGGTCCACGCTGGGTGTCGGCCTGTTCATCGGTGTCGTGCTGGTGCTGCGGGACCACCGGGTGCTCCAGCGGTACGCGTACGTCTGTGTGGTGGCCGCCCTCGCCCTGCTGGCGCTGCCGATCCTGTTCCCGGCGGTCAACGGGGCCCGGATCTGGATCCGGATCGCCGGGTTCTCCATCCAGCCCGGCGAGTTCGCGAAGGTGCTGCTCGCGGTGTTCTTCGCCGCCTATCTGGCCGCCAACCGCAGCGCGCTGGCGTACACCGGGCACCGGCTGTGGCGGCTGCAGTTCCCGACCGGCCGGGTGCTCGGGCCGATCCTGACGATCTGGCTGGTGAGTGTGGGCGTGCTGGTGCTCGAGCGGGACCTCGGGACCTCGCTGCTGTTCTTCGGGCTGTTCGTGGTGCTGCTGTACGTGGCCACCGGGCGCACCGGCTGGATCGCGGTGGGGCTGCTGCTCGCCGTGCTGGGCGCCGTCGCGGTGGGACGGCTGGAGCCGCACGTGGGCGGGCGGATCGAGGACTGGCTGCACCCGTTCGCCACCATCGAGGCCGGGCGGGGCCCCAACCAGCTCGCCCAGTCCCTGTTCGCCTTCGCGGCCGGCGGGATCCTGGGCACCGGGCTCGGGCTCGGGCACTCCATCCTGATCGGCTTCGCGACCAAGTCGGACTTCATCCTGGCGACGGCCGGGGAGGAGCTGGGACTCGCGGGGCTCGCGGCGATCGTGCTGCTGTACGCGCTGCTGGTGGAGCGCGGCTACCGGGCGGGGCTGGCGCTGCGCGAGCCGTTCGGCCGGCTCCTCGCGGTGGGGCTCGCCTCGATCGTGGCGCTCCAGGTGTTCGTGATCGCGGGCGGGGTGACCGGGCTGATCCCGCTGACCGGCATGGCGATGCCGTTCCTCGCCCAGGGCGGCTCGTCGGTGGTCACCAACTGGGCGATCGTGGCGCTGCTGGTCCGGGTGAGCGATTCGGCGCGCAGCCAGTACGACGGCCGGGAGGCGCCATGAGCGAGTACGGCTCGCTGCCCGAGGGCGGGCGGCCGATGGCGCGGTACATCCGGCACGCCCGCGCGTTCTGCGCGCTGCTGCTGGCGGCGCTGCTGGCCAACGCGGCCCGGGTGCAGGTCGTGCGGTCCCGGGAGTACGACGGCAACCCGGCCAACCGGCGGGCCGTGATCGCCCGTTACCAGCAGCCGCGCGGGGACGTCCTGGTGGACGGCCGGCCGGTCACCGGGTCGGTGGACACCGGCGAGCAGCTGCGGTACGAACGCTCCTACGCGGACGGCCCGTTGTACGCGCCGGTCACCGGGTTCTCCTCACAGAAGTACGGCACCACGTTCCTGGAGCACACCGAGGACGGGGTACTGTCCGGCACCGATCCGCTGCTCGCGCCGCTGCCGCTGTGGCGCGACGCTACACGGGGGCGCGCTCCGGGCGGTGACGTGGTGACCACCCTGGACCGGCGGGCGCAGGAGGCCGCGTACCGGGGGCTGGCCGGGCGCAAGGGCGCGGTGGCCGCGGTGGAGCCGGCCACGGGCCGGATCCTGGCACTGGTGACCAGCCCGTCGTACGACCCGGCGGAGTTGTCGGGCAACAACGAGGCGGTGACGGCGGCGTGGGCCCGGCTCAACCACGATCCGGAGAAGCCGATGCTCAACCGGGCGGTCCGGCAGACGTATCCGCCGGGGTCGACGTTCAAGGTGGTCACCGCGGCGGCGGCGCTGGACGCGGGCGTGGTCACGGACCTGGACGAGCGCACCGACTCCCCCGATCCCTACCGGCTGCCCGGCACCACCACGCGGCTGACCAACGAGGGCGACGGCTGTGCGGACGCCTCGGTGCGGGACGCCTTCGAGTGGTCCTGCAACACGGTCTTCGCCAAGCTGGGCGTGGACGTGGGGGCGCGGGACATGGTGGCCATGGCGCAGGCGTTCGGGTTCAACGACGCCGAGGTGCGCGTGCCCTTCTCCGTGGCGCCCAGCACCTTCGACACCCGGGTGGACCGGGCGCAGCTCGCGCTGTCCTCGATCGGGCAGTACAACACGCGGGCCACGCCGTTGCAGATGGCGATGGTCGCGGCGGCGGTCGCGGACGGCGGTGTGCTGCGTCCGCCGTACCTGGTGGAGCGGACCACCCGGCACGGCGGCGAGCCCCTGTCCGGGAGCGGGGCCCGGCCGGGCCGGCAGGTGATGCGGCCGGCCACCGCGGCGCGGCTCGCGGAGCTGATGGCCGGGGTGGTCCGGGAGGGCACCGGCACCAACGCGTCCCTGCCCGGTGTGCTGGTCGGCGGCAAGACCGGCACGGCACAGCACGGGGTCGGCAACACGGGGGTGCCGTACGCCTGGTTCGTCTCCTGGGCGAAGTCCGAGGACGCCCCGGAGCCGCAGGTGGCGGTCGCGGTGGTGGTGGAGGACGCGTCGGCGGACCGGGGCGAGATCAGCGGCAACGGCGTCGCGGCCCCGATCGCGCGCGAGGTGATGCGGGCCGTGCTCGGCGGGTGAGCGCGGGTCAGCCGGCGGGCCGCCGCATCTCGGAGCGGATCCGCAGGGTGGTGCGGGCGGCCTCCTGGAGGTCCACGTCGGCGGGGTCCCGCACGGAGCGGTCGACGTTGCCGACGACGGCCGCGGTGTTGCCGTCCGCCCAGGCGCAGACGCCGTAGGTCAGGGTGACCGCGGCGCTCTTCTGGGTGAGCACCTGGCAGCTGACGGAGGTGGCGGCGCCGGACGGGGTGACGTCCCGCGCGGGCTGCTCCACGGTGACGCCGTCGGCCTCGGCGGCGCCCTTGAGCAGGCCGCGGCGGATCGCGGGGGTGTTCTTGAACCGGCCGTACATGCCGGAGACGAGCAGCATGGCCCGGGAGTCGTCGCCGGGCGGGCTGTAGCGGCCGACGGTGGCGTGGACGTCCCTGGCGTCCCAGGCGCCGTCGGCCTCGTCCTCGATCCCCTTGCCCTCGGTGCCGGAGAGGTCCTCGGCGAGGGTGTACTCGCCGTCGAGCAGGCTGTGCGGCAGGACCAGCTTGTTCCGCGCCGCCGGGAAACCGCTGTCGGCCACCATGCCGAGCACCACGAGACCGGCGACGACGACCGTGACGACTCCGCCCACGATGCCGAGCACCAGCCCGATCCGGCGCTTCCTCGGCGGCGGCACCATGGGCGGCACGCCCCAGCCGGGGTAGGGCTGCTGCGGCGGGTAGGGCTGCCCGCCCGGGTACGGCTGCGGGGGGTACGACTGCTGCGGGGGGTACGGCTGCTGCTGCGGAGGGGGCGCCTGCTGGGGGTACGGCGAGCCGTACGGGCCGGGGGCGGCCTGCGGGGGCTGCTGGCCGTAGGGCCCCGGGTACGGCGGCGGCTGCGACGGAGGCATGGACACGCCAGCACGCTACTGCACCCCGGCGACCCGCCCGGCACCGCGTCCCGCGTGACCCGGCGCCGGACCGCCGCCTCCCGGGCGCCCGGTCAGTCCTCCGTCGTGCCCGACTCGATCGCCGCCTCCACCTCCGCCACCCGTTCCCGTTCCTCCGCGGCGAAGCGTTCGGCGTCCAGCCGGTCGGCCGACTCCTCGTCCTGCGCCATCAGCCGGTCCAGGTCGAAGTCGCCGAGTTCGAAGACGCCCATGTCCGCGTAGGCCCGCCGAAGGCGCCCGCCCCACAGGCCGATGTCCTTGACGCAGGGGACGATCCGGCTGAACAGCAGCTTGCGGAACAGCCGCAGGAACGCGGAGTCCTCGCTGATCCGCGCCGCCTCGGCCCGCGGGATGCCGAAGTTCTCCAGCACCTCCACCCCGCGCAGCCGGTCGCGCATCAGATGGCAGCCCTCGATGACGAACTCCTCGCGCTCGCGCAGTTCGGCGTCCGTGAGCTGCCGGTAGTAGTCGCGCAGTGCCATCCGGCCGAAGGCCACGTGCCGGGCCTCGTCCTGCATGACGTAGGTCAGGATCTGTCGCGGCAGCGGTTTGTCCGTGGTGTCCCGGATCATACCGAAGGCGGCCAGCGCCAGGCCCTCGATCAGCACCTGCATGCCCAGGCAGGGCATGTCCCAGCGGCTGTCGCGCAGGGTGTCGCCGAGCAGCGCCCGGAGGTCGTCGTTGACCGGGTAGAGCAGGCCGACCTTCTCGTGCAGGAAGCGGCCGTATATCTCGGCGTGCCGGGCCTCGTCCATGGTCTGGGTCGCGGAGTAGAACTTGGCGTCCAGGTCGGGCACCGACTCCACGATCCGCGCCGCGCAGATCATCGCACCCTGCTCGCCGTGCAGGAACTGGCTGAACTGCCAGGAGGCGTAGTGCCGGCGCAGTTCGCCCTTGTCCTGTTCGGAGAGCTTGTCCCAATGACGGGTGCCGTACAGGGACATGGCCTCCTCGGGTGTGCCGAGGGGGTCGTACGGGTCCACCTCCAGGTCCCATTCGATGCGGGTCCGCCCGTCCCACTGCTTGTCCTTGCCCTTCTGGTACAGGGCGAGCAGACGGTCGCGTCCGTCGTCGTACTCCCAGGTGAACCGGGCCGCACCGGTGGCGGGCACCTGCCAGGGGGAGTCTCCCGGATCGTCGGCGTACAGGTCATGGGTCCGCATACTCCCCAGGCTTACGCCGGGATGCCGTGCCAACAAGTCCGGCGCGGGGGATTGACGACCTTACTGACAGGGAGTCTTATAAGAACAGGACGACTACCCCCGGGTAACGAGGTGAGGGAGCCATGACGACCCTGACGGAAGCGGACGCGCTGGACGGGCTGCGCGACGCGCTCGGCCTGCTCAAGGACCGGGAACAAGTGGCCGAACGGCTGCTCGCCTCTTCCGCCAAGCACTCCTTCGACCCGGACAAGGAGCTGGACTGGGACGCGCCCTTCGAGGAGGGCAAGTGGTTCTGGCCGCCGGAGCTGGTCTCGCTGTACGACACCCCGATGTGGCGGCGGATGGGCGAGGAGCAGCGCATCCTGCTCTCCCAGCACGAGGCCGCGGCGCTGGCCTCGCTCGGCATCTGGTTCGAGCTGATCCTGATGCAACTGCTGGTCCGGCACATCTACGACAAGGCGGCGACGAGCGCGCACGTGCGGTACGCCCTCACCGAGATCGAGGACGAGTGCCGGCACTCCAAGATGTTCGCGCGCCTGATATCGCACGGCGACACCCCCTGGTACCCGGTGAGCCGGACCCACCAGAACCTGGGCCGGCTGTTCAAGACGATCTCGACCACGCCCGGTTCCTTCACCGCCACGCTGCTCGGCGAGGAGGTCCTCGACTGGATGCAGCGGCTGACCTTCCCCGACGAGCGGGTCCAGCCGCTGATCCGGGGCGTCACGCGGATCCACGTGGTGGAGGAGGCCCGGCACGTCCGGTACGCCCGTGAGGAGCTGCGGCGCCAGATGGTGACCGCGCCGAAGTGGTCGCAGGAGTTCACCCGGGTCACCTCGGGCGAGTTCGCCCGGGTGTTCTCGGTCGCGTTCGTCAACCCGGAGGTGTACACGAACGTGGGTCTGGACAAGCGCGAGGCGATGGCCCAGGTGAAGGCGAGCGGGCACCGCCGCGAGATCATGCAGACGGGTGCCAAGCGGCTGACCGATTTCCTGGACGACATCGGTGTCCTGCGGGGCGTGGGGCGCCGGCTGTGGAGGTCGTCGGGTCTCCTGGCGTAGCCCCGGCACCCCGCCCGGGGGCGCGGAGCACGGCGCGAGTGCCCCCCGCCGCCCGCGTGCGCCGCATGGCGGCCCCACCCCGGCGGTTAGGCTGACCGCCATGACCCCGTCGGCCACCCCCGCATACCGCCGCCTGAGCGTCGAGGAGCGACGAAGCCAGCTCCTCGACGCCGCGCTCTCGCTCTTCGCGCACCGCGCGCCCGAGGATGTGTCCCTCGATGACGTGGCGGAGGCGGCCGGAGTCTCGCGTCCCCTGGTGTACCGCTACTTCCCGGGCGGCAAGCAGCAGCTCTACGAGGCCGCGCTCGGGTCGGCCGCCGAGCAGCTGAACCAGTGCTTCGACGAGCCCCACGAGACGTCCGCGCTGTCCCGCCTGTCCCGTGTCCTCGACCGCTATCTGGCCTTCGTCGACCAGCACGACACCGGTTTCAGCGCGCTGCTCCAGGGCGGCAGCGTGGTGGAGACCAAGCGCACCACCGCCATCGTGGACGGGGTGCGCCGGTCCGCCGCCGACCACATCTACCAGCACCTGGAGGTCCGCGACCCCGGCCGGCCGCTGCGGATGACCGTGCGCATGTGGATCGCGGCCGTGGAGGCGGCCTCCCTGATCTGGCTGGACAACGACAAACAGCCGCCGCCCGCGGAGCTGCGGGACTGGCTGGTGGAGCAGTTCGTGGCCGTCCTCACGGTCACGGCGGGCCGCGATCCGCAGACGGCGGCGCTCGTCGCCACGCTCTCCGAGGACGGCCGGGTACCGGCCCCGTGAAGAGCCAGGACACCCCCTTCGAGGGCGGCCCCATGGACGGGCGCGTGCTGCCCGTCCTGCTCGGCCCCACCGGGCACCCCCCGAAGACGTACCGCATCCCCGTCCCGGACCCGGACGGCGGCCGGCCCACGGTGCTGGTCTACCGGCGCGAGCCGCGCGGGCACAGCCGGCGGCTCGGGCTGGTGCGGGGCTGGAAGTACCGGTACGACCCCGCCGACACCTCCGGCGGACGGCTCAGGTGGCCCTGGTCCAAGCCGGCCGCCGCGTCCGCTCCCCCGCCGGATGCCCCGCGATCCGGCAAGCCGGGTGACACGAACGAGTGAAAGCGGTGCGCCGAATCGCGCAGGCTTCCCGCATATTGTGTGCCGACACGTCTGATTATCACCGTGCGACGGGAGGCGGAGGGACCGCCCTCCCCGCGCCGGAGGTGATGGCGTGTCAGCAGTGCTCCTGCGTCTGGCCGGTACGGCCGCGGTGGCGGCCCAGGCCGTCCTCGCACCCGTGCCCGCCGCGGCCGTACCGGACCCACGGCCGTCCCTGGCCGTACCCGACGCGCGGCCGGACCCGGCCGCGCCCGGCGCACAGCCCTCCGTGGCGCGGCTGCTGACGGACCTTCAGCGGCTGTACCGGCAGGCCGAGCAGGCCACCGAGACCTACAACGCCACCACGGAGCAGCTGGAGCGGCAGCGCGCCGAGGTGGCCCGGCTGGACGGGGAACTCGCCCGCGCCCGGCTGGCCCTGCGGACCACGCGGCTGGACGCCGGCCGACTGGCCCGGCAGCAGTACCAGAGCGGCGGCGGCCTCGGCCCCTACGTCCGCCTCCTGCTCGCGCGCGATCCGCAGCACGCGCTGGACGAGGGGCACGTCATCGGGGAGCTGGCGCGCGAACGGGCCCGTACGGTGGCCCGGCTGACCGTCGCCGAGCGGCGCCAGGACGCCCTGGCCCGCGCGGCCCGGAAGGCCCTGGACACCCGGCTCGGCCTGGCCGCCCGGCAGAAGGGGCAGCGCGACGACGTCCGAAGGAGACTGGCCGACGTGGAACGCGTGCTGGCCACCCTCACCCCGGACCAGCTCGCGGCCGTGGCCCGGCTGGAGGAGCAGGGGATCGCCGAGGCCCAGCGCGAACTGACCGCGGCGGGCGCCCTGCCCGACGAACGCCCCGCGGCCCCGGCGGCCGGCGCCCCCGCCGCCCCGGCCGCCGAGCGCGCGGTCCGCTACGCGCTGGACCAGGTCGGCAAGCCCTACCGGTGGGGCGCGGCGGGCCCGGACGCCTACGACTGCTCGGGACTGACCTCACAGGCCTGGTCCCGGGCGGGTGTCGCGGTCCCGCGCACCAGCCAGGAGCAGTGGGCCCGGCTGACCAGGGTCCCGCTGCGCCGGCTGCGCCCGGGAGACCTGGTGGTGTACTTCCCCGACGCGACCCACGTGGCGATGTACGTGGGGGACGGGAAGGTCGTCCAGGCGCCGAGACCGGGCGGGAGGGTGAAGGTCTCACCGCTCGCGTCCCACCCGGTGCTCGGCGCGGTCCGGCCGGAGCCGGCGCCGGAGTGACGGCCGCGCCCTAGTCGCAGAACTGGTCGCGCGCCTGCTTCGCCCCCTCCTTGAACCCCTGCTTGAAGTTCTCGTCCACGGCCACGAGCCCCTGCTGCTCGTCCTGCGCGCTGCAGCTCCGCTTCACGGCCGCGAACCCCTTGTCGAAGCCCTCGTTGTACTGCTCCTTGGCGTTCTTCTGCTCCCCCTCCTCGGCCGTACCGCACTTGACCTCGGGACCGCCGATCTGCTGGGCGCTGACGGTGCCGCTCGCGTCGGTGACCGTCAGGGAGAAGCCGCCACTGGCGTCCGCCTTCACGCTGCCCTCGGCACCGCTGCCCGACTCGACGGCCACGGCCTTGTTCGGCTTGAAGTCCTTGCCGCTGACGAGCAGGTTCTTCGGGTTCTCGGTGCTTCTGACGCCGCAGGTGGGCGATGCCGCCGCCGCTGTCGAGGCGGACAACGTCACCGACCCCAACGCGAGCGACGACACCGCCAGGGGTGCCAGAACCGCCAGGCGTACACGACGACCATTCATGGAAACTCCTCCATGGCTTGTCCCCCCTGCACACCTGTCCCAGCGTCCCTCCGCCGGTATCAGGTGTCAAAAGGGGACAAAACCATCAGGCTTCCGTGAGCGACCCCAGGTAGGCGGCCGTCTTCTCCGGGTCGTAGAAGAAGTCCTCGAAGTCGGACGGGTCGTTGAACGCGTTGGCGAAGCGGTCCGCCACGGGCTGGAGCGAGCCGGCCGCGCCGATGAGGTTCAGCACGTGCTCCGGCGGCGGGGCCAGCATGGCGTTGGTCCACTTGGTGACGTGCTGCGCGGTGGCCCAGTAGCGGTCGAAGGTGGCCCGCATCCACTCCTCGTCGAAGGGCTTGTCGCCGCGCTCCAGGATCGACGCCAGATAGGCCGCCGCGCACTTGGACGCCGAGTTGGAGCCCTGGCCGGTGATCGGGTCGTTGGCCACGACCACGTCGGCCACGCCCAGGACGAGACCGCCCGAGGGCAGCCGGCCGACGGGGTTGCGCACGGTCGGGGCGTAGCGCCCGGCCAGCGTGCCGCCCGCGTCGGTCAGTTCGGCCTTGGTGGCCCGCGCGTACTCCCAGGGCGTGAACCTCTCCATGAGTTCCAGGGTCAGGGAGAGGTGCTCGGCCGGGTCCTTGACGCCCCGGAAGGCGTCGAGCGGGCCGCCGGGTATGCCCTCCCAGAACAGGATGTCGGCCCGCCCGGAGAGGGTCAGGGTCGGCATGACGAACAGCTCGCCGACGCCGGGGACCAGGTTGCAGCGGACCGCGTCGAACTCCGGGTGCTCCGGACGCGGGCCAAGGCCGTGCACGTACGCCACCGCCAGCGCCCGCTGCGGCTCGGCGTACGGGGAGCGCTCGGGGTCGCGGGCGAACATCGACACCAGCTCGCCCTTGCCGGCCGCGACCAGGACGAGGTCGTAGGTGCGGGAGAAGTAGTCCAGGTCGCCGACGGCCGCGCCGTGGATGACCAGCTGGCCGCCGCGCTGCGCGAAGGTCTCCATCCAGCCGGCCATCTTCACCCGCTGGTCCACCGACTGCGCGAACCCGTCCAGCCTGCCCACCCAGTCGATGGCCCGCTGGGTGGGGCCCGGGTCGTGCGAGCCGGGCGCGGCGACCGAGACGCCGAGTCCCTCGATCTTCGGGGCCTGGGACTCCCAGAAGTTCAGCTGCAGGTCGCGCTCGTGCTGGAGTGCCGTGTGGAACATGCACTGCGTCGACATGACACGGCCGGTGCGGATCTCGTCCGCGGTCCGGTTCGACATCAGGGTGACCTCGTAGCCGTGCGACTGCAGGCCGAGGGCGAGCTGGAGGCCGGACTGGCCGGCTCCGACGACGAGTATCTTCCGCATGCGGTGGTGTCTCCTACGGGGGCTGGGACCGGACTACTCGGGGGTTTCGTCCAGCGCGTGGCCGACGAGGGCCAGGAGGGTCTCGATGGCCGAGAACCGCCGTCGCGCGTCCATGATCATGACAGGGATGTGCGCCGGTATCGTCAGCGCCTCCCGGACGTCCTCCGGTTCGAACCGCTCGCTGCCGTCGAAGTGGTTGACCGCGACGACGTAGGGCAGCCCGCAGCTCTCGAAGTAGTCCAGCGCGGGGAAGCAGTCCTTCAGCCGGCGGGTGTCGGCCATGACGACGGCGCCGATCGCGCCGCGCACCAGGTCGTCCCACATGAACCAGAACCGCTGCTGGCCCGGCGTGCCGAACAGGTAGAGCACCAGGTCGTCGTCGAGCGTGATGCGGCCGAAGTCCATGGCCACGGTGGTGGTGAGCTTGCCCGGTGTGGCCGACAGGTCGTCGGTGCCCTCGCTGGCCTCGGTCATCAGCGCCTCGGTCTGCAGGGGCGTGATCTCCGAGACGGAGGTGACCAGGGTGGTCTTGCCGACGCCGAAGCCGCCCGCCACCACGATCTTCGTCGCGATGGGAGCGCGCGTGCGGTCGGTCTGCCAGGCCTTCAGGTCCTCGTCCGGCTCGGCGAAGGAGGCGGCGAGGGACGGTCCCCCGAAGGCGGCGGTGGCGTCAGAGACGGCGGAGTCCACTCAGCACCCTTTCCAGCAGCGCGCGGTCCGGGCGGCCGGTGCCGTGACCGGTTCCGGTGCCGTACACACGGATCTTTCCCTGGTCCGCGAGATCGCTCAGGAGGACGCGGACCACGCCGAGCGGCATCTTCAGCAGCGCGGCGATTTCGGCCACCGTGCGCATACGGCGGCAGAGTTCGACGATGGCCCGCATCTCGGGCATGCCCGGGGCGCCCTGCGAGCCTTGTGTCAGTTCCTTGCGCTCCTCCGGGGCCTCCAGCGCGGCCACGAACGTCTCCACGAGGAGGACGTGGCCGAAGCGGGTACGGCCGCCGGTGAGCGAGTAGGGGCGGACGCGGGCGGGTTTGCGGTCGCCGCCGCGTACCGGCAGCCGCTGCTTCCCGGGCTTGTTCGCGGGGCCGGTCACCGGGTGCTCCCCGTCGACTCGGACTCCATGGATTTCCGCAGCTCGCTGCGGAGTTCGGGCGTCAGGACATGCCCGGCACGGCCCACGAACAGCGCCATGTGGTACGCCACGACGCTCATGTCGCACTCGGCGCTGCCGTGCACGCCGAGCAGCGAGCCGTCGCTGATCGACATCACGAACAGGCTGCCCTCGTCCATCGCGATCATGGTGTGCTTGACCCCGCCGAACTCCAGCAGCCGGGCGGCGCCCACGGTGAGGCTGCCGATGCCGGAGACGATGGTGGCGAGGTCGGCGGAGGAGCCGCGCGGGCCCTTCGCCGGGCGGGCCGCACGGGACTGCTCCGTGTGCGCCGGGTCGGACGACAGCAGCAGCAGTCCGTCCGAGGAGACCACGGCGACGGACTGGATGCCGGGTACTTCCTCGACCAGGTTGGTCAGCAGCCAGTGCAGGTTACGGGCTTCACTGCTCAGTCCGTAGGTTGTGGGCGCGGTCAACTGCTTGCCTCCTCGGCTGTGCCCCCCGTGGCTTCTTCGGCGTGTGCGTAGCTGGTCGGCCGCCGGTGGCCGGCCGTCTTCTCGGCGATCTCCGCCTCTACGTCGCGGTAGCCGGCCTCGGCGCCGTTGCGGAAGCCGCCGAGCCTGCGGCGCAGGGCCTCGGCGTCGACGCGGGTGCCTTGCCGGCGGGCCGGGGCGGCGGGGGCGGTGATCTTGGGCGTGCGCTTGGGGAGACCCTTGCTGGTGAGCCGCTCCTCGGCGTCCGTCCGCGGGGCCCCGGCCGGTGCGTGCGCGTCGGCTTCGCCTCCGGCGGCGTCCGGGCTCCCGCCCGTGCCGCCCGTGCGGGTCTCGTCGCCGGCCGCGGGCGGCCCCTGCGGGGCGTCCTCGCCGTCGGCGGCCGGCGGGGCCGTGGGCGACGAAGTCGGGGTGCCGGCCGGTTCCTCCGGTTCCGTCGCGTCCTCCCGCCGCGCCGGCTCCTCCTGAGGTGTCGGCAGGAGGAGTTCCATCGTGGTCTCGGCGGGGCTCTCCGCCGGCTTGGGGCGGGTCTCCGCGGTCCCGGCGGACGGGGTGGCCTGTTCGTGGGTGTCCCGTACGGCCTGTTCGGCCAGGGCCACCAGCGGGTCCTTGGTGCGGGCCCGCAGGACGTTGGAGTTGGCCTCCGCGTCGGCACCCGGGAGGGTGTACGTACCCGTGGTGCTGCCGGACGCGTTCGCCGGCGGGAGGGTCGCCGGCGGGGCCTCGGCGAGGAGCTGGGCCGGCAGGACCACGACCGCCGCGGTGCCGCCCTGCTTCTGCTCGCGCAGCTGGACCCGGACGCCGTGGCGGTGGGCGAGGCGGGCGACGACGTACAGGCCGAGGCCGAGACCGTCGGCGTCCTCCTGGTCGTAGAGCGACCGGGGATCGAAGTCGCCGAGGCGGGCGTTGAGGCGGGCCAGGCGCTCCTCGGCCACGCCGATGCCCTCGTCCTGGACGGAGAGCATGACCTCGCCCGACTCCAGGAGCCAGCCGGAGACCTCCACCGGCAGGTCCGGCGGGGAGAAGGAGGTGGCGTTCTCCATCAGTTCGGCCAGCAGGTGGGAGAGGTCGTCGGCGGCGAACCCGGCCAGGTGCGCGTGCGGGGGCAGGGCGGCGATGCGGACGCGTTCGTAGCGCTCGATCTCGCTGACCGCCGCGCGGACCACGTCGACCAGCGGCACCGGGCCGGGGTGCTGCTGGACGTGCTCGGTGCCGGCGAGGACCAGCAGGTTCTCGCTGTGCCGGCGCATGACCGTGGCGAAGTGGTCCAGCTTGAACAGGGTGGACAGGCGCTCGGGGTCCTGTTCCCGCTCCTCCAGGCCCTCGATGACCGCGAGCTGGCGCTCGACCAGGCCGAGGGTGCGCAGGGCCAGGTTGACGAAGGTGGAGCCGATGCTGGTGCGCAGCCGCTCCAGCTGGGCGGCGGACTCGGCGAGTTCGGCGCGCAGTTCCTCGCGGGCGTCGGCCATCTTCTGGCGCTGGCCCACCAGGTGCTTGCGGTCGGTCTCCAGGGTGGCCACCCGCTCGTGCAGGGCGGCGGCGTGCGCGTGCAGGGCGTTGACCGAGCGCACCACCTGGGCGAACTCGTCGTTGCGGCCGGTGAAGGCGATCGGGTCCTGGGCCGCCGGGTCCTCGGCCTCGGCCAGCCGGGCCGAGCCGCGGCGCAGCACCGACAGCGGGCGGGTCAGGCTGCGGGCCATGGCGGTGGCGATGCCGACCGCGACCAGCAGCAGCACGCCGAGGACGGCGACGCGGATCTCCAGCGCGGTGACGTCGTCGTCCCGGAGCTTCTCCAGGTCCTTGGTGCGGTGGTCGTAGAGCGCGGACTCGGCGCCGCGCATCAGGTCGACGCGGGCGGACAGGGCCGCGTCCAGCTTCTTGACGCCGACCTTCGGTTCGCCGTCGGCGAGGGCCGGCCGGCCGGTGAACGTGGCCAGGTACTTCTCGGCCGAGTTGACCTCGGCTCCGGTGACCGTGGAGTCGTAGGAGTCGACGGCCGCCTCGGGGGCGGTCGCGCGGAAGCCGGCGAGGGCCGCGTCGGCGCGCAGCCGGGCCTGCTGGGCGGCGGCGGTGAGCGCGTCGCGCTGCTTGCGCTCCGCGTCGCTGCCGGTGGTGGAGGTGGTGGGCAGGCCGGTGACGGGGTCGATGACCGTCCGGTCGTGGGAGGGGACGTTCAGCGCGGCCAGCAGCAGGCCGCGGGCGGCGGCGGACTGCTGGACGGCCGAGTCCAGTTCGGCGAGGGCGTGGGCGCCGCTGCCGGCCCGCGGGGGCATCATCTCGGCCAGCCGCTCGGCGAGCCGGTGCAGTTCGGTGATCGCCGCCGAGTAGGCCTGGTGGGTCCGGAGGGCGTCGGTGCGGCCGGTGAGGGCGGCCCGGCGGGCCTTGTCGACGCCGTCGAGGGCGGTGCGCAGGCGGCCCGGGAGGTCGGGGTCGGCCCGCAGTTCCCCGGCCTGCCGGTCCACGCGGGCGCTGCGGTCCTCGGCGGGCGCCTTGGACTTGGGACGGCCGGCCGCGACGTAGGAGGTGACCTCGTCGCGTTCGTCGGCGAGGGAGTGGGCGAGGGTGAGCGCGTCCTGGGTGCGGGTGGCGAGCGTCACCAGTTCCTGGCTGTCGCCGACGTCCCGGGAGACGGTGAGCAGCGCGGGCGCGCCGGCTCCGGCCACGGCGGCGGCCACCACGGCGACGGCGACGATCAGCCGGGTGCGCACATGGGTGGGGCGGCCGGTGCCCACGGGGGTCTGCGGGACGGTCCCCGCGGGGGCCGGCTGACTGCCTGTGCGCCGAGGCCGCTTCTTCTGCACCGGTGCTCGCATTCCTGAACTCGTGTACCCAGGGGCCCGGGTGGCACCCCGTCATCTCGGGGCCAAGTGGTGCGTACACCCGGTTCGTATGGTTCCCGACCCTCCCAGCGCCGGTGGGCAGGGGCCGCGCATCACCTGACCCGCCACCCGAAGGAGTGAACATCGGAGGGGAGTTGGCGGGCAAGTTCCTCCGGCGCGTGTCCGGCTCCGGTGCGGCGGGCCGGTTGGACGCGCGCGGCAGGCTTTGGCAATATTCGCCACCACGCCTTCCCGGAGTGTCCCATTCTTGCCCAAATCAGGCGCCTGACCTGCGAGGTCGCGGGAAATCCCCGGGGCCGGCCGGCCCCTGGCGCACGGTGTGAAGGGGTCGTGCAGACTGACCGGGTGCGCACTGATCTCGTTTCGGAACCCGGCGACGCGACCCGACCCAACGAGGACTTCGCCGGTGTCGGACTACCCGCCTCCGGACAGGGAGGTTGCGTGGTCGTCCTGGACGGGGTGACGCCGCCGGGCGACGGCGCGGGCTGTCTGCACTCCGTGCCCTGGTTCACCGCGCGACTGGGCGGGGCGCTGACCGAACTGACCGTTTCCGGCCGAGATCTGACGCTGCCGGAGATTCTCGCGCGGGCGATCCGGCGCACCGCCGACGCCCACGCGGGCACCTGTGACCTTTCTCACCCGCGAACGCCCCAGGCAACCGTCGCCCTGGCCCGCTGGTCGGCCGCCGAGGTCGAGTACCTGGTGCTGTGCGACTCGACGCTGCTGCTGCGGGGGCCCGGCGGGGAGGTGACCCCGGTGGTGGACGACCGGCTCGCCCGGCTGCCCCGCTCCGCGCTCGCCACGGACGCCCTGGTCGACGCGCACGTGCGCAACAAGGAGGGCGGCTTCTTCACGGCCGCCGCCGACCCTGCCGTGGCGTCCCGTGCGGTCACCGGTGTGCTGCCCCGGCGCGCGGTGCGGGCGCTGGCCGCGCTGACGGACGGCGCGGCCCGCTGGACGGAGACGTTCCGCGTGGGCGACTGGACGGCGCTGTTCGACGTGGTCGCCAAGGAGGGTGCCCGGTCGCTGGTCGAGCGGGTGCGGGAGCTGGAGACGGCGGACCGTCAGGAGCGGGCCTACCTGGGGCGGGGCAAGACGCATGACGACGCGACGGTGGTGTACGCGGAGCTGTGAGCCGCTATTTCGCCATGACGTCGTTCAGCCCGTGCAGCAGCCGGGCCAGCTCGGCGACCTCGCGGCGGTCCCAGTGGGCGAGCTGGCGGACGTAGCGGGCGCGGCGGGCCTCGCGGACGGTGCCGACGCGGCGGCTGCCCTCCTCGGTGAGGGTGACCAGCCAGGCGCGGCCGTCGGCCGGGTCGGGTTCGCGGGCGATCAGGCCGAGTTCCTCCAGCGCGCGCAGCTGCCGGGACATGGTGGCCTTGCCGACGCCGATGTAGGCGGCGAGTTCGGTGGCCCGCTGGCCGCCCAGTTCGTCCAGCCGGATGAGCAGGCCGTAGGCGGAGGACTCCAGGTCGGGGTGGACCTCGCGGGCCATCTCGGCCTGGTTGGCCCGGGCGCGCCGCAGCAGTACGGTCAACTCGCGTTCCAGCGCCAGGAATTCCTGGTCTGCACCACTGGGCGTCACCTGGCTGGCGGCGTGAAGTCCCCCGCTGTTTCTGTCCTCGTGCACGTCAGCACCCCTGATCGGTTTCGCAGTCCTGAAAGTTTCTGTCACACGTCGTCATTGCCGCAGCTCGGTCAGTATTTCGCAGGCGTAGACCAACGGCGTCGTCCGGACCCCCTTCCACGCCGTCATCTACGTGCGTAGCTTCTTTACCACGCCCTTACTGGCATGCCCACGCCCAGCCGGTCGGCGGACACCCCCCACGATCCCCACCCCGCTCCCCCACTCCCCACCCCGGAGGCACGCCATGACCGTGCTCAGACCCGGTCCCACCCGTCGTACCCGCCCGCTGCGCCCGCGCCCCCTCGCCGTCCTGGTCACGGCCCTGCTCGCGGCGCTCTCCCTCACGCTGCCCCTCACCTCCGCCCGGGCGGCGGCCACGCCCGCCCGCGGCTCCGCCTACCTGGGCATCGGCGTCCTCGCCCACGACGGCCGGGACGGCACCCCGAGCACCGGCGACGCCACCCAGACCGAGGGCGTGGACGTCTCGGCGTACCAGGGCAACGTCGCCTGGTCCACGCTGTGGGGCAGCGGGGTGCGCTGGGCGTACACGAAGGCGACGGAGGGCACGTACTACACGAACCCGTACTTCGCCCAGCAGTACAACGGCTCCTACAACGTGGGCATGATCCGCGGCGCCTACCACTTCGCCACCCCGGACACCACCAGCGGCGCCACCCAGGCCAACTACTTCGTCGACCACGGCGGCGGCTGGTCGGGGGACGGCAAGACCCTGCCCGGCGCCCTCGACATCGAGTGGAACCCGTACGGCGCCGCGTGTTACGGCAAGACCGCGAGCCAGATGGTCGGCTGGATCGCCGACTTCGTCAACACCTACAAGGCGCGCACCGGGCGCTACGCCGTGATCTACACGGCCACCAGCTGGTGGACCCAGTGCACCGGCAACTACGGCGGCTTCGCGACGAACAACCCGCTGTGGATCGCCCGCTACGCCACCGACCCGGGGACCCTGCCGGCCGGGTGGTCGTTCTACACCATGTGGCAGTACACCTCCTCCGGCCCGACCGTCGGCGACCACGACAAGTTCAACGGCGCCCTGGACCGGGTGCAGGCCCTGGCCAACGGCTGAGGCGACGGCCGGTCCCGGGCCGGCCGGGGGCGGGGCGGCTCCGGCGCACACCCCGTGCGCGTCCGGCGCGCACGGGGAGCGGACGTGGGCCGTCCCCACCCGCCGCCGCCCTGCGTTGGTGCTCCGCCCCGTCCGGGATCATGCTGGTCAGGAGAGCCTGCCGAGCAAGGGCGAGATGAGCGGCGATGGAGCGACAGTCGACGTACACGGCCACGGCCACCATCGATGAGCGGGGCATCCTGACCGGCTGGAGCGACGGCGCGCGACGGCTGCTCGGCTACGACTCCCCGGCGGTGATCGGCCGGCCCGCCGCCGCACTGCTCGCCACCGACCCGGTCACCGACCCGGCCGCCACCCGCCGCACGCTGGCCGGGCAGGGCCGCTGGCACGGCACCGTCCCGCTGCGTCACCAGGACGGCCGGCGCCTGGAGCTGGACGTCATCGCCCACCGCCGGACCTCCGGCACCGGGCGCACCGACTGGCTCGTGGTGAGCGCGGTGACGGCCCGGCCGCAGCCGCCCCGGGGCGATCCCCTGGAGGAGTGGACCTTTCTCCAGTCCCCCTTTCCACTGGCTCTCTTCGGCCCCGACCTGCGCCTGCTGCGGGCCAACCGCCGGCTGGAGGACGCCCTCGCCCTGCCCGAGGCCGCGATGCGCGGGCTGCGCCTGGGCCACATCGTGCCCGGCGCCGCGAGCGAGGAGGCCGAGCGGTCCATGCGGGCCGCGCTGGAGACCGGCCGGCCGCAGGAGGCGCGCGGCCGGCTCGGTCCGGACCTCGCCCAGGCCGTCGCCCTGACCCCGCTGAAGGACGCCGACGGCCGGGTACGGGCGGTTTGCCTGTCCCTGCCGCCACCGGACCCCGGCGGCGCCGGCCGGCGGCGCCCGGCGGGCGAGCCCGGCGCCCGCGTCCGGGCGGCGGACCAGGTCCTCGCCGCCCAGGAACTGGGCAAGGCCACCGTCCCGCGGCTGGCCGACGCCATGACGGTCGACCTGCTGGACCATCCGCGCTCCGGGGCCGGCGGGCCGCCGCCGGGCCAGGTCGTGCTGCGCCGGGCCGCCCTGCGCGCGGACCCGGGCGGCGGGCCGGCCCGGGGCACCTGCGTCGGCGAGGCGGTCGTCTGCCCGGCCGGCTCGCCGCCCGCCCGGTGCCTGGCGACGGCCCGTCCGCTGCTGTACGACACGGCGGAACCGGGCATCGCCGAGTGGGCGGCGCTGGACCCGTGCGCCGGGTGGCTGCGCGCGTCCGGGACGCGGTTCCTGCTGGCGGTGCCGCTGCTCACCGGGGGCGGCCCGCTCGGCGTGGCCCTGTTCGGCCGCACCCCCGGGCGGGAGCCCTTCGGTCCGGAGGACGTGCGGCTCGCCGAGGAGTTCGCCGCCAAGGCCGCCGTCTGCGTCGAGCGGGCCCGCGCCGAGGCCCCGCCCCGCGCTCCGGCGCCGCTGCGGCACGGCCTGCTCCCGCACCCGCCGCCCGTTCAGGCCGCCCTGGAGATCGCCACCCGCTGTCTGCCGGCCGCGACCGGGGCCGGTCCGGGCGGCGACTGGTTCGACGTGATCCCGCTGTCGGGGGCGCGGGTGGCGCTCGTCGTGGGCGACGTGGCCGGCCACGGCATCCGCGTCTCCGCCGCCGTGGGCCGGCTGCGCACGGCGGTGCGCACCCTGGCCGACGTGGACCTGCCCCCCGACGAGCTGCTCACCCACCTGGACGACCTGGTGCTGCGGCTGGCCGCCGACGAGGGCAGCGCGGACCCGGCCGCCGAGACCGCCGGCGGCATCGGCACCACCTGCCTGTACGCCGTCTACGACCCCGTCTCCCGCCGGTGCGCGGCGGCCCGGGCCGGGCATCCGCCGCCCGCCGTGGCGACCCCGGACGGCACCGTCCGCTTCCTCGACGTGCCCGCCGGTCCGCCGCTGGGCATGGGCGGGCCGCCCTTCGAGACGGTCGAGACGGAACTGCCCGAGGGCAGCCTCCTCGCGCTCTGCGCGAACGGGCCGTCCGGGGCCCGCGACCACGCCCTCGGCCGGGCGCTGGAGAGGGCGGCCGAAGGCCCCGCGTCCCCGCTGGACTCGGTGTGCGACCGGGTCCTCACCGAGCTGCTCGACCACCGCTCCGAGGACGACATCGCCCTGCTGCTGGCCCGCACCCGGGCCCTGCACGGGGACCGGGTGGCCTGCTGGGAACTGGACAACGAGCCGACCGTCGTCTCCCGGGTCCGCCGGTACGTGGACGAGCAGCTGTCCGCCTGGGGCCTGGCGGACGCCGTGTTCACCACCGAGCTGATCGCCAGCGAGCTGGTCACCAACGCCATCCGCTACGGCCGCCCGCCCATCCGGCTGCGGCTGCTCCGCCCGGGCACCGGCCTGATCTGCGAGGTGTACGACGCCGGCGGCAGCACCCCGCACATGCGCCGGGCCCGGATCTTCGACGAGGGCGGCCGGGGCCTGCTGCTGGTCGCCCAGCTCGCCGAGCGCTGGGGCACCCGGCACGAGCGGACCGGCAAGACGGTGTGGGCGGAGCAGTCCCCGGCCGTGCTCTGAGCGGACGCCGGACGCCGGACGCGGGCACGGCCGGGGCCCGGGCCTCCCTCACGGAACCCGGGCCCCGCCTTTCCCGCGGCGTCCGTCACGCCGCCACGGGAACCGCCGGCTCCGCGCCGTTCACGGCCGGCGCGAGCGCCAGTTCCAGGACCTGGCGGACGTCCGTGACGGTGTGGACGTCGAGCTTGTCCAGCACCTCGGCCGGGACGTCGTCCAGGTCGGGCTCGTTGCGCTTGGGGATGATCACGGTGGTCACCCCGGCGCGGTGGGCGGCGAGCAGCTTCTGCTTCACCCCGCCGATGGGCAGGACGCGGCCGGTCAGCGAGACCTCGCCGGTCATGGCGACGTCGGTGCGGACCAGGCGGCCGGAGAGCAGCGAGGCGAGGGCCGTGGTCATCGTGATGCCCGCGCTCGGGCCGTCCTTGGGCACCGCGCCCGCCGGGAAGTGGATGTGCACGCCCCGGTCCTTCAGGTCGGCCACCGGCAGCTCCAGCTCGGCGCCGTGGCTGCGCAGGAAGCTCAGCGCGATCTGCGCCGACTCCTTCATCACGTCGCCCAGCTGGCCGGTGAGGGTGAGCCCCGCCGCGCCCGTCTCCGGGTCGGCCAGGGACGCCTCCACGTAGAGCACGTCGCCGCCCGCGCCGGTGACCGCGAGACCGGTCGCCACGCCGGGCACGGCCGTACGGCGCTCGGCCGGGTCCTGGGCGGACTCGGGCACGTGGTGCGGACGGCCGATCAGGTCGCGCAGATCGCCGTCGGTGACGGTGAACGGCAGCTCCCGCTCGCCCAGTTCGTGCTGGGCGGCGACCTTGCGGAGCAGGCGCGCGATCGAGCGCTCCAGGGTGCGCACGCCCGCCTCGCGGGTGTACTCCCCGGCCAGCTTGCGCAGGGCGCTCTCCTCCAGGGTGACCTCGTCCCGGTCCAGGCCCGTGCGCTCCAGCTGGCGCGGGAGCAGGTGGTCACGGGCGATGACGACCTTCTCGTCCTCGGTGTAGCCGTCCAGGCGGACGATCTCCATGCGGTCGGCGAGGGCCTCCGGGATGGCTTCCAGGACGTTGGCGGTGGCGAGGAAGACCACGTCGGAGAGGTCCAGCTCGACCTCCAGGTAGTGGTCGCGGAAGGTGTGGTTCTGCGCCGGGTCGAGGACTTCGAGCAGGGCGGCGGCCGGGTCGCCCCGGAAGTCGGAGCCGACCTTGTCGATCTCGTCCAGCAGGACCACCGGGTTCATCGACCCGGCCTCCTTGATGGCGCGCACGATCCGGCCGGGCAGCGCGCCGACGTACGTGCGGCGGTGGCCGCGGATCTCGGCCTCGTCGCGGACGCCGCCGAGGGCGACCCGGACGAACTTGCGGCCCATGGCGTGCGCGACGGACTCCCCGAGGCTGGTCTTGCCGACGCCGGGCGGGCCCACCAGGGCGAGGACGGCACCGCCGCGCCGCCCGCCGATGACGCCAAGGCCCCGGTCGGTGCGCCGCTTGCGCACGGCCAGGTACTCGGTGATGCGCTCCTTGACGTCCTCCAGGCCCGCGTGTTCGGCGTCCAGCACGGCCTTGGCGCCCCGGATGTCGTACGCGGAAGCGCTGTCATCGGTCCGCTCGTTCCACGGCATCTCCAGGACGGTGTCCAGCCAGGTGCGGATCCAGGAGCCCTCGGGCGACTGGTCGGAGGCGCGCTCCAGCTTGTCGACCTCCTTCAGGGCGGCCTCGCGGACCTTCTCCGGCAGGTCGGCGGCCTCCACGCGGGCGCGGTAGTCGTCGGACTCCTCGCCCTCCTGCTCGCCGTTCAGCTCGCGCAGCTCCTTGCGGACGGCCTCCAGCTGACGGCGCAGCAGGAACTCGCGCTGCTGCTTGTCGACGCCTTCCTGGACGTCCTTGGCGATGGTCTCGGCCACCTCCTGCTCGGCGAGGTGGTCGCGCAGTTGCTGGGTGGCGAGGCGGAGGCGGGCCACCGGGTCGGCGGTCTCCAGCAGTTCGACCTTCTGCTCGGTGGTCAGGAAGGGCGAGTAGCCGGAGTTGTCGGCGAGCGCGGACACGTCGTCGATGGCCTGGACGCGGTCCACGACCTGCCAGGCGCCGCGCTTGCGCAGCCAGCTGGTGGCGAGCGCCTTGTACTCCTTGACCAGCTCGGCGACCTGGCCGGGCAGCGGCTCCGGGACACTCTCCTCGACGCGGGCGCCCTCCACCCAGAGCGCGGCGCCCGGCCCGGTGGTGCCGGCGCCGATGCGGACCCGGCTGCGGCCGCGGATCAGGGCGCCGGGGTCACCGTCGGCCAGCCGGCCGACCTGCTCGACCGTGCCGAGGACGCCGGTCCTGGCGTACGTGCCGTCGATGCGCGGCACCAGCAGCACCTTGGGCTTTCCGGGTTCGGAACGGGCGGCGGCCTGCGCGGCCTCCACCGCGGCCCGTACCTCGGCGTCGCTCAGGTCCAGCGGAACCACCATCCCGGGCAGCACGACCTCGTCGTCGAGCGGCAGCACGGGCAGGGTCAGCGTGAACGCCGGTGACTCAGCAGCCATGATCTCCCCTTAGGCAGTCAACTTGAGCTATGCCGACTCAATGTTCTGGCGCCGCCGATTGTTCCCGGGGCCTTGTTCGCTGTGAGCGATCACGTACGGCCAAGGGAGTGGGGGGTCGCGGGAGTTCTCCGGGTCCCGCGGGGTGGCGCGCCTGCCGCCGGGGCCCGCGCCCCGCCGCCGGCGCGCCGCCGTCCACGCCGGCGGCGGGCGCGGGGCGGCGCGCGGCGCTCTCCCACCCGCCGGGCATCCGCGCTCCCCGCCCGGGGGCCACTCGTCCGTGGACGTCCCGCACAAATCCCGTGACCGCCCGGCCCTGTTCGAGCAGGATGGGGGGCATGACTGCCCTGTACGACACTCCCGTGATCCTGGATCGGCGCGAAGGCCCGTACGGCGAGGTGGTGCTGCGCAGGCACGGTGTGCACCTGCAGATCATCGCCAACGGCTGCTTCCTGATGGACACCTCCGACGGCCGCTCGGAACGGCTGCTGGTCGACGCCGCGCGGGACGCGCTGGACGGGCGCCCCGCCCCGGCGGTGCTGATCGGCGGGCTGGGCGTGGGCTTCTCGCTCGCACACGCCGCGGCCGACCCGGCGTGGGGGCGGATCACCGTCGTGGAGCGGGAGCCCGCCGTCATCGACTGGCACCGGGACGGCCCGCTGTCCGAGATCTCCGCCGGCGCGCTCGCCGACCCGCGCACCGCGATCGTGCGAGCGGATCTCGTGACCTACGTCAATGAGACATCGGACACGTTCGACGCGCTGTGTCTCGACATCGACAACGGCCCCGGCTGGACCGTCACCGAGGACAACGACAGCCTCTATTCGCCGGCCGGACTCGCCGCCTGCGCACGGCTGTTGAGGCCCGGCGGAGTACTCGCGGTATGGTCCGCCGAACCCTCTCCGGAATTTGAAGGAACCTTGCGGAATGCCGGGTTCCAGCAGGTGCGTACCGAAGAGGTGCCGGTTGCCCGGGGCGTTCCCGACGTCGTCCACCTCGCCGTCCGACCTGGATAGCGACAGCGCGGTGAGTCCCCGTAATGTGCTGCCCTGACGCCGATCATTCAAGCGTCGAACGCAGACATGGGATCACCCCACGGATTCCGGAAAGCAACAACAGGGGCGGGCGATGGAGCAGACACACACCTCCCAGAGCGGCGCGGCGACGACCACCCCGGGCGCACAGCGCCGGGTGCTGGTCGTCGAGGACGACCCCACGATCGTCGACGCCATCGCGGCCCGGCTCCGCGCCGAGGGGTTTCTGGTGCAAACGGCGGCCGACGGACCGGCCGCCGTCGACACGGCCGAGGCCTGGCAGCCCGACCTGCTGATCCTGGACATCATGCTGCCCGGCTTCGACGGCCTCGAGGTGTGCCGGCGGGTGCAGGCGCAGCGGCCGGTGCCGGTGCTGATGCTCACCGCGCGCGACGACGAGACGGACATGCTGGTCGGGCTCGGCGTGGGTGCCGACGACTACATGACCAAGCCGTTCTCCATGCGGGAACTGGCGGCCCGGGTGCACGTGCTGCTGCGCCGGGTGGAGCGGGCCGCGCTGGCCGCCGCCACGCCCCGCACCGGCATCCTGCGCCTCGGCGAACTGGAGATCGACCACGCGCAGCGCCGGGTGCGGGTGAAGTCCGAGGACGTCCACCTGACGCCCACCGAGTTCGACCTGCTGGTGTGCCTGGCGAACACCCCGCGCGCGGTGCTCTCCCGGGAGCAGCTGCTGGCCGAGGTGTGGGACTGGGCGGACGCCTCCGGCACCCGCACGGTCGACAGCCACATCAAGGCGCTGCGCCGCAAGATCGGCGCCGAGCGCATCCGGACCGTGCACGGCGTGGGCTACGCGCTGGAGACACCGGCCCCGTGAGCGACAGCGGGCGCCAGGCCGCACGGAGGAGCCCCGGGATCCTCGGCGAGGACCCCTGGGGCGGCGTACGCCCGTTCTCGATCAAGACCAAGCTGGGCGCGCTGGTCGTCATCGCGGTGCTGATCACCACCGGACTGTCGATCGTCGCGGTGCACACCAAGACGGAGCTGCGCTTCATCACGGTCTTCTCGATGATCGCCACCCTGCTCATCACCCAGTTCGTGGCGCACTCGCTGACCATGCCGCTGGACGAGATGAACACGGTGGCCCGCTCCATATCGCACGGCGACTACACGCGCCGGGTGCGGGAGAACCGCCGGGACGAACTCGGCGACCTGGCCCAGACGATCAACGTCATGGCCGACGAGCTGGAGGCCCAGGACAACCAGCGCAAGGAGCTGGTGGCGAACGTCTCGCACGAGCTGCGCACCCCGATCGCCGGGCTGCGCGCGGTGCTGGAGAACATCGTCGACGGGGTCACCGAGGCCGACCCGGAGACCATGCGGACGGCCCTGAAGCAGACCGAGCGGCTCGGCCGCCTGGTGGAGACCCTGCTGGACCTGTCCCGGCTGGACAACGGCGTGGTGCCGCTGAAGGCCCGGCGGTTCGAGGTGTGGCCGTACCTGTCGGGCGTGCTGAAGGAGGCCAACATGGTCGCCTCCGCGCGCGCGGGCATCGCCTCCGGCTCGGGCAGCCACACCCGCACGGACGTCCATCTGCACCTGGACGTCTCGCCGCCGGAGCTGACCGCGCACGCGGACCCCGAGCGCATCCACCAGGTCGTCGCCAACCTGATCGACAACGCGGTCAAGCACAGCCCCCCGCACGGCCGGGTCACCGTACGGGCGCGGCGCGGGCCGCAGCCGGAGTCGCTGGTGCTGGAGGTCCTGGACGAGGGCCCCGGCATCCCCCGCTCCGAGTGGCACCGGGTCTTCGAGCGGTTCAACCGGGGTGCCGCCACCCGGCCGCACGGCCCGGGCAGCGACGGCGGAACCGGGCTCGGGCTGGCCATCGCCCGGTGGGCGGTGGATCTGCACGGCGGCCGGATCGGCGTGGCCGAATCCGAGCGTGGCTGCCGGATCATCGTCACTCTTCCGGGACTGACTTCCCCGGCGAGTTGACGTAAGGTCCGAACCGGAAGACCAAGATCCACACCGGTCGTCGCGCGTTCGCCCGGCTCGACACGTGTGATCAGCGCAGGCCCGGGGCACCCGTCGGACAACGGCGCGCCGGGCCGCGCCGCCGCACCCTCTCCTGCGCGGAACCACGCTTGTTTCCCGCCATATCAAGCCCCGAAACAAGATTTCCGATGTGACTTACGCGACGATGACCATGCCCGACCTGACCTTCCCGGCCAGGGAGGCGTAGCCTTTATTCCCGCTGTCCATCACCTTGTGAAGCGGAAGAGGGCGGTTGCCGCCGTGTCGCCACAGTCCCCCAGTAACTCATCGAGCATCTCCACCGACGACCAAGCCGGGAAGAACCCCGCCGCCGCGTTCGGTGCGAACGAATGGCTCGTCGACGAGATCTATCAGCAGTACCTCCAGGACCCGAATTCCGTAGACCGCGCCTGGTGGGACTTCTTCGCCGACTACAAGCCGGGTGCTCCTGCCACCCCGGCCCCGGCGGGTGCTGCGGCCACGGGGGCCGCAGAGACCACCCCGGCCCCGCAGGCACCCGCGGCCCCGGCCCCCCAGGCCGCCGCCCCGGCCCCGAAGCCCGCCGCGGCCCCCGCTCAGGCACCCGCCCAGGCACCCGCGGCCCCCGCTCAGGCGCCCGCGGCGAAGGCCGCCCCGGCCAAGCCGGCGCAACCCGCACAGGCGCCCGCTCAGCCGAAGCCCGGTGCAAGCACCGGCTCCACTGGAGCGGCTGGCGCCGCGCGGTCTTCGGCGAAGGAGGCCCCGGAGGGTCCCGAGCTGGTCACGCTGCGCGGCCCGTCCGCCGCCGTGGCGAAGAACATGGACGCCTCGCTGGAGATGCCGACCGCCACCTCGGTCCGCGCCGTCCCGGTGAAGCTCCTGTTCGACAACCGGATCGTCATCAACAACCACCTCAAGCGCGCCCGCGGCGGGAAGATCTCCTTCACGCACATCATCGGGTACGCGATGGTGCAGGCCATCAAGGCCATGCCGTCGATGAACTGGGCGTACGGCGTCAAGGACGGCAAGCCGACCCTGATCAAGCCGGCGCACGTCAACCTCGGCCTGGCCATCGACCTGGTCAAGCCGAACGGTGACCGCCAGCTCGTCGTGGCCGCCATCAAGAAGGCCGAGACGCTGAACTTCTTCGAGTTCTGGCAGGCCTACGAGGACATCGTCCGCCGCGCCCGCGACGGCAAGCTGACGATGGACGACTTCTCCGGCGTCACGGTCTCCCTGACCAACCCGGGCGGCCTCGGCACCGTCCACTCCGTGCCGCGTCTGATGCCCGGCCAGTCCGTGATCATGGGCGTCGGCTCCATGGACTACCCGGCGGAGTTCCAGGGCACCAGCCAGGACACCCTGAACAAGCTCGGCGTCTCCAAGGTCATGACGCTCACGTCGACCTACGACCACCGGGTCATCCAGGGCGCCGCCTCCGGCGAGTTCCTGCGCCAGGTCGCCAACCTGCTGCTCGGCGAGAACGGCTTCTACGACGACGTCTTCGAGGCGCTGCGCATCCCCTACGAGCCGGTCCGCTGGCTCAAGGACATCGACGCCAGCCACGACGACGACGTCACCAAGGCCGCCCGCGTCTTCGAGCTGATCCACTCCTACCGGGTCCGCGGCCACGTCATGGCCGACACCGACCCGCTGGAGTACAAGCAGCGCAAGCACCCCGACCTGGACATCGTCGAGCACGGCCTCACCCTGTGGGACCTGGAGCGCGAGTTCGCCGTCGGCGGCTTCGCCGGCAAGTCGATGATGAAGCTGCGCGACATCCTCGGCGTGCTCCGCGACTCGTACTGCCGCACCACCGGCATCGAGTTCATGCACATCCAGGACCCCAAGCAGCGCAAGTGGATCCAGGACCGGGTGGAGCGCCCGCACTCCAAGATGGAGCGCGAGGAGCAGCTGCGCATCCTGCGCCGGCTGAACGCCGCCGAGGCGTTCGAAACCTTCCTGCAGACCAAGTACGTCGGTCAGAAGCGGTTCTCGCTGGAGGGCGGCGAATCCGTCATCCCGCTGCTCGACGCGGTGATCGACTCCGCCGCCGAGTCCCGCCTGGACGAGGTCGTCATCGGCATGGCCCACCGCGGCCGGCTGAACGTCCTCGCCAACATCGTCGGCAAGTCGTACGCGCAGATCTTCCGCGAGTTCGAGGGCAACCTCGACCCGAAGTCGATGCACGGCTCCGGCGACGTGAAGTACCACCTGGGCGCCGAGGGCACCTTCACCGGCCTGGACGGCGAGCAGATCAAGGTCTCGCTGGTCGCCAACCCCTCCCACCTGGAGGCCGTCGACCCGGTCCTGGAGGGTGTCGCCCGCGCCAAGCAGGACATCATCAACAAGGGCGGCACGGACTTCACGGTGCTGCCGGTGGCGATCCACGGCGACGCGGCCTTCGCGGGCCAGGGCGTGGTGGCCGAGACCCTGAACATGTCGCAGCTGCGCGGCTACCGCACCGGCGGCACGGTCCACATCGTCATCAACAACCAGGTCGGCTTCACCGCGGCCCCCGAGTCCTCGCGTTCCTCCATGTACGCGACGGACGTGGCCCGCATGATCGAGGCCCCGATCTTCCACGTCAACGGCGACGACCCCGAGGCCGTCGTGCGCGTGGCGCGGCTCGCCTTCGAGTTCCGCCAGGCGTTCAACAAGGACGTGGTGATCGACCTCATCTGCTACCGCCGCCGCGGTCACAACGAGTCGGACAACCCGGCCTTCACCCAGCCGCTGATGTACGACCTGATCGACAAGAAGCGCTCGGTGCGCAAGCTGTACACCGAGTCGCTGATCGGTCGCGGCGACATCACCCTGGAAGAGGCCGAGCAGGCGCTCCAGGACTACCAGGGTCAGCTGGAGAAGGTCTTCACCGAGGTCCGCGAGGCCACCTCGCAGCCGGCCGCCGGCGACGTCCGGGCGCCCCAGGACGGCTTCCCGGTCGCGGTGCCGACCGCGATCTCCTCGGAGGTCCTCAAGCGGATCGCCGAGTCCCAGGTCAACATCCCCGACACCATCACCGTCCACCCGCGGCTGCTGCCGCAGCTCCAGCGCCGCGCGGCGATGGTGGAGGACGGCACGATCGACTGGGGCATGGGCGAGACCCTCGCCATCGGCTCCCTGCTGCTGGACGGCACCCCGGTCCGGCTGGCCGGCCAGGACTCCCAGCGCGGCACCTTCGGCCAGCGCCACGCGGTGCTGATCGACCGGGAGACCGGCGAGGAGTACACCCCGCTGCAGTACCTCTCCGAGGACCAGGCGCGGCTGAACGTCTACAACTCGCTGCTGTCCGAGTACGCGGCGATGGGCTTCGAGTACGGCTACTCGCTGGCCCGCCCGGACGCGCTGGTGATGTGGGAGGCCCAGTTCGGCGACTTCGTCAACGGCGCCCAGACGGTCGTCGACGAGTTCATCTCGTCGGCGGAGCAGAAGTGGAGCCAGACCTCCGGCGTCGTCCTGCTGCTCCCGCACGGCTACGAGGGCCAGGGCCCGGACCACTCCTCCGCGCGCCCCGAGCGGTTCCTCCAGCTGTGCGCGCAGAACAACATGACGGTCGCCATGCCGACCTCGCCGTCGAACTACTTCCACCTCCTGCGGTGGCAGGTGCACAACCCGCACCACAAGCCGCTGGTCGTCTTCACCCCGAAGTCGATGCTGCGCCTGAAGGCCGCCGCGTCGAAGGCGGAGGAGTTCACGAACGGCCAGTTCCGCCCGGTCATCGGCGACGCCACGGTCGACCCGGCCGCGGTCCGCAGGGTCGTCTTCTGCGCCGGCAAGGTCTACTACGACCTGGAGGCCGAGCGGCAGAAGCGGGGCGTCACGGACACGGCGATCATCCGCATCGAGCGGCTGTACCCGCTGCCGGGTGACGAGCTCCAGGCGGAGGTCAACAAGTACCCGAACGCCGAGAAGTACCTCTGGGCGCAGGAGGAGCCGGCGAACCAGGGTGCGTGGCCGTTCATCGCGCTCAACCTGATCGACCACCTGGACCTGGCGGTCGGCGCGGACATCCCGGCCGGTGAGCGGCTGCGGCGCATCTCGCGTCCGCACTCCTCGTCGCCCGCGGTGGGCTCCGCGAAGCGGCACCAGGCCGAGCAGGAGCAGCTCGTGCGTGAGGTGTTCGAGGCGTAGGCCTCCCGAAAAGGGCCCGGTACCGAGTTCGCGCTCGGTGCCGGGCCCTTTCGCGTCAGCCGAGGTACGCCTCGAAGTCCCAGTACGGCCTGGCCCGCTGCCTCGCCGAGAGGGTGTGCGGGTGCTGTGCGCCCAGGGTGCGGGTGAGGGAGAGGAGGGCGTCCTCCTCCAGCTTGCCCGCCTCGTCCTGTTCGTTCGCCGCCCGGAGGTCCGCGGCGAGCGCCACCTGGCAGGACAGGGTCAGCGGGTGTTCGTGGCCGAGCGCGTGGCGGGACCGGCGCAGGGTGTCGCGGCTCAGTTCCACCGCGTCCTCGATCCGGCCGCAGAAGTTGCGTCCGCCGGCCGCGTTGAGGGCGCAGCCCAGCACCCACGGGTGGTCCGGGCCGAGCGTGGCGCCCAGTCCGGCGAGCGCGGACTCGAACATGGACAGCGCCTCGGCCCGCTCGCCGGCGGCCTGCATCACCAGCCCGGTGTTGGTCAGCATGCCGGTGGCCACGGGGTGCGCCGGGCCGAGCAGCGAGCGGCAGCCGGCCTCCGCCTCGTCGATGAGGTCGCGGGCCTGGCTGAGATCGCCGTGCTCGCGCAGGTAGTTGCCGTAGTTGGTGAGGAACGCCAGGGTGCGGTAGTGCTCGCGGCCGTTCAGCTGGACCAGCTGGTCCAGCAGGCCGGCCATGGTCGGGCCGACGTCCGGCGCGTGTCCGCCCTCGCGGCGCCGGCACATGACGAGCTGGGCGCGGGACTCCAGGGTCTGCGGGTGCTGCGGACCGAGCACCTGGACGTGGAGCCGTACGACGGGTTCCTGGCGGGCCAGTGCCTCCCGGTAGCGGCCGAGCAGGCGCAGGCTGTGGGTGACGGCGTTGCCCGAGTGCAGGGTGTTGATGTGCCGGGCGCGCAGCACGGTCTCGCTCCGGGCCAGGGTCTCCAGGTCGAGGTCGAGCGCCTCGGTGTACCGGCCCAGCATGCGCAGGGTGACGCCGAGGTTGTGCCGGGCGACCAGGGTGGGGGGCTCGTCCCGGCCGAGGAGCCGTTCGTTGCCCTCCAGCACCTCGCGCTGGAGGTCGTACGCCTCCTGGTAGCGGCCGAGGGCGCGCAGGCCGGAGGCGAGGGCGCTCTTGCTGACCAGCTCGCCGATCTCGTTGCGCCGGGGCGCGGCCCGCAGTTGCCGGAGCACGCCCCGGTGCAGTTCGTACAGCTCGCGGAACCGGCCGCTGTTGCGCAGCATGTTGCCCTCCTGGGTGGCCAGGTCGAGCATCGGCTGGTCGATCGGGTCCATGAACCGGGACCAGTGCTCGCGCACCTGCCGGGCCAGTTCCAGGCCGCTGCCGTACTCGCCGCTGCGGGTGCAGTAGCGCAGGCAGTTCAGCACCAGTTCCTGCACGCGCGGCTGGCCGCTCGCGAGGGCGCCGGAGGGCTGGAGGTGGGGCAGCAGTTCGGCGTAGCGGGGCCAGTTGCGGCTGTCGGCGGGGTTGCCCGGGTCGGCCTCGGCGAGCAGGGTGCGCACCGCCCGCCGGTGCAGGTCGCCGCCGTTGTCCCCGGTCAGTTTGGAGACGATGTCGTGGACCAGGCGGTGCATGTGCACCGACTCCTGGTGCGGGCCGGCGTCGGCGGTGAGCGGTCCGCGGGTCTCCCGGGTGAGCACCGAGTAGTTCACCAGGGTGTCCAGGGCCCGGGTCCAGGCGGGCAGGTCGGTGGCCATCCAGCGCAGTTCGCCGGGCAGTTCGGCGCGCGGGTAGGCGCGGATCAGGCCGAGCGGGATGCGTCCGGGGGCGAAGGCGGTGCACAGGCCGAGGACCTCGATGGCCTGCGGCTGGGAACGGCGCAGCCGGTTGAGCAGGATGGCCCAGGAGGTGAGGGAGGACTGCGGGAAGCCGTCCCGGGCGACGGGCTCGTCGACGGTGGACAGCCGGCGTTCGCGCACCATCCGCAGGTATTCGGCGGCCTCCATGCGGGACTCGCCGAGCCAGGAGGCGGCCTGCACCAGCGGCAGCGGCACGTCGCCGAACTCGGCGGCCACCTCGTCGGCCTCGCGGGCGGTGATGTGCGGGGCGCGGCGCAGGAGGTAGGCGGTGGACTCGGGGCGCAGGAAGGACGGGATCTCCAGCACGTCGGTGTGCTCGCTCCAGCCCCGGTTGCGGGAGGTGATCAGGACGTGCCCGGTGCCCTGCGGGAGCAGCGAGGCGATGCCGTCGGTGTCGTCCCAGCCGTCGAAGATCAGCAGCCAGTTGGCGTACGGCTCGCCGCGCCGCAGGGCGTTGCGGACCGCGCGGATGCGTTCGCCGGGCTCGCTGCCGATGCGCAGGCCGAGGTCGACGGCGAGTTCGCCGAGGCGGTCGCGCTGGATGGTGCGGTCGTCGCTGTTGACCCACCACACCAGGTCGTAGTCGGTGCTGAAGCGGTGGGCGTACTCGGCGGCCAGCTGGGTCTTGCCGATGCCGGACATGCCGACGAGGGTGCAGGCGGCGGCTCCGCGCTCGGCGTCGGCGAGCCGCTGGTGGAGTTCGCCCAGCAGGTCGTCGCGGCCGGTGAAGCGCGGGTTGCGGCGGGGCACCTCGCCCCAGATCTCGCAGCGCTCGTCGGGGTAGCGGATCCGGCCCGGCAGGGCGCGGGGGCGGGCGAGCGGTTCCAGGCCGAGCCGGCGCAGCAGGCGTTCCTCGGCGGCGGCCTCGCTCAGCGACCACAGGCTGGCCGGTTCGAGGACGGCGGTGGCGGGCAGCAGCGGCCGGTTGGTGAGGTTGACCGCGGCGAACCGGTCGGCGTGCGCGGCGACGAAGCCGCGCAGCGCGTCGTTCCACTCGCCGGGCGGGCGCGGGCCCAGCTCGAAGAACCAGTCGTTGAGGACCAGCAGCACCTTTCCCCGGGCCAGCAGCAGGTCGCCGAGCGAGTCCTCCAAGGCCACCTCGCGCGGCGGGTCCCAGCGCTGGAGGGTGGCCCGGTGGCCGTGCCGTTCCAGGCACTGCGCGATCCACGCCGCCCACGAGCGGTAGTACCCCGGGAAGACCACGAGCACGTGCTCGGGTGCCGCCGCCGCGCCGCTCGCGCCCGGCCGCCGCTGTTCCGCCATCGCCGCTCCCTGTTCCACCGCGGCCGCCGGTCGTCGGGCGGACGCATACATAACGTAACGCAATAATGACCCTACGGAGCGTCACCCGGGCGGGTGGGCCCGCACCCCCAGGCGTGCGTGGTGACTGCCCATCTGCCGGACGAACTCCCTTCCCTGCGGGGTCAGTTCATCGGAATCGGCCAGCACGGACAAGGCCTCGGCGACCTGTTCCCGGCAGGCCTCGAACCGCTCGGCGGCGCGCCGCCGCCAGGCCCGGGCGCATCCGGTGCGGGCCCGCCCCCACAGGTCGAGGAGCGCGAGGTGGGCGTAGGCGCCCTGGAGCACGCCGGGGACCGGGCGCGGGTCCTGCCGCCAGCCGACCCGGTGCAGGCTGCGGCCGGGCCGCCACAGCGGGACCAGCTCGTCCAGCACGGCCAGCTTGGTGTGGTGCGTCTCGTGCACCAGCAGCTCGGCCAGCTCCCGCCGGTCGGCGGGGAGCTGGGCCAGGACGGCGCCGGGCGCGGTCCGCACGGTGGCGCTCAGCGACGGTCCGGCGCCGGCGGGCGGCACCAGCGGGACGACGGCCCGTACCAGCGCCGCGGTCTCCGTGGCGCGGGCCGGATGGGTGGCGGCCAGCAGGGCCCGCGCGCCGCGCCACCGGGCGGCCCAGGCGGCGTGGTCGGAGCGGGGACGCTCGGCGGCGGGCAGCGCCGTGGGCCCGATGCCGCCGGCGGGCACCCGGTGGGGGTCGACGTCGTCGAGTACGGCGTCGCCGCCGGGCAGGGTGAGCAGCGCCGACCAGGCGAGGGCGCCGTCGGCGGTCCACCGGGTGCCGGCACCGGCGGCCCCGGGCAGCAGCAGGGCGCGGCCGTCGCCGTCGGCGACCCGCAGCGTCCCGGCCCGGCCGGACAGCCGGACCCGGCCCGGGGCGCCGCGCAGCAGCCCGGTGCCGGGCAGGGCGAGGGTGCCGGCCGGCAGGTCCCGGGTCGTGGTGAACGGGCAGTGGGCGCGCAGCGCGGCGGCGACGGCCACCGCGCCGAGGCCGGCGAGACCCTCCGCGAAGGCGGGGCCGTCGGGCGCGGCGAGTACGGCGGCCAGCCAGGCGCCGGTCGTCGGGTAGTCCAGTACGGCGCGGACGGCCGCCGGGCCGGCGCGCTCGGCCCGTTCCAGCAGCGCCCAGTCGTCCTCGAAGCGGCGCCGCGCCGCCGGCGGCAGGGCGGGGCCCGTGGCCTCGGCCCGGACCAGCAGGGACTTCAGCAGCAGCAATCGCCGGGCGTGCAGGGCGGTGTGCAGGGCCGAGGTGGCGGCGGGCAGCGGCCGGGTGCGGGCGAGGGCGGCGAGGATCCCCGGCGAGAGCGGGCCGGGGGCCGGGGCGGCCGGCCGTATGTCCCCGACGGGTCCCACGGCTCCCCGGGTCATGCCACGGTGTCCTCGCCGCGTAAGGGCGGCGCGGGAGAGGCCGAAAACGCATGCCCCGGCCGGCCCGTCACAAGGCCGTCGTCACTCTGGGTGGTGTACCAGACCCGGCGCAGCCCCTCCGGGTCGGCGAGCACCCCGGCGACCGCGGCGAGCACCGCCGGATCGTCCATGGCACGCAGTGTCGGCAGGTCGACGTCGGTGAGGTCGGGCGGGAACGCGACGCCTTCGGCGTCCACGCCGAGGCCGGCCCCCCGTGTGCTGAACTCCCCCACCCTCGGCTCCTCCCTGCCCACGCCCGCCCCGCACGGCCGCAGTGGCTGCCCACTTCTTCCCTACCGGCCGGAACCGGAAACCCCGGACGGCTCAACTCCGGTCACGCGCGCCCGCGTCCGGCCAGTCCTCGGACCACGGCCACCAGGGCGGGGCCGTCTCCCGCCAGACCCGCTCCGGCAGCGACCGGGCGTGCGGGGGCGGCGGTTCCCGTTCGGCCCGCCGGGTCAGCTCGGCATCGGCCCAGTCGGCTTCGCGCAGCGCCCCGAGGAGCCGCTGCCACTGCTCCCGGGCCGCGCCGAACGCCTCGCGGGCCGCGCCGGGGCGGTCCATCAGCGCCAGCACCGCGCCACGGCCGTGCAGGGCGCGGGCGGCCGTCACCGAACCGGGGTCGCCGCCGTGGGCCGCGCACGCTTCCCGCTCGGCGTTCTCGTACGCCTGGAGCGCCTCCGTCAGCAGCGGCGCGCCCGCGCGGTACCAGCCCTCCAGCCGCACCCGGCCCAACTGGAGCCACGCCTCGGCCCGCACGGCGGCGTCGGTCGTCGCGCGCACCGCCTGGCCGAGCAGATGGCGGCTTTCGAACAGGTCGGGCAGGAAGCCGAGGTGGCGGAAGCGCTGGGCGAGCGCGCTGCCCACCAGGCCCTGGAGCCGGCCGCGGCGCGCGGACCGGGCGGGCAGCGCGGTCAGCGCCTCGCGCAGCACGTACTCGGCCCGGTCCACCACGGCGGCGCCGTCGTCCGCGGCGGCCCGCCGCAGCAGCGATTCGCCCCAGGCGGTGAGCAGCCGGACGCGCGGGGGGCCGTCGGCGGGGGCGAGCGGCGCGGCCCGCTCGTAGGCCGCGTCGGCCTCCGCGAACTCGCCCGCCGCGTCGTGGAAGCCGGCGAGCGCGGCCAGGGCGGGCAGCAGCAGGGCGGGGTCGTCCCCGGCGGCCTGGAGCGCCTCGCGCAGCGTCCGCCGGGTCTCGGCGTCCTCGGCCCCGGCCCCGCGCAGGGCCCGCGCGAGGTCGAGCAGCACGGGCACCCGTACGGCCCCCGAAGCCCGCTGCCCCGCCGGCGCCGCGCACGCTTCGCGCAGTTCGGGCACGGCGTCACCGGGTCGCCGCAGGTCGAGCAGCAACCGCCCGCGCAGGAGGACCCGGGCGCGATGGGTGTGCACCTCCCAGGGCACGTCCGGCACCTGCCCCACGGTGACTTCCCGGACAGGGCCGCCGACGGCACCGGGGGACGGCGGGGGCGCGGCGTGGGGGGCGGTGGTGGGCGCGGACGGACTTGCGTGGCTGCCGGGAGGCACGGGGGGCGGGCCGGTACGGGTGCCGGAGGCCGTGGGCACGCCGTCGTCACCGTCGGCGGGCCATGGCGCACCGTGCGGGCGCGGACCGAGGTCGACGTCCGGACGTGGGCCGAGGTCGACGTCCGGGCGCGGGCCGAGGTCGACGTCCGGGCGCGGACCGGGGCCGACGTCCGGGCGCGGGCCGAGGTCGGCGTCCGGGCGTGGGCCGAGGTCGGCGTCCGGATACGGACCGGGGCCGGAGTCCGGAGGCGGAGGGGCGGAGTCCGGAGGCGGAGGGGCGGTGCCCGGACGCGGAGGGGCGGTGCCGGCGTTCGCGGTCGCGGTGGTCTCCGCGGTGTTCCCGGTGCCGTGGCCGCCCGGCCCGGGCAGGTCCTCACCCGGGCCCCGCTCCCCCTCGACGCCGGCCCGCCAGGCGCGGGCCCGTGCGGTGACGCGGGGCCAGGGCGGGGTGCCGGGGTCGAGGACGCGCAGCGCTTCCGTCAGGTGGTCCGGTTCCGCCGTCAGGCGCCACAGCTCCCTACGGCCGCCGGCCAGTTCGAGCGCCGTCTCGGCCCGCTCCCGGCTGTCGGCGCGGGCGGCGCCGTACGCGGCGGCGAGTTCGGCCACGGCCTCCCGCAGCAGTCCGGCGCGCCGCCCCTGAGCCCGCGCGCCCGCCGTACCGGCCTCCGCGCGCAGCACCCGGCCGAGGACCAGCAGGGCCCGGGCCGTGCGGCCGGACCCGCCGGCCGGGGCGGCGCCCGCCGTCGCGGCGCGGGCCTGTTCACCGGCCCGGCGCAGCAGCTCCGGGTCGGCGAGCTGCCGCCACCGCACGAGCAGCCGCTCGGCCTCGGCCAGCGGGTCGGGCGTGACCAGGTCGGGCAGGTAGAAGCGCAGGACGCGGGCGGGGATCCGGGCGAACAGCTCGGCCTCCACCCCGTCGCCGTACGGCGTTCCGTCGTCCTCGGGCGGCTGTCCGGCCGTGGGGGCGTGGTCGGCGAGCCGGGCCGCGGCCAGGGCGGCGAAGTTGCGGGTGCCCTTGCCGAAGTGCCGCTCCACATAGGCCGAGCAGTGCTTGAGGACGAGTCCGGCGGTGTCCTGGTCGAGGGAGGACAGCAGCAGGTCCTGCATCCGGGGCGAGTAGGCGAAGCACGGCTGGTCCTCGGTGCCGGGCACCTGCCGCAGCAGTCCGCTGAGCAGCACCTCCGCCAGCTCCATGGGCCCGGTGTCCGGCAGCATGGCCCGCTGGACCAGCCGCATGACGGGCAGCGTGAGGGGCGCGGCGGCGAGGTAGACGGCCAGCCGGAGGGCGCCGGGCGAGGCGCCGGCGCGGAAGGCGCGCAGCAGCTCGTCGTCGCCGCGCGGGGGCGGCGCTTCGACGTGGCCGGCGGGTGCGGCGGCGGGGTGGGCGAAGCCGGCCCAGGCGGGCTCACGGGTGGGTCCGGTGCCCGCGAGCAGCCGGGCGAAGGCCTCGAACGCCTCCGGGGTGGGCTGGAGCACGGGCACGGGCCGGGCGCCGGGCGGGACCTCCTCCCACGGCTCGTCCTCGGGCAGGAAGTCCAGGCGTCCGCCGGTCTCCCCGGTGCGCACCAGCAGTCCGGGTTCGGCGGGCAGCGCGGTACGGCCCCACAGCCGGGGCGGCAGCGGCTGGACCACGGCCAGCGGGGCGGTGCGCGGCCAGCGGTGCAGCAGGCGTTGCGCGGTGCCGCTCTGCCACAGCGGGCCGACGCAGTCGCTGATGACGAAGGTGAGCCGGCGCCCGCTGGGGTCGTGCAGTTCCTCGGCGGGGCGCAGCCGGGTGCGCCGGCCGGGACCGGCGGTCGTACCGACGAGGGGGGTGCCGGATTCGTCGGCGTAGAGCTGGTGGACGCGGACGGAGGCGAACGCTCCGGACTGCTGGCAGGCCTGGCGCAGTTCCTCGACCATCTCGCCCCAGACGGCCATGGCGGGGCCGGTGTCCATGAGCAGCTGGACCTCGCAGCGCCGGTGCCGGCCGGGCCGGGTGACCGGGAGCAGGATGCCGCTGGCGGCGGCCCGCTCGGCGGTGGCCGTCTCGTCGATCCGCTCGTCCCGGCCGGGCACGGGGGCCGTGCGGTAGCGGCCGAGGGCACGCAGTGCCTTCTGCAGGCCGAGCAGTCCGGGCAGGGCGCCGGCGGCGGGGGCGCGGACCGGGAAGGTGGTGGCGGCTCCGCCGTCGTCGGTGCCGCCGGTCCGGCCGGGCGGGACGGCGGGGGCCGGGGTGCGCAGCGGCACGGCGGGCGCGGGCGGGTCCGCCGGGGGCGCGGCCGTGGCGCCCCGCCCCGGCTCCCCGCCGGCGCCGGGCGGCGCGGCCGGCCGCTCCGGTCCGGGGGCGCCGCCGGTGACCGGGCCCGTCCCGTCCGCTCCGGGCGGGCCGGCGGCGTCGGGGGATGCGGCCGTGCCCAGCCGCCGGGCCAGCCACAGCGCGTCGGCGAGGTCCTCGGCGGTCGGCTGGAGACCGCCCTGGCGCAGCTTGCCGATCAGCTCGTCCAGACGCATCCCCGGCATCCGCCCCTCACCTCGTACGGTCGAGCGGTTGCATCAGCATCTCGGCGATCCGCTCCCGGCTGAGGCCCTGCGCGTGCGGATCGTGCTGGGTGAGGAACAGGGCGTTGAGGAGTTGGTCGGCGGCGAGCACCTCGCCCGGTTCGCGCTCCAGGAACCTGCGGATCAGGTCCGCGCCGGCGCCCGCGCCGTCCGCGCCGAGGTGTGCCTCGACCATGGCGGTGAGCTGCTCCTCGCCGGGCGGGTCGAGCTCCAGCTGGACGCAGCGGCGCAGCAGCGGGGCGGGGAAGTCGCGTTCGCCGTTGGAGGTCAGCACGATCACCGGGAACGCGGTGCACGCGATGCGCCCGCCGTGCACGGCCACCCGGTCGCCGTCGTGGGTGAGCACCTCCACCACGGGTTCCCGGTCGGCCAGCCGCTCCAGCTCGGGGATCGAGAACTCGCCCTCCTCCAGGGTGTTCAGCAGGTCGTTGGGCAAGTCGAGGTCGCTCTTGTCGAGTTCGTCGATGAGCAGCACCCGGGGCTCCCCGGCGGGCAGCAGGGCGGTACCGAGGGGGCCGAGCCGGATGTAGGAGCCGATGCCGGAGGCCGTGTCGCCGCCACGGGCGCGCTCCAGCTGGACGTCCTGGAGCCGGGCTATCGCGTCGTACCGGTACAGCCCGTCCTGGAGGCTGGTACGGCTGACGATGGGCCAGCGCAGCACCTTGCCGAGGCCCAGTTCGTGGGCGATCGCGTAGGCCAGGGTCGACTTGCCCGTGCCCGGGTTGCCGGTCACCAGCAGGGGCCGGCGCAGATAGAGGGCCGCGTTGACCGCGTCGACCTCGGCCGGGCGGGGCGCGTAGTTCTCGACGAGCCGGCGGCGCACCCCGAGCCTGCGGGCGCTGCTGGGGTCGTCCGGGCCGCTCGCCGTGCCGTCCCGGGAGGCGGCGAAGTCGCGCCAGGGCGGCGGCGCCGGCAACCGCCGCATGCCGTCGTGCGGCTGACCCACTCCGCGGTAGATCCGCCAGTCGTTCACCTTGGGCTCCTCCCGGCTTGGGTGATCATGCAGCGGGCCCGGCCGTTCGACGTACGAGGCTACCGTTCGCCGGCCGGATCCGCCGGGGTTCGCGGTGCCCGGCTCCCCGTCCGCGCGGGTGAACCTCCGTGCCGGCGCGCGGAGTTGACGCGGCGTCCAGCGGACGGGCGGAACC
This sequence comes from Streptomyces sp. NPDC029296, assembly GCF_055569255.1. NCBI lineage: Bacteria > Bacillati > Actinomycetota > Actinomycetes > Kitasatosporales > Streptomycetaceae > Streptomyces > Streptomyces sp. NPDC029296. The sequence continues at coordinate 149,972 of NZ_JBVHXT010000005.1, forward strand.
GGCGGCGGTCAGCCGCCGGGCGCGGCCAGCGGCGGGGGCCGCATGTTCTCCGACCCGTACGGCGGCCGGTCCGGCGGGTCGAACAGTACGGCGACCTTCCCGCGCAGGCCGTGCGCCCGGGCGGTGTCCGGGTCGGCCAGCCGGATGCGCAGGTCGCGGACCGGGCCGTGCAGCCCGTCGGCGTGCCCGGCGAGGCCCAGCAGGCCGGCGGCCTGCCGGTGGAAGTCCCCGCACTCGTCGTGGTCGTGCCGGTCGCGGCGCCAGAGCACCACCGAGTGCCCGGAGCGCAGCGCGTCCCGCATCGCCGCGTAGCCCTCGCCGCTGCCGACGGGACCGCAGTACACCGGCACGGACGCGTCGCCCAGTGCCGACAGGGCGCCGTAATAGGGGTACTTGCCCCCGGTCCCGGCGCCCGGCGGGTGCCCGTCGGCGACCGCCCGGCCGTGCAGCGTCCCGTGGGCCAGCGGCCCGTACCGCACGCCCTTCCAGCGCCGCCGCCACTCCGGGGCGGGGGGCAGGCCGTTGCGCCGCACGTCCCGGATGACGACGGTCCGCCGCATCCCGAGCGGCAGGGCCCGCTCGTCCACGAAGTCGTCGTCCTCGTCGTCCTGGTCGTCGTCCCCGGTGGACCCGGCGAGTCCGGTGCCGTCCGGGCCGGGCAGCAACTGCCAGTCGTCCACGGGGAGATCGAACAGCTTGCGGGGCAGGAAGACCTCGATCGCGGCGAGGTGCTCGCCGTGGTCGCCCTGGCTCAGCGCCCGCGCCAGCGGCTCCCGCAGCACGCGCGCCAGTTCCTCGGCCCGCACGCCCCGGTCGTCGCCGTCGACGGGGGTGACGTCCTGGCCGTCGTAGAGCAGTTGCACGCTCCAGGGATGCCGGCCGTAGATGGCCGGTCCGACCTTGACGAGGACGTCGGTACGGGAGTCGGAGGAGGGCCCGGGGACGGCCCACGCCGGACACCCCGGGGCGGGGGCGGGTATCCGGTGACCGGCGGCGGGCGGGGCGAGCGGCGCCCGGGCGGGCTCGGGGGTGGGGCCCGCGGGCAGGGCGGTGCCGGCGCAGGCGGCCGGGGCCGGCGTCGCCGCGACGGCTTCGGCGGGCGGCGGCGCCGGGGCGCTTCCATGGGGAGAGGGAGGTGCGGTGGACGGATCGGCGAGGAAGCCGTCGGGGAGGTGGGGCGAGACGGCCGAGCGGCCCGGGGGGACGGGCTGTACGGCGGGAGGGGTGGTCCGGTCCTCGGGCCGCACGGCGGGAGGTGCGGTCGTCCTGTCGTCGGGCCGCACGGCCGGCGGGGCGGGCCGGTCGTCGGGCCGTACAGCCGGTGGGACGGACGGGCCGTCAGTGGCGGCGCCTGGCGGAACCGGCCGGCCGTCCACGGGCGCCCCTGGCGGAACCGGCCAGCCGTCAGGAGGCGCCCCTGGCCGAACCAGCCGCCCCCCGGTGGGCGCGTCCGGTGGATCCGGCCGGCCGTCGGCTCCCTCCAGCAGTGCGCGGATGGCCTCGCCGACCGCCCAGTGCCGGTGGCCGGCGGCCTGCCCGGCGATCCAGTCGGTGAACTCCCGCAGCCGCTCCGCGTCCACCTCCCCGGCGCGCTCCCGGGCGGCCTTGCGCGCCACCCGGGCCGCGTACAGCAGCACGGCGTCGAGGTCGACGAGCGTTCCGCCGCCGCCCGGCGCCGGCGTGCGCAGGCCGTACAGCAGCCCGGCGCCCTCGCGCCAGGTGCGTACGTTGCGCAGCAGCAGCGAGCGCAGGCGTTCCCCGCGTACCTGCGCCTTGACGTCCTCCACGAGGTGGACGACCTCACCGGCGCCGGCCGGCGGCGGCAGCTGGGCGAGATGGCCGTACAGCCGCGTGCGCAGCTCCGCGGTGATCCCGGAGACGGACGGCGCCCGGCCGGGCAGGGCGGCCTGGAAGGCGGTCCAGTCCGGCTGCGGCGAGGGGGCGCCGAGGAGGCTCGCGTGGTGCAGGTCGTGGGCGCGCAGCACCGTACGCGCCACGCGGCCGGCCTCCCGCGAGTCCAGCAGTTCGTACAGCGCGGTGACCGGGACGGCGACGCCCTCCTCCCGTCGGCGGCCCTTGATCACACCGATGACGCAGCCGTGCCGCAGGTCGAGCACCGGCCCGCCGGACAGTCCGCCGATGGGCAGGCTCCCGGCGAGCAGCAGGGCCCGCGCGTCGGATCCCGCGAGTTCGCCCGTGCCGTGCCGGATGCCCAGCTCTCCGGTCTGCGCCGACCAGCCGTAGAGCCCGAGGGGCGTGCCGGGGCCCGCCTCCCGGTCGCCGAGCCACAGGCAGCGCACGTCGTCGGCGCCGGCGACCCGGACGAGCGCGAGGTCGGGGAACGGCCAGGGGTCCCGCGGCGGTCCCCCGCCCTCGGGCCGGGGTACGACGGCGGCGGCCGTCCCGGTGGAGCCGCGCGGCTCCCAGGTGCCGTCGGCGGTGCGCTCCTGCCAGGTCACGTTCAGGGCGCTGTCCCCTCGGCACACCGCGGCTCCCCCCTTCCCCACGACATGGGCGCAGGTCAACAGCCAGCCGGGGGCTATGAAGAACCCCGAGCCCCAGTAGGCGTCACGGTCCGTTGCATACCCGTCACCCGGTGCGCCGATGCGCGCGAGGGAGGGGCGCACCATCTCGTCGAAGGCGCTCATGCGGCGCCCGGCGCCGGGGACCGCGGCGGTACGGCGGTGCCGTCCGGTGCCGCGGGATCCGCGCCGTCCGCCGTCGCGGCCGGTTCGGTCCAGGTCAGGGACACGGTGAGGGAGGACCGGCCGCCGCCCTCCGCGATGGCGCTCACGATCTTGCCGGCCTGCGCCGTCAGTTCGATGCCGAAGCTGACGGAGACCTCGACGGGGGCCGGGGTGTCCAGACCGGCGCGCAGGGAGCGCACGACTCCCCCGACCGTGCCGGCCAGCCCCTCCGCCATGTCGATGACCCGGCCGCCGAGTCCGGTGTCCCAGTAGCCGCCCTCGTCCAGCTCCTCCTCGTCGGCCGCGCCGATCCTGGCCCAGACGACGGTCCCGTCGTCCAGGCGTATCCGTTCGACTCCTCCAGCCATGACGCCCCCGTTCGCCGATGGGAGGAGAAGGCTAACTCCGGGGCGGGGAGAGGGGGAGGGGAAGAGGTGCGCCGGTGAACGATACGGCCGATGATCGCCCCTGGGGGGCGCGGAAGCGGCCGTACGCGCACGCTCCGCACGCCCGGCTGTGTCCGGCCTCCGCGCGGGGGGCTCGTCGGCCTACTCGTCGTCCTCGTCGTCGAGCCGGGCGAGCCAGGTGGCCAGCCGCTCCACGGGCACCTCGAAGTCCGGGTTCAGGTCCACGAACGTGCGCAACTGCTCGGCGAGCCACTCGAAGGTGACCTCTTCCTCGCCACGCCGCTTCTCCAGCTCCTCGATACCGCGGTCGGTGAAGTACATAGGGGCTACGTCTCCTGCGTGAACATCCAGCCGGCAACTCTCCCCACCAGCGTATGCCGCCGCCGCGGCGGGCCGGACAGGGGCGGCCGCGCGCCACCGCGCCCACCCGTCCGCACTCCCTTCGCACCGTCCCGCGCCCGCCCGTCCGCACTCCCTTCGCACCGTCCCGCGCCCGTCTGTCCGCACTCCCTTCGCACCGTCCCGCGCCCGCCCGTCCGCACTCCCTTCGCACCGTCCCGCGCCCGTCTGTCCGCACTCCCTTCGCACCGTCCCGCGCCCGCCCGTCCGCACTCCCTTCGCACCGTCCCGCGCCCGTCTGTCCGCGCTCCCCTCGCACCGTCCCGCGCCCGCACCACTGGCCGCACAACCGCACGCCGGTGCATCCCCCGCGTGCGCCACCGCCCGCGCCGCATGGGCCGGGCGCGGGGTCGCGCGGGCACTCGAAAGGGTGTCTTGACTTCCCGTGGCCGCGATATAACGTGTTTTGGAGAGGACGCGATATGGCGTGTCGTCGCTCTGCCCGGCCGAGGAGGTCCCATGTCCGAGTGGTCCGTCACCGAACCCAAGAAGCTGACCTTCGACAGCCCCGTGCGCGAACTTCAGGTCCGCATCATCAACGGCACGGTGAACGTGGTCGGCACGGAGGAGACGACGGCCCGCCTGGAGGTCTCGGAACTCGACGGCCCGCCCCTGGTGGTCACCCAGAGCGGCACCACGCTGACCGTGGCGTATGAGGACCTGCCCTGGAAGGGTCTCCTCAAGTGGATCGAGCGCAGGGGCTGGCGCCGCAGCGCGGTGGTCTCCCTGGCGGTCCCGGCGGACACGCGCGTGGAGGTGGGCGTGGGGGGCGCCGGCACGGTGGTCTCGGGCATGCGCGGCCCGTCGGTGATCAGGGGGGTGAACGGCGACACCACCCTGGTCGGCGTCTCGGGCCCGGTCCGCGCGGAGACCGTCTCGGGAAGCGTGGAGGCCCAGGCGGTCACCGGGGATCTGACGTTCCACTCCGTGTCGGGGGACCTCACCGTGGTCGAGGGCTCGGGCCCCTCCGTGCGCGCCGACACCGTGAGCGGCTCGGTGATCGTCGACCTGGACCCGGACGGCCCCACGGACGTCGGCCTGACCAGCGTCTCCGGTGAGATCGCCATCCGGCTGCCGCATCCGGCGGACGCCGAGGTGGAGGCGAACACCGCGAGCGGTGTGATCTCCAACGCCTTCGAGGGACTGCGGGTGCACGGCCAGTGGGGCACGCACAAGATCACCGGCCGCCTCGGCGCGGGCACGGGCAGGCTGCGGGCCACCACGGTCTCCGGCTCGATAGCCCTGCTGCGCCGCCCGCCCCGGGACGAGGAGGAAACCCGCGCCGGAGACCCCAGGCCCCCACGAAACCCCGCCACGGGCACGGGCGCGGACAAGGACACGGACCCGGCCACGGGCAGGGACACGAGTGGGGGCACGGACACCGGCGCCGGCACGACGGACGGCACCGCCCCCGCCGCCGCCACCACACCGGACGCCCGAACGGCACCCCACCCGGCCGATCGCTCCCCGGCCGCTCCGGGGGACAATTCCGTCTCCGGCCAGGACGCCGCCGCCACCGGCGCACCGGCCGACGGCACGACCGACAAGAAGGTGCTCTGACATGCCTCCCGTCTTCGCCCACGGCCGCCTGCGCCTGTACCTGCTCAAGCTGCTCGACGAGGCCCCGCGCCACGGCTATGAGGTGATCAGGCTCCTGGAGGAACGGTTCCAGGGCCTCTACGCCCCCTCGGCGGGCACGGTCTACCCGCGCCTGGCCAAGCTGGAGGCGGAGGGCCTGGTCCGGCACACCACCGAGGGCGGCCGCAAGGTGTACGCCATCACGGACGCGGGCCGCGCCGAACTGGCCGACCGCAGCGGTGAGCTGGCCGACCTGGAGCTGGAGATCCGCGAGTCGGTCGCGGAACTGGCCGCCGAGATAAGGGCCGACGTGCGCGGCGCGGCCGGCGACCTGCGCCGCGAGATGCGTGCCGCCGCCTCCGAGGCGCGCCGCTCACGGACGTCCGGGAGTGACTTCACCCAGGGGGAGTCCGGCGAGCCGGGTGACAAGGAGGCGTGGAAGGCCGCCAAGGAGGAGATGCGCCGGGCCAAGCAGGAGTGGAAGGAGCAGGCGCGGCGCGCGAAGGACGAGAGCCGCCGGGCCCGCGAGGAGGCCCAGCGGGCCCGCCGCCAGGCACAGGAGGCGCAGGCACGGGCGCGGGTCCAGGCGCAGGAGGAGGTGCAGCGCATCGCCCGGCGCGTCCAGGAAAGCGTCCAGGACCACTTCACGCGCGGCGACTGGCCGACGGGCCTCCGCGAGGGCCTGTCCGAACTGGCGAGGGAGTTCGGCGAGTTCGGAAAGGACTTCGGCAAGGACTGGGGAAGGGACCTGGGCAAGGACTTCGGCAGGGACTGGGGCTCCCCCCGTGCCGCCGAGGAGACGCCCCGGCCCACCCCGCCCTCGGAGCCGCACTACACCCCGGCCCCGGAGGACTTCCCCGCCGGGTACGAACCGGGCTGGGCCCACGAGACGCCCACCGGCGACCCGGCCCGCGACCTGGACCGCCTCCTGGACCGCTTCCGCGACGACATCCGGGACGCGGCCCGGGACAACGGCATCACCCCGGCCCAGCTCCGGGAAACCCGCCACCATCTCACCAAGGCAGCGGCCCACATCGCGGCGCTTCTCCACCCGCGCACCCCCTGACCGGCACCACACCGGCCCCCAGGCACCCCCACCGACCGAACCGGGAAGGCCCACCCACCACCCAACCGAGTCGACTGAACGAACGGGCACGCTCCCCGGGGGCCAGGGGAGCAGCCCCGGAGACCCGCCTCCCGGCCGACCAAATCGACTCGACGGACGGGTGGGCAAACCCCCGAGGCCGAGACGGTGCCCTGCGGTGCCCGCCCTCCAGCCGACCGAGTCGGGTGGAGGGTGAGCAAACTCCCCGGGCTAAGGGCAGTCCGGAGGCCCGCCTCCCGGCCGACCGAATCGAGCGGACCTGCGGGCGAACGCCCGGGGCGAGAGGGCCCCGGAGGTCCGCCTCCCGGCCAACCGAATCGACCGGACGACGGGTGGGCTGGGCAGACTCCCGGGCCGAAGGCGAAGCCCCGAAGACCCACCTCCAGCCGCCCGAGTCGAGCGGACCTGCGGGCGAACGCCCGGGGCGAGAGGGCCCCGGAGGTCCGCCTCCCGGCCAACCGAATCGACCGGACGACGGGTGGGCTGGGCA
>NZ_JBVHXT010000005.1:156736-192733 GCF_055569255.1 Streptomyces sp. NPDC029296
AGACTCCCGGGCCGCAGGCGAAGCCCCGAAGACCCACCTCCAGCCGCCCGAGTCGGGCGGGCGGACCCGCGGGCAACCCCCGAGGCCAGGGACGGAGCCCCGGCGGACGGGCGCCCCCGGGGGCCGGGGCGGCGCCCCGCGGCGCTCACCCTCCAGTCGAGCGAGTCGGGTGGGCGGGTGGGCAAACCCTCGACACCCCCTCGAACGTCACCCCGAAGTCCGCCAGCACCTCCCCGCCCACCCCCGGAAGTACCGTGAGCGCCAGCAACAGATGCTCACCCCCGACAAACCGCTCCCCCCGCCCGACAGCCACCCGCAACGCCCGCTCCAGCACATCCTTGGCACCCCGGCCGAACCGGGGCCGGCGCCCCGCCCGCCACACCCGCTCCCCCGCGTCCCCGGCCATCGCTCCGACCCCGTGCACCTCCTCCACCCGGGCCACGATCTCCCCCACATCGATCCCCAGCCCCGCGAGCGCCTCCGCCTCGGCCCGGGTCAGCCCCGCCCTCCGCCGCGCCTCGCCCAGGGCCCCCCGCACCGCGTCCCGCGACGGCGCGAGCCCGAGGGCGGACAGCGCGAAGGAGGCCCGGCTTCCCTCGCTGTCGAGCAGGGCCAGCAGCAGATGCTCGGGCCCGACGGTCCGCTCCCCGCCCTGCCGCGCCCGCGCGACCGCTCCCTCGACCACCGCCCGCGCGTCCTTGGTCAACCGCTCGAACATCAACGCCTCCCGTACTTCTTGTGCACGGCCTGCCTGCTGACACCCAGCTCCGCGGCGATCTCCTGCCACGACCAGCCCTGATTGCGCGCGCTGCGCACCTGCACCGCCTCCAGCTGCTCCAGCAGCCGGCGCAGTGCGGCCACGGCCCGCAGCCCGACCCGTGGATCACGGTCACCGGCACGCTCGGCGAGATCGGTTGCCTCACTCATGCTGTCAATGTAGGTTGACACCCCTCATTCGTCAACCACAGTTGACAGTCCGGACACGCGAAAGGCGGGCCCGGCTTCCCGGACCCGCCCTTCACCCCAACGCCCCGGCGAACCTCAGGAGTTGGTGAGCACGATCTTCCCGAACTGATCCCCCGACGCCAGCCGTTCGAATCCCTCACGGGCCCGGTCCAAGGGCAGTTCCTCGTCGATGACGGGCCGCACCCCGGTCGCGGCGCAGAAGGAGAGCAGGTCCTCCAGCTCGTCCTTGGTGCCCATCGTGGAGCCGACGACCTTCAGTTCGAGGAAGAAGATCCGGGTCAGCTCGGCGTGCGAGGGCCGGTCCCCGCTGGTCGCCCCGGAGATGACGAGCGTGCCACCGGGCCGCAGGGACTTCACCGAGTGGGACCAGGTCGCGGCGCCCACGGTCTCGATGACGGCGTCCACCCGCTGCGGCAGCCGGGCCCCCGGCTCCAGCGCCTCCACGGCGCCCAGCTCCACGGCCCGCTTCCGCTTCGCCTCGTCCCGGCTGGTGGCGAAGACGCGCAGCCCGGCCGCCTTGCCGAGGACGATCGCGGCGGTGGCGACACCGCCGCCCGCGCCCTGCACGAGGACCGAGTCGCCGGGCCGCACCCCGGCGTTGGTGAAGAGCATCCGGTACGCGGTCAGCCAGGCCGTCGGCAGACAGGCGGCCTCGGCGAAGGACAGTTCCCTCGGCTTGGGCAGGACGTTCCAGGTCGGCACGGCGACCTGTTCGGCGAAGGTGCCCTGGTAGCGCTCGGTGAGGATGGAGCGCGGCTCACCGGGGCCGACGCCGTGACCGGTCTGGCCGATGACGGAGTGCAGGACGACCTCGTTGCCGTCCGCGTCGACACCGGCGGCATCGCAGCCGAGGATCATCGGCAGCCGGTCCTCCGGGAGGCCGACGCCCCGCAGGGACCAGAGGTCGTGATGGTTGAGGGAAGCGGCGCGCACGGTGATGGTGCTCCAGCCGGGACGGGCCTCGGGAGCCGGACGCTCCCCCAACTCGAGGCCGGTGAGCGGCTGGTCGCGGTCGATTCGGGCGGCGTAGACAGCGAACATGCAGCCGACGATAGGGGCGCGACGCACCCGGCGGAACCAGGCGCCCCTGTGACACATGCCCTCTTGCGCAACGGCACCCGTGCGGCGCACGACCACCGGCGCCCCGCCCGCCGGCCCCCGGGCGGCACGTCCCGGACGGCGACTTCCGGACACCCGGACGGCGCTCACCAGGTCCCCGGACGGGGCGGCGGGCAAGAAAATGGTCCCGCCCTGACGGGCGGGACCATGCGGCGCGACGTCAGCGACGCGCGACACCCGCGGCGCGCGCGGCGGCCGCGACCGCCGCGGTGACCGCCGGGGCGACCCGCTCGTCGAACGGCGACGGGATCACGTAGTCGGCGGCGAGATCGTCACCGACCACCGCGGCCAGCGCCTCCGCGGCGGCGATCTTCATCCCCTCCGTGATCCGCGTGGCCCGCACCTGGAGCGCGCCGGCGAAGATGCCGGGGAAGGCCAGCACGTTGTTGATCTGGTTGGGGAAGTCCGAGCGCCCGGTGGCGACGACCGCCGCGTACTTGTGCGCGACGTCCGGGTGCACCTCGGGGTTCGGGTTGGCCATCGCGAACACGAAGGCGCCCTCCGCCATGGAGGCCACGGCCTCCTCGGGGACCGTACCGCCGGAGACGCCGATGAACACGTCCGCACCCGCGAGGGCGTCCTCCAGCGAGCCGGTGAGGCCGGCCTTGTTGGTGAACCCGGCCAGCTCCCGCTTGACCGCGGTCAGGTCGTCCCGGCCGGCCGAGACCACGCCCTTGCGGTCCGTCACCGCCACGTCCCCGATGCCGGCCTCGACCAGCATCCTGGCGATGGCGACACCGGCCGCGCCGGCGCCCGAGATGACGGCCCGCAGCTGCCCGATCTCGCGTCCGCTCAGCCGCGCCGCGTTGCGCAGCGCCGCGAGCGTCACGACGGCCGTGCCGTGCTGGTCGTCGTGGAAGACCGGGATGTCCAGGCGCTCCTGGAGCCGGCGCTCGATCTCGAAGCACCGGGGAGCCGAGATGTCCTCCAGGTTCACTCCGCCGAAGGAGGGAGCGAGCCGGACGACGGTCTCCACGATGTCGTCGACGTCGGTGCAGTCGAGGGCGATCGGGACCGCGTCCACGCCTCCGAACTGCTTGAACAGGATGGCCTTGCCCTCCATCACGGGGAGGGAGGCCTGGGGACCGATGTCCCCGAGCCCGAGCACGGCCGTACCGTCGGTCACGACGGCGACCACACTGGATTTCCACGTGTAGTCGTTGACCAGCTCCGGCTGTTCCGCGATCGCGGTGCACACGCGCGCGACTCCGGGCGTGTACGCGAGGGAAAGGTCCTCCTTGTCGCGGACCGGCACGGTGGCCTGCACAGCCATCTTGCCGCCGCGGTGCAGCGCGAACACGGGATCGAAGGAATCGAGGGGCTCGGCCCCGCCGTCCTGGTCCGTCGTGTCGTCGCTGCGAGGATTGACGATCTCCGCTGCCACTTTGTCTTACCCCTTAGGTATGCATGGTTTGAGGGTCGACCACTCCTGGTGAGGGGTGGGCGGGCACCGCGTACGGCCCGATTGCTGATACGTACGAGGCCATACGCGACGGGCGCGCCGCACACGCGCCCTGAGCCCCGGATGAGGGGTGTAAAGAACCTTCTTACCGGACGGACGGCGCCCGCGACGAGTCCAATAGGTGCAAGGTCACATCCCGGAACGCGAAGGCGACGCGGGGATGACGGACGGCCGACGGACCGAAATGGCGTGAAATCGCGTACGCGTCACGCGGGGTCGAGCGACCACATCGTGAGACACGATGAAGATTCTCCGGTCGGAGCAGCGCATTCCCGCAGATGGTCCTGCGGCTATGGACCAAGGTTGTACCGACCTGGTGCGGTTCGGGGGCCGCCCGTTATCCGATTTTGACATAACGAGTCCCCTGAATGGCGTAGTCCGAATGGCAAGATGCCGTAAACCCACGAGGTCGCGACACCCGAAGGTGTGTGTTTCCGTCGACCCATCGGCACCTCTTCCCATCCGCCGGAGGAACCACGATGACCGCAAGCTCCACCCGTCGTACCACCGCCGCGCGCTCCCGTCTTGCCGCGGTCGGTGCGATCGCGGTCGCAGGCGCCCTGCTGCTCACCGGCTGCGGTGACCAGACCAAGGACAAGGACAAGGGCTCCGGCAGCGCGTCCACCGGCAGCGCCCCTCTCGCCGACAAGCTCCCGCAGGACATCCGGAGCAAGGGCAAGCTCCGGGTCGGTTCGGACATCGCGTACGCCCCGGTGGAGTACAAGGACGACTCCGGCAAGGTGGTCGGCCTGGACCCGGACCTGGCTCAGGCCCTGGGCAAGCAGCTCGGGGTGACGTTCGAGTTCCAGAACGGCACCTTCGACGCCCTGCTCACCGGTCTGCGCTCGGACCGCTACGACATCGCGATGTCGGCGATGACGGACAACAAGAACCGCCAGGAGGGCGTGGATCCGGACACCGGCAAGCACGTCGGCGAGGGCGTCGACTTCGTCGACTACCTGACGGCCGGTGTCTCCATATACACGCGCAAGGGCGACACCGAGTCCATATCCACCTGGGACGACCTGTGCGGCAAGAAGCTGGCCGTGCAGCGCGGCACCACCTCGGACGACCTGGCCAAGGCGCAGGCCGGGAAGTGTCCGAAGGGCAAGAAGCTCTCCATCGAGGCGTTCGACGACAACCAGCAGGCCCAGACCCGGCTGCGCTCGGGCGGCGCGGACGCGGTGTCCGCCGACTTCCCGGTCGCCGCGTACGCGGTGAAGACCTCCGGCGGCGGCAAGGACTTCGAGCTGGTGGGCGACCAGGTCGAGGCGGCCCCGTACGGCATCGCGGTCTCCAAGAAGGAGACGCGGCTGCGGGACGCCCTCCAGGCGGCGATGGACGCCATCATCAAGAACGGCGAGTACCAGAAGATCCTCGAGAAGTGGGGCGCCCAGGACGGCGCCGTCAAGCAGTCCGTCATCAACGGCGGCAAGTGACCCGCGACCGACAGCAGCGGCCACCGAGAGGCACTATCCGTGACTGACATCGACAAGACGGCGGGTCCGGAGGACACGCCCCCGGCCGGCGCCGAGGCCATCAAGGCCATCCCGGTCCGGCACTACGGACGGTACGTCACCGCCGTCATCGCGATCGCGGTCCTCGTCGCGATCGTCTACGCGTTCGCCCAGGGCAAGATCAACTGGCACGCCGTACCCGACTACTTCTTCGACGACCGGATCATGACCGGTGTCGGCAAGACCCTCCTGCTGACGGTCCTGTCGATGGTGATCGGCATCGTCGGCGGCATCGTCCTGGCGGTGATGCGGCTGTCGAAGAACCCGGTGACCTCGTCCATCGCCTGGTTCTACATCTGGTTCTTCCGCGGCACCCCGGTCCTGGTCCAGCTGTTCCTCTGGTTCAACCTGGGCCTGGTCTTCGAGTACATCAACCTGATGCCGATCTACAAGGACTACTGGTCGAGCTTCATGACGCCGCTGCTGACGGCGTTGCTCGGCCTGGGCCTGAACGAGGCCGCGTACATGGCCGAGATCTGCCGGGCCGGCCTGCTCGCGGTGGACGAGGGCCAGACCGAGGCGGCCCACGCGCTCGGCATGAGCCACGGCAAGACCCTGCGCCGGGTGGTCGTCCCGCAGGCGATGCGGGTGATCGTGCCGCCCACGGGCAACGAAGTGATCAACATGCTGAAGACGACCTCGCTCGTGGCGGCCGTCCAGTTCTCCGAACTCTTCCGCTACGCCCAGGACATCGGCCAGAACTCCGGCGCCCCGGTGGAGATGTACTTCCTCGCCGCGGCCTGGTACCTGATCATGACCTCGGTGCTGAGCGTGGGCCAGTACTACCTGGAGCGGTACTACGCCCGCGGCTCCAGCCGCACCCTCCCCCCGACCCCGTGGCAGAAGGTGAAGAGGCATCTGACGACCTTCTCCAGCAGGAAGGTCACGGCATGACCGACAAGCTGAGCAAGACGCAGGACGCCCGGCCGCGGAACGCGGTCCCGATGGTCAGGGCGGAGGGCGTGCACAAGTCCTTCGGCCAGGTCGAGGTGCTCAAGGGCATCGACCTGGAGGTGAAGCCGGGCGAGGTGTTCTGCCTGATCGGCCCCTCCGGCTCCGGGAAGTCGACCTTCCTGCGCTGCATCAACCACCTGGAGAAGATCAACGCCGGGCGGCTGTACGTCGACGGCGAGCTGGTCGGCTACCGCCAGCAGGGCGACAAGCTGTACGAGCTGCGCGACCGCGAGGTCGCCATGAAGCGCCGCGACATCGGCATGGTCTTCCAGCGCTTCAACCTGTTCCCGCACATGACGGCCGTGGAGAACGTCATGGAGGCGCCGGTCCAGGTGAAGGGCGCGAGCCGCGCCGAGGCCCGGGAGCGCGCGATGCAGCTGCTGGAGCGCGTGGGCCTGGCCGACCGGGCCGGGCACTACCCCTCCCAGCTCTCCGGCGGCCAGCAGCAGCGGGTGGCGATCGCCCGGGCCCTGGCGATGGAGCCGAAACTGATGCTGTTCGACGAGCCGACCTCGGCCCTGGACCCGGAGCTGGTCGGTGACGTCCTGGACGTCATGCGGGACCTCGCCGAGTCCGGCATGACCATGGTCGTCGTCACCCACGAGATGGGCTTCGCCCGCGAGGTGGGCGACAGCCTGGTCTTCATGGACGACGGTGTGGTGGTCGAATCCGGCCACCCCAGGGACGTTCTGACGAACCCGCGGCACGAGCGGACGCAGTCGTTCCTGTCCAAGGTCCTCTGACCCGCGCGTGAGGGGCGGTACGGGTGGCCCGTACCGCCCCTCACTGCTGCCCGCCTACTTCAGCGCGAGCAGCAGCGTGTCCGACGGGGAGCACCACACCGGCCTGGCCTCGGTGAATCCCTTCTCGCGCAGCACGCGCGCGTGCCACCGCGCCGACGGCATGTCCCCGTCCGCGTGCTCGCCGTAGATCTCGAAGCGCCGGGCGGTCGGCCCGGCGAGGACCGGGTCCTGGGCCGCCAGCTGCCACCAGTCGGCCCAGTCCAGGGCGCCGTCCCGCCTGGCCTGTTCCATACGGGCGTGCCGCCGGGCGCGCTCGGCCTCGTTGATCCGGGGCGTGGTCTCGTCGATCATGTGGTCCGCGTTCATGAAGACACCGCCGTCGCGGACCAGCTCCGCGACCCGGCCGTAGAGGACCGCGAGGGGTTCGGCGTGCAGCCAGTGGAGGGCCGTCGCGGTGAGGACGGCGTCGTAGGAGTCGTACGGCAGCCGCGCCGGCCAGTCGGGGTCCTTGAGGTCGGCGGTGACGAGCCGGACGCGGTCGTCGCCGTCGAAGGTGCCGTGCGCGATGGCGAGCAGCGCCGGGTCCAGGTCGACACCGGTGCTGGTGGCCTCCGGGAAGCGGCGCAGCAGCCGGGCGGTGATGCTGCCGGTGCCGCAGGCCAGGTCGAGCACGCGCGGGGCGGGGCCCACGAGCGCCTCGACCATGTCGAGCATGGTCCGGAAGCGCTCCTCGCGGTCCGGCATGTACCACTCCTGCTGCCGGTCCCAGCTCTCCTGCCAGGCCGCCCAGTCGGTCCCGGTACCCGTCGTCATGTGGAACACCGACTCCCCTCGGTTTCGCGTAATACCCTGGAAGCACGACCGGCTCTTACCCGACCGCAGACACGACCCTAAGACGCCCGCGTAAGGACTACAAGTGGAACTGGCCTATTACTCGGATTACGCCGTACGTCTCGTCAACAGCGAGGAGCCGGCCCGGGGCAAGGACACCCTGACCACGGTCGAGGCCGTCCGCGACCTCTTCGGCGTCAACGCGTCGGCCGCCCGCCGCGCCACGGACGCCGACGTCACCCGCTTCCGCTCGGTCCGGGGCCGGCTGCGCGCGGTCTTCGAAGCCGCCGACCAGGGCGACGAGACCCTGGCCGTGGACCTGCTGAACTCACTGCTGCTGGAGTTCCCGGTCAGCCCGCAGATCTCCGGGCACGACCACCGCGACGACGACGGCCGGCCGCTGTGGCACATGCACCTGGCCGACCACCCCTCCAACGCCACCGCTGGCTACGCGGCGATCGCGGCGATGGGCCTCGCCTTCCACCTCACCGAGTATGGCGTCGACCGCCTCGGCCTGTGCCAGGCGCCCCCCTGCCGCAACGCCTACCTGGACACCTCCACCAACCGTTCCCGCCGCTACTGCTCGGACCGCTGCGCCACCCGCGCCAACGTGGCCGCCTACCGGGCCCGCAAGCGCCTGGAGGCCGACCGGTCCGGCAGCAGCGGCCGGGCCGCCGAGAGCGCCCAGCGCAGCAGCGCGAGCGGCGACCGCTGACCGGCGCCCACCGGCCGGAACCGGAACAGCGCCTTGCCCAGGATCAGTTCCTCGGGCACCACCCCGTAGTCCGTGCTGTCCCCGCCCGCGTACGGATTGTCCCCGAGCACCCACCAGCCGCCGTCGCGCCGCTCCACCGCCCGCTTGACCACCAGCAGGTCCTGCTGGAAGGGATGGCGCAGGACCACCACGTCACCGGGCCGCACCGCGCCCCCGTACCGCACCAGCAGCTGGTCCCCGTGGTGCAGCGTGGGCACCATGGACGGGCCGGTCACCTCCGCCAGCCCGAAGGGCGCCGCCGCCCTCCCCCGCTCGGTCTCCTGCGACAGTTCCGGCATCCCCGGCACCTCCCCGGTCCGTTCCTCCACCAGTCTCAGTCTCACCCTGGACTTTTGTCCTAAGCCCTAGGGGGCAGCCGAGAAATCGCGTTCCTCAGGGAGTAATGTCGCACCTGAGAAGACGATCACGAGGAAGGAATGCTCCATGCTTTCCCGCCTGTTTGCCCCCAAGGTCAAGGTCAGCGCCCACTGCGACCTGCCCTGCGGCGTGTACGACCCGGCCCAGGCCCGCATCGAGGCGGAGTCGGTGAAGGCCGTCCAGGAGAAGATGGCCGGCAACGCCGACCCGCACTTCCAGGCCCGCGCCACCGTCATCAAGGAGCAGCGCGCCGAGCTGGCGAAGCACCACGTCTCCGTCCTGTGGAGCGACTATTTCAAGGCCCCGCACTTCGAGAAGTACCCGGAGCTGCACCAGCTGGTCAACGACGCCCTGAAGGCCCTCTCGGCCGCCAAGGCGTCCACCGACCCGGCGACGGGCCAGAAGGCCCTGGACTACATCGAGCAGATCGCCAAGATCTTCTGGGAGACCAAGCAGGCCTGACCGCCCGCCTCTCCCCCGCACCCGGCCCGCGCTACCGCGGGCCGGGTGCGGTGCTTTCCGGCGGGGCGCGGGAACCTCTCGGCGACCTCCCGCCCCGGCCGGGCGGTGCTGTGCGAAGCTGGGCGGGTGAGCGCCCTGGAGGATCTGAGACGGCTGCGGCGCGTGCGCGACCGCATGGACCGGGAGTACGCCGAACCGCTCGACATGACCGAGCTGGCCCGCGACGCCCTGATGTCCCCGGGCCACTTCCAGCGCAGCTTCCGCAAGGCGTTCGGCGAGACGCCGTACGGCTACCTCATGACCCGCCGGATCGAGCGCGCCAAGGCGTTGCTGCGCCGGGGCGACCTCACCGTCACCGAGGTGTGCCTCGCCGTCGGCTGCACCTCCCTCGGTTCCTTCAGCTCCCGCTTCACCGAGCTGGTCGGCGAGACACCGAGCGCCTACCGGGCCCGCGACCACGAGGAGAGCGCGGCGATCCCGCCCTGCGCGGCCCGCAGGCTGACCCGCCCGCGCCGCCGCCCGTACTGAGGCACGGCGCGGCGGCCCGCTCTAGGGTGAGTCCATGAACGTGAAACTCGCGCAGTGCTTCCTCGCGGTGGACGACCACGACAAGGCCATCGCCTTCTACCGCGATGTCCTCGGCATGGAGGTCCGCAACGACGTGGGCTTCGAGGGGATGCGCTGGGTGACCGTGGGCTCCCCGCTCCAGCCGGACGTGGAGATCGTGCTGGAGCCGCCGGACGCGAGCCCGGACGCCTCTCCGGCGGACAAGCAGGCCCTCAACGAACTCCTCGCCAAGGGCCTGCTGCGCGGGGTCATCTTCACCACCCCCGACTGCGACGCGCTGTACGAGCGGGTGCGGGAGGCCGGCGCCGACGTCCTCCAGGAGCCGATGGACCAGCCGTACGGGGTCCGGGACTGCGCCTTCCGGGACCCGGCGGGCAACCAGCTCCGCTTCATCGAACGCCCGGCGTCCTGACGCGGCGGCCGGACCGGGGCCGCGGCGCGGCTCAGCTCCAGGGCTCCACGTCCACCACGGCCTCTACCGGCAGCGGACCGTACAGGTGCGGGAACTCCTCCCCGCCCGGCGCGGCGGACTCGTAGCGCACCGGCGCCCCGGCCCGGGCCGGGTCCACGACGAGGACGACCAGCTCGTCCGGGCCGTCGTAGCCGCCGTAGAGGAACGCGGCGACGCCCGGAAGCTGCTCACGGCTGGAGAAGTGGATGAAGCCCTCCTCCTCAAGGGTGCGGCCCCGCGTGGACCGTTCGTAGACACCGCGCTCGCGCGCCGCTTCCCACAGGGAGCGTTCGGTGATGTGGAGGATGTACGGCAGTTTCGGCATGCGCCCACGCTACGGCGTCCCCCGCCACCGGCCGCCTGGTGCACGGCCTCCCGGCCGCCCGGGCGCGCGGCCGCCGTCGTCCCCCGCGCCGGCGGACCGGTCGGGGCCGGAAGCCGGGCCCCGAACGGGTTCGGCGGACCGGTTCGTGCCGGGGCCGCCCGAGTCGGTGTACGCCCCGCAGCCGGGGTTGTGACACGGGCCGGGGCCCCAGACCGGCACCCAGGCGCCCAGCGTCTTGTGCCGCTTGACGACGCTCTCCACCGGCTGTCCGCAGACCGGACAGACGGGTTCCTCGCTGCCCATGACCTCAGCGTAGGCGGCATCGTCGTATCCCGCCCCACGGGAAGCGGTGGCCCCGCACACTGTGGGGGTGTGCGGGGCCGCCTGCCGAAGCCCCCGACGGCCGTGCGGGGTCAGGAGCCACACGGGCCCGGGAACTCCGGGTTCTCCTCGGCCGCCGGGCGGCGGCCCTCAGTTGGTGCGCCGGGTGACGAACTCGGCGAGCGCCAGCAGGCCGCCCGCCGCCTCGGGGTCGGGGACCGCGCGGGCCAGTTCCTGCATGGCCCGGGCCATTCGGTCTGCCGCCTCGGCCTGCGCCCAGTCCCGGCCGCCGGCCCGCTCCACCGCCAGTGCCGTACGCGCGATCTCCCCGGCCTCCGCCTCGTCGCCGAGGTACGGCTTGCCGTACAGCGCGGCCAGCTCGGACGCCCCCGGCGTGCCGGAGGTGAGTGCCGCCACCACCGGCAGGGACTTCTTGCGGGCGGCGAGATCCGCGCCGGCCGGCTTGCCGGTGTGCCGCGGGTCTCCCCATATGCCGATCACGTCGTCGATCAGCTGGAACGCGAGCCCGGCCTGGCGGCCGAAGCCGTCCAGCGCGGCCACCTCCTCCGCGCCGGCTCCCGCGTACAGCGCGCCGACCGCGCAGGCGCAGCCCAGCAGTGCGCCGGTCTTGGCCTCGGCCATGGTGAGCACCTCGTCCAGGGTCACCGCGTCCGGGGCGCGCTGCTCCAGATCGGTGTCGGCGTGCTGGCCCTCGCACAGCTCCACCACACAGGCCGCGAGCCGGGCCGCGGCCCGGACGGAGGCCGGGTGCGGGTCCTCGGCGAGCAGCCGCAGGGCCAGCGCCTGGAGGGCGTCCCCGGCCAGGATCGCGTCGGTGTCCCCGAACACGGTCCAGGCCGTCGGCCGGTGTCTGCGGGTGGTGTCCCGGTCCATCACGTCGTCGTGCAACAGCGTGAAGTTGTGGACCAGTTCGACCGCGGCGGCGGCCCGGACCGCCGCCGCCCGGGCCGCCGGCCCGCCGAGCGCCGCGGCCGCCGCCAGCACGAGCGCCGGTCTGATCGCCTTGCCCGCGTTGCCCGCCGCCGGTGTGCCGTCGGCGTGCTGCCAGCCGAAGTGGTAGAGCCCGATCCGGCGCATGGCGCCCGGCAGCGACTCCACGGCCGCGCGCAGCTCCGGATAGACCAGGGCCCGGGTGCGCTCCAGCTGCGCCAGCGCCTCCTGCCCGTCGAGCGGACCGGCGGCCCCGGTCGGCTCCCGGGGCTCCCCCGCCGTGCCGGCATCCGGCACACCGGGGGCACGCTCGTCGGTCTCCGTCATGTACTCGGCCATGCCTCCCCCTCGCCAGGTCCGGGCGAGCCGATGTCACCGGGCCGCCCGGACGCGTTCCCCGAGGGCCTACCCGTCCCGGCGGCCGGAGACACGGCCGCTACGTGCGGAAACGTCACCTCCACCGGCCGATCTCGACGTTCTCCAGGACACCGAGCGCGTCGGGCACCAGAACGGCGGCCGAGTAGTACGCCGTCACCAGGTACTTGATGATCGCCTGTTCGTTGATGCCCATGAAGCGCACGGACAGGCTCGGTTCGATCTCGTCCGGGATGCCGGACTGCCGCAGACCGATCACGCCCTGCTCGGACTCGCCGGTACGCATGGCGATGATGGAGGTCGTACGGGCCGCGCTGATCGGGATCTTGTTGCTCGGGTAGATCGGCACCCCGCGCCAGGTGGGGATGCGATGGCCCCCGATGTCGATCGTCTCCGGGACCAGGCCCCGCTTGTTCAGCTCGCGGCCGAACGCGGCGATCGCGCGCGGGTGGGCCAGAAACAGCTTGGTGCCCCGGCGGCGGCTGAGCAGCTCGTCCAGGTCGTCGGGGCTGGGCGCACCGTCGTGCGGCTGGATCCGCTGGTCGTACTCGCAGTTGCTGAGCAGACCGAACCCGGGGTTGTTGATCAGCTCGTGTTCCTGGCGCTCCTTCAGCGCCTCGACCGTGAGCCGCAGCTGCTGCTCGGTCTGGTTCATCGGCTGGTTGTAGAGGTCGGCCACGCGCGAGTGGATGCGCAGGACGGTCTGGGCGATGCTCAGTTCGTACTCGCGGGGCCGCGGCTCGTAGTCCACGAAGGTGTGCGGGATGTCGGGCTCACCGGAGTGGCCGGCCGCCAGCTCGACCTCCTTCTCGCCGTACCTGTTGGTCCGCTGCCGGGGGATCGAGCGCAGCCGTTCGAGGTGGGCGCGCAGCGAGTCGGAGCGCTCCGCGACCTGCTGGAAGTCCTGCCGGCTGAGGACCAGCACCGTGGTCGCGGTGTCCGCGCGGACGGTGTACTCCCAGATGGCCTCCGGGTCGAGCAGCGCCTGGTCGCCGAAGTAGGCGCCGTCGGCGAGGACCCCGAGGACGGCGTCGTCGCCGTAGGGACCCGTGCCGACCTTCTCCACCCGGCCGTGGGCGAGCAGGTACACCTCGTCGGTCCGGTGGCCGAAGTCGGCGATCACCTCACCGGGCGCGATCTCGCGCTGCCGGCAGCGCCGGGCCAGTTCCGTGAGCACCTCCTCGTCCTCGTACGACCGCAGGGCCGGCAGCTCGCCCAATTCGTTCGGGATGACCTCGACCTGGTCCCCGGTCTTCACGAAGGTGATGCGGCCGTCGCCGACGGAGTAGGTCAGCCGCCGGTTCACCCGGTAGGTGCCGCCCCGGACGTCGACCCAGGGAAGCGTGCGCAGCAGCCAGCGGGAGCTGATCTCCTGCATCTGCGGAACGGACTTGGTCGTGGTGGCCAGGTTCCGCGCTGCCGCCGTCCCGAGGGACTGCTGCGGCCTGTCCGGATCGGTGCGGACCTCTTCGCCTACCGACATAAAGTAATTGCCCTCCCATGTATGCCCGGTGCCGCAGTGCACCGGGCACCGGTCTCACGTCCGACCCTCCCAGCACGCGGTGTGTCCGCGCCATTACCCGAAAGAGCGGGAATGGATCATCGGATTACTGGGCACAAAGAGGGACTTCGCTCCGGCTCCCACGGCTTCCGCCGCTGTCCGGATCGGCTCGCACACCGTACGAACGATGTGTTCCGGGTCGTCCGGTTTCGGTAGAAGCAGGCAGGACATCCGGCCGCGTGGCCGGACGGGCACGGCACGAAGGAGTCGGGCATGGCCCCACCCATGTCGGCGAGCGAATTCCTGGACGCGCTCCGGGACGAGGGCGTGACGGTCGTCGAGGTCGGCGACTGGCCGGAACACAACCGGGACCACAAGGGCCCCTGGGGGCCCGTGCACGGTGTGATGATCCACCACACGGTGACCCAGGGCAGCGAGCGGACGGTGGAGCTGTGCCGCGACGGCCACCCGGACCTGCCGGGCCCGCTGTGCCACGGCGTGATCACCAAGGACGGCCGGGTCCACCTGGTCGGCTACGGCCGCACCAACCACGCCGGGCTCGGCGACGACGAGGTGCTGCGGGCGGTGATCGCGGAGAAGGGGCTGCCGCCGGACAACGAGGCGAACACCGACGGCAACCGGCACTTCTACGGCTTCGAGTGCGAGAACCTCGGCGACGGGGAGGACCCGTGGCCGGACGAGCAGTTGGAGGCGATCGTCCGGGCGTCCGCGGCGCTGTGCCGCCGCCACGGCTGGACGCAACGGTCGGTCATCGGCCACCTGGAGTGGCAGCCGGGGAAGGTGGATCCACGGGGGTTCACGATGCGCTCGCTCAGGCAGCGGGTGCGGGAACGGCTGAAGGACTAGCACCCGGGGGCGCGCCGGCCGCGGGTCCGCCGCCGCTCCCCGTGCCGCCGGGCCGAAGGCGGGTGCGCCCGGCCACCCGCCCCGGCGACAATGGAGCCGTGACCAGCCCCGTCCCGCTCGCTCCCCGCCTTCCCTCGCCCCTCCAGGAGGTGCGGGACGGCCGGTTCGAACGCCGTGGGCTCCGGCTGCTGCTCAAGCGGGACGATCTCGTCCACCCCCACCTCGTCGGCAACAAGTGGCGCAAGCTGGTGCCGAACATCGCGGCGGCCGGCGGCCGGCCCCTGGTCACCTTCGGCGGGGCCTACTCCAACCACCTGCGGGCCACCGCCGCCGCCGGCCGGCTGCTGGGCCTGCCCACCACGGGCGTGGTGCGCGGCCAGGAGCTGGCCGGCCGCCCGCTCAACCCGTCCCTGGCCCGGTGCGCGGCCGACGGCATGCGGCTGCACTTCGTCGACAGATCGACGTACCGCCGCAAAACCGAGCCGGAGACCCTGGCCGGGATCCTGCGCGCGGCCGGCGCCGAGGGGGCGTACGTCGTGCCCGAGGGCGGCAGCAACGCCGAGGCGGTGCGCGGCTGCCGGGCGCTGGGCGCGGAGCTGTGCGGCCGGGCCGGGGTCGTCGCGGTCGCGTGCGGCACCGGCGGCACCCTCGCCGGTCTCGCCGCCGGTCTGGCGGCCGGGGAGCGTGCGCTCGGCATACCGGTCCTGAAGGGCGGCTTCCTGGAAGCCGACGTACAGGCCCTGCAGGAACGTGCCTTCGGCGCCCGTACCGGCGACTGGTCCCTGGACGACCGCTTCCACTGCGGCGGGTACGCGCGCACGACGCCCGAACTGGAGGCTTTCGCCCGTGACTTCGAGCAGCGGCACGGGCTGCCGGTGGAACGTCTCTATGTCGCCAAGTTGCTGTACGGACTTGTCGCCCTCGCCGACGAGGGCGCCTTCGCGCGCGGGAGCACGATCGCCGCCGTCGTCACCGGGCGGCCGTTCCCGGAGCCCGCGGCGACCGGGCCGGAACGCTAACCGGCCTCCCTGAAGGCGGCCGCCTCCTCCAGGTCCAGGCGCCGGAGCAGGGCGCGCAGCATCTCGTCGTCGATGTGGCGGTGGTCGCGGAGCCGGACGAAGACCTCGCGTTCGGCGCTGATCATCTCCCGGGACAGCCGGCGGTAGGTGTCGTCCACGGACTCGCCGGTGACCGGGTTGACCTGGCCGAGCCGCTCCCAGACGGCGTTGCGGCGGCGCTCCAGGACGATCCGCAGCCGGTCGACCAGCGGCGGCGGCAGCGCGTTGCGCTCGTCGGAGAGGAGGTCGTCGAGCCGGGCCTCGGCGGCCCGTGAGGCCTGCGCCTGGGCGTTGGCCTCGGCGAGGGTCTCGGCCTGCCGGTCGCGGCCGGGGAACCTCAGCAGGCGGATGAGCGGCGGCAGTGTCACGCCCTGCACCACGAGCGTGCCGATGACGGTGGTGAAGGTCAGGAAGAGGATCAGGTTGCGGGGGCCGTCGGCCATGGTCGACGGGATGGCGAAGGCGATGGCCAGGGACACCACCCCGCGCATGCCCGCCCACGAGGTGACCATCGCGCCCCGCCAGGCGGGGTTCTCCTCCCGCGCGCGGATCCGCGCCGACAGCAGCCGGGGCAGGAAGGTGGCCGGGTAGACCCAGACGAACCGGGCCACCACGACGACCAGGAAGACGGCGACCGCGTACCACGCCGCGGCGGGACCCTCGTACTCCCCGAGCCGCTTGAGGACGATCGGCAACTGGAGGCCGATCAGGGCGAACACCGCCGACTCCAGGACGAAGGCGACCATCTTCCACACCGCCTCCTCCTGGAGCCGGGTGGCGAAGTCGACCTCCCAGGCGCGGTGGCCGAGGTAGAGGGCGACGACCACGACGGCGAGCACACCGGAGGCGTGCGCCTGCTCGGCGACCCCGTAGGCGACGAACGGGATCAGCAGCGACAGCGTGTTCTGCAGCAGGGGTTCGGTGAGGTGGGTGCGCAGCCAGTGCAGGGGCGCCATGAGGACCAGACCGATCCCGACCCCGCCGACCGCGGCGAGCGCGAACTCGCCGATGCCGCCCGCCCAGGTGGCGCCCTCGCCGACGGCGGCGCCGAGCGCCACCTTGTAGGCGGTGATCGCGGTGGCGTCGTTCAGCAGGGACTCGCCCTGGAGGATCGTGGTGATCCGGGAGGGCAGGCCGACCCGGCGCGCGACCGCCGTGGCGGCCACCGCGTCCGGGGGCGCCACCACCGCGCCCAGCACCAGCGCGGCGGGCAGCGGCAGCCCGGGGACGATCGCGTAGGCGGCCCAGCCGACGACGACGGTCGCGAAGAGGACGTAGCCGACCGAGAGCAGCGCCACCGGCCGCAGTTGCGCCCGCAGGTCGAGGTAGGAACTGTCGCTCGCCGAGGTGTACAGCAGCGGGGGCAGCAGCAGCGGCAGGACGACATGCGGATCCAGGGTGTACGACGGCACGCCGGGGATGTAGGAGACCGCGAGGCCGACGGCGACCAGCAGCAGCGGAGCCGGCGCGGGGGTGCGCCGGGCGGCCGCGGCCACCGCCGCGCTGCCCGCCACCAGCAACAGCAGGGGCATTACGTCCAAGGTCCTCGCCCACCCTCTTTTTCCGCGCGGTCATCCGCACACAAGTCGTAATCTGGCAATCATGAAACAGTGCACGCACGCCGACGCGCTGCCGCACCCGGAACCGGATCCGCTCGCCGGGACGTGCCCGGAGTGCCTGCGGGACGGCACCCACCCGGTGCAGCTGCGGCTGTGCCTCACCTGCGGTCATGTCGGCTGCTGCGACTCCTCGCCGGGACGGCACGCGACGGAGCACTACGCGCGCACCGGGCATCCGGTGATGCGGACCTTCGAACCCGGCGAGGACTGGCGGTGGTGCTTCGTGGACCACGTGCTCGTATGACCCGCGCTCGTGTGACACTGCTTGTGGCGGCTTCCGCACGACGGTTCGAGCGTCTGACGTCTGGGTACGTCAATCCGGCGCGCGCTCTTCCCATTTGGGCCCACTCACCCTCTAGACACGGAGCGTATCCGGAGCTTTACTGTGAGTGACACCAGGGGGTTGGGGTCCCGGGGACAGGAATGTTCGGAGCGCGATAGCGTCACCGCTTGAATCACGTACGCGTTACCCCGGGGGGCGACTCTCGGCCCCCGTAAAGCTTGTACCACCATGGAGGTGAGGGTGTCCCAGATCGCAGGCGAGCCCGCGGCGAACCAGGACTTCGTGGAAGTCCGGCTGCCGGCTGCGGGTGCCTACCTGTCGGTGCTGCGGACGGCCACGGCCGGTCTGGCGGCCCGCTTGGACTTCACCCTGGACGAAATCGAGGATCTGCGCATCGCCGTGGACGAGGCCTGCGCGATCCTGCTCCAGCAGGCCGTGCCCGGCTCGGTGCTCAGCTGTGTCTTCCGCCTCGTCGACGACTCGCTGGAAGTGACGGTGTCGGCGCCGACCACGGACGGCCATGCCCCCTCGCGGGACACGTTCGCCTGGACCGTGCTGTCGGCCCTCGCGGGCAAGGTCTCGTCCGCCGTGGACGAGGACAAGACGGTGTCGATCAGTCTCTACAAACAGCGTGGCGTCGGCCCCGGGCCGGCGTGAGGAACGGGGACGGGCCGGTGCGGGACGAAGAGCGCGGCACACGGGAGCTGCCGACCGGGGACGGGGGAGCCCCCTGGTCGGGTGACGCCGAGACCTCCGGGGCCGACCCCCGGGAGGGATCCCGGCGCATGGCGGACGGCATCGACGGCATCCCCGAGCAGGCCAGGTCCCACCCGGAGGGCGGCTCCGCGCGGGCCGACGGTGACGCTGCCGGACAGGGCACGCCGCCGACGGCACGCGACGGCGCCGCGTCCACCGTCCGCGCGGGGGCGAGGGCTCGTGGAAGGGGTACGGGCGGGACGATGAGCGAGCACGAGCGACACGCCGAGGACGACGCGCCGGACACGGAGCCCGTGCGAGCCGTGCACCACGACGCCCAGGACCGCAGCGGGGCACGGGCCCTGTTCGTCCAGCTGCGCTCGCTGCCCGACGGCAGCCCCCAGTACGCGGAGCTGCGCAATCAGCTCGTCCGTATGCACCTGCCGCTCGTGGAGCACCTGGCGCGCCGCTTCCGCAACCGCGGCGAGCCGCTGGACGACCTCACCCAGGTCGCCACGATCGGTCTGATCAAGTCCGTCGACCGGTTCGACCCCGAGCGCGGGGTGGAGTTCTCCACGTACGCCACCCCGACCGTCGTCGGCGAGATCAAGCGGCACTTCCGCGACAAGGGCTGGGCGGTCCGCGTGCCGCGCCGGCTCCAGGAGCTGCGGCTCTCGCTGACCACCGCGACGGCCGAGCTGTCCCAGCTGCACGGCCGGTCCCCGACCGTGCACGAGCTGGCCGAGAAGCTGGCCATCTCGGAGGAGGAGGTCCTGGAGGGCCTGGAGTCGGCGAACGCGTACTCCACGCTGTCCCTGGACGTCCCCGACACGGACGACGAGTCGCCGGCGGTCGCCGACACCCTGGGCGCGGAGGACGAGGCGCTGGAGGGCGTGGAGTACCGCGAGTCCCTCAAGCCCCTGCTGGAGGATCTGCCGCCGCGCGAGAAACGGATCCTGCTGCTGCGCTTCTTCGGGAACATGACCCAGTCGCAGATCGCGCAGGAGGTCGGCATCTCCCAGATGCACGTCTCCCGGCTGCTGGCCCGCACCCTGGCCCAGTTGCGGGAGAAGCTCCTCGTGGAGGAGTGAGCCCGGCCACCCGCCCGGCGCGGTGAACCCTCACCGGCTGCGCGGTCCCCGCCCCCGTGGATCCCCCCGGCCTGCCCTGTGGGCCCTGCCCCGTGCGCCCTGCCGGCGGTTCCTACTCGCCCCGGCCCGGCCCCTTGATCCCGAGGGCCCGGGTCGTCTCGCCGTTGACGAGGAGCACCAGCGCGGCGACGGCGACCGCGGCCAAGGCGACACCGGCCGGGATGGCCATGCTGTCGGCCTGGACCAGGCTGTAGGCCACTGGGAGCGCCATGAGCTGGGTGATCACCGCGGGTCCACGGCTCCAGCCGCGCCGCAGCAGCAGCCCGCGCGCGGCGAGCAGCGGCAGCAGCGCCAGCACGATCAGGGTGATGCCGAGGGTCACGGCCTGCTGGCGGTCGTCCGGTTCGCCCGTGACCCCGCGGACGAGCACCCACAGGCCTCCGGCCACCAGCACGGCGCCCTCCAGCGCGGCCAGCACCGCCGCGTACGTCAGCCGGCGCGGACGGGGTCCCCCGGTCGCGGCCGGCTCGGCGGTGGCGGGGGCGGGGTTCTGCTGACTGCTCACCCCTGAAGGGTAGCCGTCGCGCCCGGCGGCGGCCCGGCACCCGGCGGGACGCGCCCGGCGGGCGTGGCCAGGCTCACGCCTCCGCTTCTTACCGGACCCCTACCTCGGTCTGGGCCGAATACCCCCCAGTAGGTACGCTGCCATGCATGCGTGCACTTCTCGTGGTCAATCCGGCGGCTACCACCACAAGCGCACGCAGACGTGATGTGCTCATCCACGCACTGGCGAGCGAGATGAAGCTGGAGGCGGTCACCACCGAGTACCGCGGCCACGCCCGCGACCTCGGCCGGCAGGCGGCGGAGAGCGACGACATCGACCTGGTGGTGGCGCTCGGCGGCGACGGCACGGTCAACGAGGTCGTCAACGGCCTCCTGCACGCCGGCCCGGACCCGGAGCACCTGCCCGGTCTGGCCGTCGTCCCCGGCGGGTCCACGAACGTCTTCGCCCGGGCGCTGGGCCTGCCCAACGATCCCGTCGAGGCCACCGGCGCACTGCTGGACGCGCTGCGCGACGGCACCGAGCGGATCGTCGGGCTCGGGCTGACGTCGGGGCCGCCGGGCAGCGAGGACGAGGCGGTGCCGGCCCGCTGGTTCACCTTCAACGCCGGGCTCGGCTTCGACGCGGGCGTGGTGGGCCGGGTCGAGCAGCAGCGCGAGCGCGGGAAGAAGTCGACGCACGCCCTGTACGTCCGGCAGGTGGTCCGGCAGTTCCTGGGCGAGCCGAACCGCCGGAACGGCACGATCACCCTCGAACGGCCCGGCGCGGATCCCGTCGAGGATCTCGTCGTCGCCATAGTCTCGAACACGTCCCCGTGGACGTATCTCGGCAACCGCCCCATGTACACGTCACCCAAGGCGTCGTTCGACACCGGCATCGACGTCCTGGGTCTCAGCCGTCTGTCGACGGCCGCGGTTGCCCGGTATGGCACCCAGTTGCTCACTTCGTCCCCCGAGCGCGGACCGCACGGCAAGCATGCGTTCTCCCTCCATGATCTGGATCAGTTCACCTTGCATTCGAAGGTCCCGCTGCCCCTCCAGATGGACGGCGACCACCTCGGGCTGCGTACGAGCGTGACGTTCACAGGCGTACGCCGTGCACTGCGTGTGATTGTGTGAGCGGAACGGGCAAAAGTCCTTTCACTCGAACGTTTAGGCCAGCATCCACCCCATGGAAGTACGGCTGTGACCTAGTCGACACCGAGGAATCAAAAAAAACTTTCCGGAAGGGGTTGTATCCGTCGCCGAGGTTTGCGAGTCTCTACGTGGCGATCGGGACGGCCCGCAACACCGGCCTCCACTGATCACCGGAACCCCTCTTCAAACCAAGGACCACGCCGGGTGTGAACTCGGCGGTCGGCCCTTCACTTGTTGGGGGATTCGTGAAAGCGTTCACATTCACAAGCAACCTGCACGTAATACCAAGGAGAGGTAGCAGCCATGGACTGGCGTCACAACGCCGTTTGCCGCGAGGAAGACCCCGAGCTCTTCTTCCCCATCGGCAACACCGGTCCTGCGCTGCTGCAGATCGAGGAAGCCAAGGCCGTCTGCCGTCGCTGCCCGGTGATCGAGCAGTGTCTGCAGTGGGCGCTTGAGTCCGGCCAGGACTCCGGCGTCTGGGGTGGTCTCAGCGAGGACGAGCGCCGTGCCATGAAGCGCCGCGCCGCCCGCAACCGGGCCCGTCAGGCCTCCGCCTGACATACCCACCCCTGCTGACAGCCTGAGCTTGGCGGCGCGCACAGCACGTACGCATCTCCCGCCCCCGAGCCGCAGCGCGCAGTTCCCCCGGAGCGCTTAGCGATACAAGCAGAGCAGCAACGAGCATCAGCCTCGGACCAATGGCGGTCCGGGGCTTTTTGCTGTGCTCGGGGCGTCCTCGGCGCAGTCGCCGGCCAGGGCGGTGCCTACTTCTGGGCCCGCACGGGGATGTCGAGGATCACCCGGGTGCCCCGCCCGGCCGCCGGCACCATGTCGAAGGATCCGCCCAACTCGCCCTCCACCAGCGTCCGTACGATCTGCAGACCGAGGTTTCCCGAGCGGTGCGGGTCGAAGCCCTCGGGCAGACCGACGCCGTCGTCCTGGACGGTGACCAGGAGCCTGGCCTCCTTGGTGGTGCCCCCGCGCACCGCGGAGACCTCGACCGTGCCGGTGTCGCCCTCGCGGAAGCCGTGTTCCAGGGCGTTCTGCAGGATCTCGGTGAGGACCATGGACAGCGGGGTGGCGACCTCGGCGTCGAGTATGCCGAACCGCCCGGTGCGGCGGCCGGTCACCTTGCCCGGCGAGATCTCGGCGACCATGGCCAGCACCCGGTCCGCGATGTCGTCGAACTCCACCCGCTCGTCCAGGTTCTGCGACAGCGTCTCGTGCACGATGGCGATGGAGCCGACCCGGCGGACCGCCTCCTCCAGGGCCTCCCGGCCGCGCTCGGACTCGATGCGCCGGGCCTGGAGCCGCAGCAGGGCCGCGACCGTCTGGAGGTTGTTCTTCACTCGGTGGTGGATCTCCCGGATGGTGGCGTCCTTGGTGATCAACTCGCGCTCTCGGCGCCGCAGTTCGGTGACGTCCCGGAGCAGCACCAGCGAACCGATGCGGGTGCCCTTGGGCTTGAGCGGGATGGCCCGGAACTGGATGACGCCGTCGTGCGCCTCGATCTCGAACTCGCGCGGGGCCCAGCCGCTGGCCACCTTGGCCAGCGCCTCGTCCACCGGGCCGCGGGTGGGGGCCAGTTCGGCGGTGGTCTGCCCGAGGTGGTGACCGACCAGATCGGCGGCGAGGCCGAGCCGGTGGTAGGCGGACAGGGCGTTCGGGGAGGCGTACTGGACGACGCCGTCCGCGTCCAGCCGGATGAGGCCGTCGCCGACGCGCGGGGAGGCGTCCATGTCGACCTGCTGGCCGGGGAACGGGAAGGATCCGGCCGCGATCATCTGCGCGAGGTCGGAGGCGCTCTGGAGGTAGGTCAGCTCCAGGCGGCTCGGGGTGCGCACGGTGAGCAGGTTGGTGTTCCGGGCGATCACGCCGAGGACGCGGCCCTCCCGCCGTACCGGGATGGACTCGACCCGTACGGGGACCTCCTCGCGCCACTCCGGATCGCCCTCGCGCACGATCCGGCCCTCGTCCAGCGCCGCGTCCAGCATGGGCCGCCGGCCGCGCGGAACCAAGTGGCCGACCATGTCGTCCTGGTACGAGGTCGGGCCGGTGTTGGGCCGCATCTGGGCCACCGAGACGTACCGCGTGCCGTCCCGGGTGGGGACCCAGAGCACCAGGTCGGCGAAGGAGAGGTCGGAGAGCAGCTGCCACTCCGAGACCAGCAGGTGCAGCCACTCGAGGTCGGAGTCGTCCAGGGCGGTGTGCTGGCGTACGAGTTCGTTCATGGAGGGCACGTGTGCGAGCGTACCCGGGGCCTCGCGATGGCCGGAAAAACACCCGCGGGCCGCGGCGCCTGGAAGGGACCCTCAACCCTCACCGACACCGCAGCCCGGAGCATCAACGGCCGTGGGGTGTGCGGTCCCGGTCGGCCGAAGGTCGAGGAGCCGGGGCAGTCAGGGCAGAGAGCACCGGATCCTCGGTCCGCCTTCCTGTGCGGGGAAGACGGAGGCTCGTTGTTCGATTCTGGACTAGACCACGACGGCGTGTCCATGGCGCGGAAGGCGTCCATACCGCGGAGGCCGTGGCACGCGATGCCACGCAGCCTAGCCCGCCCGGGTCAGTCGTGGGGCCAGATGGCCATGGCAATTTCCGCGAGTGCTTCCAGTTCCTCCCGGCGTGCGCCGTCGCGGGCCTGCTGGGACATGCCCTGGAGCATGGCGCCGGCATGCCGGGCGAGGGCGGCGGCGTCGGTGCCGGCCGGCAGCAGCCCGGCCGCGACGTCCGTCCGGATCCGGGACTCCAGGGCCGCGATGTTGGCGTTGCGCCGCTCGCGCAGCAGCGCCTCCACCTCGGGGTTGGTGCAGTTGATGGCGGCATGGATGATCATGCAGCCGTGGGGATGGGCCGGATCGGTGTACTGGGCGGCGGCCTCGCGCAGCACGCGTGCGACGCCCTCGCGGGCCGTGGGCTCCTCGGCGAGGGCGCGGTCGGCGAAGGCACCGTGACCGCCGGCGTAGACGCGGACGACCTCGTCGAAGAGGGACCGCTTATCCCCGAAGGCCGCGTACAGGCTGGGGGCGCCGATGCCCATGACACGGGTGAGATCGGAGACCGAGGTGGCCTCGTACCCCCGCTCCCAGAAGGCCATCAGCGCCTTCTCCAGTGCCGTGGCCCGGTCGAAGGAGCGCGGCCTGCCCCGCGTCCGGCCCGCGCCGCCGCTCTTCGCCTGTGCGTCCTGCACCGTCGCCATGGACACCATTTTATAGCGAGCCCTAGAAAATTGTCGGCGGGGTGGTGTACCGTTTTTTTGTAACGACCGCTAGACAAATCTGGAGGGACGGCCATGGGTGCGCTGACGGGAAAGACGGCGCTGGTCACGGGGGCGAGCCGGGGCATCGGGCGGGGCATCGCCGAGCGGCTGGGGCGCGACGGGGCGCGGGTGGCGGTGCACTACGGCACCAACGCGAAGGCGGCCGAGGAGACCGTGGCCGCGATCGAGGCGGCGGGCGGCTCGGCGTTCGCGATCGGCGTGGAGCTGGGCACGCCCGGGGACGCGGAGCGGCTGTGGGAGGAGTTCGACCGGCACGCGGACGGGCTGGACATCCTGGTGCACAACGCGGGCATCGGCACCGCGGGCTCTTTCGAGGAGATCAAGGAAGAGGAGTACGACCGGCTGTTCGCGGTGAACGTGAAGGCCCCGTTCTTCCTGACCCGGCTCGGTGCGGACCGGCTGCGCGACGGCGGGCGGGTGGTGAACATATCGTCCGGCCTGGCGCGGGCCGCCGCGATGCCCCACCTCATGACCTATTCCATGACCAAGGCGGCGCTGGACGTCTTCACCCGGGACCTGTCCAAGCTGCTCGGCCCCCGCGGGATCACGGTGAACTCGGTGGCGCCCGGGATCATCGACACCGACGTCAACGCCCCTTGGCTGCGCGCCAGCGACGAGGCGTGGCAGGGCGCCGCCTCCTATTCGGCGCTGGGACGGGTGGGAACGCCGGCGGACGTGGCCGATGCCGTGGCCTTCCTGGTCTCGGAGGACGGGCGCTGGGTGACCGGTCACTGGCTGGACGCGACGGGGGGCTCCCTCAACTGAGAGTTTCCCGGACCTTCCCCGCTTCTTCCGCGCCTCGGGACCCCGCCTCTGTTAGATTGGTCTAAACCACATAGAGAGCACAGAGCCCACTTCAGAACGGCAGGCCCAGCGTGGAAGTTGTCATCGTTCCGGACGCCGCGGCGGGCGGCGAGCTGATCGCCGAGGCCATGGCCCAGCTGCTGCGACGCAAGCCCGACGCCCTGCTCGGCGTGGCCACCGGCTCCACTCCGCTGCCCATCTACCAGGCGCTGACCGCCAAGGTGCGCTCCGGCGCCGTGGACGCCTCCAGGGCGCGGATCGCGCAGCTCGACGAGTACGTGGGGCTGCCCGCGGACCACCCCGAGTCCTACCGCTCGGTGCTGCGCCGTGAGGTGCTGGAGCCGCTGGGCATAGGGATGGACGCGTTCATGGGGCCGGACGGCACGGCGGAGGACGTCCAGGCGGCGTGCGAGGCGTACGACCGGGTGCTCGCCGAGGCCGGCGGGGTGGACCTCCAGCTGCTCGGCATCGGGACCGACGGGCACATCGGGTTCAACGAGCCCTGCTCCTCGCTCGCCTCGCGCACCCGGATCAAGACGCTGACCGAGCAGACCCGGATCGACAACGCGCGTTTCTTCGACGGTGACATCGAGCAGGTCCCGCACCACGTCATCACCCAGGGCATCGGGACGATCCTGGAGGCCCGGCACCTGGTGCTGCTGGCGACCGGCGAGGGCAAGGCGGACGCGGTCGCCGCGACCGTCGAGGGCCCGGTCGCCGCGGTCTGCCCCGCCTCCGCGCTCCAGCTCCACCCGCACGCCACGGTGGTCGTCGACGAGGCCGCCGCGTCCAAGCTGAAGCTGGCCGACTACTTCCGCCACACCTACGCCAACAAGCCGGAGTGGCAGGGGATCTGACAGGGATCACCGGCCGGGGGTCCGGGCCGGGCCGCGAGGGAGCGAGTCCCCCACGGCCGGAAGACGTGCGCGGACCGAAGGGGCCGGGTGCGGCCCAGGCCGGACGGGTCCCCCCCGGTGACCGGCTGGGCGGGCGCGCCGGCGGTCCGGCCGGCCGCGGCCGGACCGCGCCGGGCGCCCCCGGCCGGACCGTGCCCTCGCCGCCCTCGCCCCGCCGCTCCCCCGCGCACCGAACCTGCCGGCCGAGGCTCGCCCGTGCCCTCGGCCCCGCCGCCCCTTTCCGCCCCTCCGTTCCGCCGGCGGTCGCGCGGCTCCCCGGGGGATGGACTAGACCAACAGCGGGTGCGGCGGTATACAGAGGGGATCACGGAGCGTGCGGGTGGAGTGCCGGCACGGCAACCCGTGCCACGATGTGAGCCGTGGCCGATGGGATGTCGGTCGCTTTCGGCATCCGGAGCCGGGAAGGCAGAGCATGAGCACCGACGTCAGCAGTGCGGAGAACGAGGCAGGCATCACCCGTACCGCGCGCGTGCCCAAGTACTACCGCTTGAAGAAGCATCTGCTCGACATGACGGAGACGCAGGCGCCGGGCACGCCGGTCCCGCCCGAGCGCACCCTGGCCGCCGAGTTCGACACCTCCCGGACCACCGTGCGCCAGGCCCTGCAGGAGCTGGTCGTGGAGGGCCGGCTCGAACGCATCCAGGGCAAGGGCACCTTCGTCGCCAAGCCCAAGGTCTCCCAGGCGCTCCAGCTCACCTCCTACACCGAGGACATGCGGGCCCAGGGCCTGGAGCCGACCTCGCAGCTGCTGGACATCGGGTACATCACCGCGGACGACCGGCTGGCCGAGCTGCTCGACATCACCGCCGGCGGCCGTGTGCTGCGCATCGAGCGGCTGCGCATGGCCAACGGCGAGCCGATGGCGATCGAGACCACCCATCTGTCGGCCAAGCGCTTCCCCGCCCTGCGGCGCTCGCTGGTGAAGTACACCTCGCTGTACACCGCGCTCGCCGAGGTCTACGACGTCCACCTCGCCGAGGCCGAGGAGACCATCGAGACCTCCCTGGCCACCCCCCGCGAGGCCGGTCTGCTCGGCACCGACGTGGGCCTGCCGATGCTGATGCTCTCCCGCCACTCGCTGGACCTCCAGGGCAAGCCGGTGGAGTGGGTGCGGTCGGTCTACCGCGGCGACCGGTACAAGTTCGTCGCCCGGCTGAAGCGCCCGGTGGAGTAACCACCGGGTCATCGGCCGTACACGTTCGCTGAATCGATATACCGATATGCGGACTAGGGCTTCCGCTGTCATGACACAGTCACCTAGATTTCCTGCTCATTGCACAGGTGATCAACGAGGGGACGGAGCCGTGGCATGTCCGAAACGCCTGAAGTGAGACCACCGGTGGTGACACCGGGAAGGGTGATCATCGCCCTGTGTCTCGTCGCGCCCTTCGTGGCGATGCTGTGGGTCGGCTCGTACGCCAAGACCGACCCCACGCTCATCGGGATCCCGTTCTTCTACTGGTACCAGATGCTCTGGGTGCTGGTCTCCACCGTGCTCACCATGCTGGCGTACAAGCTCTGGCAGCGTGACCAGCGCGCCCGCAAGGAAGCGAACGGGGGTGCGGCGAAGTGAAGGACGGTGTCAACGGAGTCGCGCTCGGCGTCTTCATCTTCTTCTTCCTGGCCGTCACGGTCATGGGCTTCCTGGCCGCGCGCTGGCGCAGGGCCGAGAACGAGCACTCCCTGGACGAATGGGGCCTGGGCGGACGGTCGTTCGGCACCTGGATCACCTGGTTCCTGCTCGGTGGTGACCTGTACACGGCGTACACCTTCGTCGCCGTGCCGGCGGCGATCTACGCGGCGGGCGCGTCCGGCTTCTTCGCGGTGCCGTACACGATCCTCGTGTACCCGATGATCTTCACGTTCCTGCCCCGCCTGTGGTCGGTCTCGCACCGCCACGGCTACGTCACCACCTCCGACTTCGTGCGCGGCCGGTTCGGTTCGAAGGGGCTGTCGCTCGCGGTGGCCGTGACCGGCATCCTGGCGACGATGCCGTACATCGCGCTCCAGCTGGTCGGCATCCAGGCGGTGCTGGACGTGATGGGCGTCGGCGGCGGCGAGGACACCAACTGGTTCGTGAAGGACCTGCCGCTGCTCATCGCCTTCGGTGTGCTGGCGGCCTACACCTACTCCTCGGGCCTGCGCGCCCCCGCGCTGATCGCGTTCGTCAAGGACGCGCTGATCTACATCGTCATCGTGGTGGCGATCATCTACATCCCGATCAAGCTGGGCGGGTTCGACGACATCTTCGCCAAGGCGGGCCACGCGTTCGGCCAGGTCAACCCGGCCACCGGCAAGCCGCGCGGGGCGGTGACGCCACCGGAGGCGGGCCAGTGGACGTACGCCACGCTGGCGCTCGGCTCGGCGCTCGCGCTGTTCATGTACCCGCACTCGATCACCGCGACCCTGTCGTCGCGGAGCCGTGAGGTGATCCGCCGCAACACCACGATCCTGCCGCTGTACTCCCTGATGCTGGGACTGCTGGCGCTGCTGGGCTTCATGGCGATCGCGGCCGGGGTGAAGGTCTCCAACGGCCAGCTCGCCATCCCGCAGTTGTTCGAGGACATGTTCCCGGACTGGTTCACGGGCGTGGCGTTCGCGGCGATCGGCATCGGCGCGCTGGTCCCGGCGGCGATCATGTCCATCGCGGCGGCCAACCTGTTCACCCGGAACATCTACAAGGACTTCATCAAGCCGAACGCGACGGCCGCGCAGGAGACCAAGGTCTCCAAGCTGGTCTCCCTGCTGGTGAAGGTCGGCGCCCTGGTCTTCGTGCTCACGATGGACAAGACCGTCGCCATCAACTTCCAGCTGCTGGGCGGCATCTGGATCCTGCAGACGTTCCCGGCGCTGGTGGGCGGCCTGTTCACGCGGTGGTTCCACCGCTGGGCGCTGCTGGCCGGCTGGGCGGTCGGCATGGTCTACGGCACGGTCGCCGCGTACGGGGTGGCCTCGCCGACGCAGAAGCACTTCGGCGGCTCCGCGAAGGAGATCCCCGGCATCGGTGAGATCGGCTACATCGGCCTGACGGCGTTCGTGCTGAACGTCCTGGTCACCGTGGTCCTCACGGTCGTCCTGAAGGCCGTGAAGGCGCCGGAGGGCATCGACGAGACCAAGCCGGAGGACTACACGGCGGACTCCGGCGACCCGGGAGTCCAGGTGGAGCTGCCGCCTGCCACGGCCGGCGCCGGCCACTGAGGCACCGGGCCCACCCCCGCGCGACGGGCCGCCGGAAGCACGCTCTCCGGCGGCCCGTCGCCGTACCCGCCCGCCCCGCCCGTCCGCCGGACCCTCCCGCCGGACCCTCCCGCCGGACCCGGCACCGCGGTCCGCCTTGCCCGGCACGGCGTCGCGCCGCCCGGCGATGTCACCCGCGCCGGTCCCCGCGGACGCCGGAATCCGCTCCCCCCACCGCCCCGGCCTCACGCTCCCCGCCCGTCCGCTGACCCTCCGGAGCGGGGGCGACACAACATCTGGGGGTGACGGGACAGCCCGGCACTAGATGTATGCTCGTCCTCGCTGTCGTCGCAGGGGAATCCGGTGCGAATCCGGAACTGTCCCGCAACGGTGTGACTCGCGTGTCCGCGCGCCTGTCCAGTCCGAAGACCTGCCGACGGCCCACCCGGCCTTCCGGTCCGGGTGTGTTCCGACGTCCGGGCCTCGTGGAATGGGCCGGCGGACGCGACGCCGTGCGCGCTCGTGGTCGCCCCTGCCCTCCGCCAGGCCCCGTGCCGAGCGAGGGAGACCCCCACGTGACCATCGCGCCAGCCGACCCGGCTTCGGTCAGCGCACCGGAGACCGACGGTCCCGGTGCCGCCCTGCTGCGGACCCTGTCCGAGCTGACGGCCGACCTGCCCGACGCCGACCCCGGCCGGGTCGCCGCCGCCGCGCTGCGCGGCCGGTCCGCGCGGGCCGACGAGGCGGAGCTGCGCGAGCTGGCCACGGAGGCCGCCGCCGGCCTGATCGCCGAGGACCCCGCCTACTCCAGGCTCGCCGCCCGGCTGCTCACCCTCGCGATCCGGGCCGAGGCCGCCTCCCAGGACGTGACCTCCTTCACCGGGTCGATCACGGTGGGCCACCGCGAGGGCCTGGTCGCCGACCGCACCGCCGCGTTCGTGCGCGCCCACGCCGAACAGCTGGACGCGCTGGTGGAGTCGGCCGTCGCGGAGGGCGCCGACGACCGCTTCGGCTACTTCGGCCTGCGCACCCTGCACAGCCGCTATCTGCTGCGCCACCCGATCACCCGCAAGGTCATCGAGACGCCCCAGCACTTCATGCTGCGCGTGGCGAGCGGGCTGGCCGAGGACGACACGGTCCGCTCCCTGGACGAGGTCGCCTCCCTCTACGGCCTGATGAGCCGCCTGGACTACCTGCCCTCCTCCCCCACCCTGTTCAACTCCGGCACCCGGCACCCCCAGATGTCGTCCTGCTATCTGCTGGACTCCCCGCTGGACGAGCTGGACTCCATCTACGACCGCTACCACCAGGTGGCCCGGCTGTCGAAGCACGCCGGCGGCATCGGGCTGTCGTACTCCCGTGTCCGCTCGCGGGGTTCGCTGATCCGGGGGACGAACGGGCACTCCAACGGGATCGTGCCGTTCCTGAAGACCCTGGACGCCTCGGTCGCCGCCGTGAACCAGGGCGGCCGGCGCAAGGGCGCCGCCGCCGTCTACCTGGAGACCTGGCACTGCGACATCGAGGAATTCCTCGAACTGCGCGACAACACCGGCGAGGAC
Organism: Streptomyces sp. NPDC029296; assembly: GCF_055569255.1. Classification (NCBI taxonomy): domain Bacteria; kingdom Bacillati; phylum Actinomycetota; class Actinomycetes; order Kitasatosporales; family Streptomycetaceae; genus Streptomyces; species Streptomyces sp. NPDC029296. The sequence continues at coordinate 187,463 of NZ_JBVHXT010000005.1, forward strand.
GCCCGCCGCACCCACAACCTCAACCTCGCCCACTGGATCCCCGACGAGTTCATGCGCCGCGTCAGCGCCGACGCCCAGTGGTCCCTCTTCTCCCCCGCCGACGTCCCCGAACTCACCGACCTGTGGGGCGAGGACTTCGACACCGCCTACCGCAAGGCCGAAGCCGCCGGCCTCGCCAGGAAGACCCTGCCCGCCCGCGAACTGTACGGGCGCATGATGCGCACCCTGGCCCAGACCGGCAACGGCTGGATGACCTTCAAGGACGCCGCCAACCGCACCGCCAACCAGACCGCCGAACCCGGCAACGTCATCCACTCCTCCAACCTCTGCACCGAGATCCTGGAAGTCACCAACGACGGCGAGACAGCCGTCTGCAACCTCGGCTCCGTCAACCTCGGCGCCTTCGTCCGCGACGGCGACATCGACTGGGACCGCCTGGACACCACCGTCCGCACCGCGGTCACCTTTCTCGACCGCGTCGTGGACATCAACTACTACCCCACCGAACAGGCGGGACGCTCGAACGCGAAGTGGCGGCCCGTCGGGCTGGGCGCGATGGGCCTCCAGGACGTGTTCTTCAAGCTGCGGCTGCCATTCGACTCGGCCGAGGCCAAGGCGCTGTCCACGCGGATCGCCGAGCGGATCATGCTCGCCGCGTACGAGACCTCCGCCGACCTCGCCGAGCGCGACGGCCCCCTGCCCGCCTGGGAGAAGACCCGCACGGCCCGGGGCGTGCTGCACCCCGACCACTACGGCGTCGAGTTCACCTGGCCCGAGCGCTGGGACGCCCTCCGCGAGCGCATCGCGAAGACGGGCATGCGCAACTCGCTGCTGCTGGCGATCGCGCCGACGGCCACCATCGCGTCCATCGCGGGTGTGTACGAGTGCATCGAGCCGCAGGTGTCCAACCTGTTCAAGCGCGAGACCCTGTCCGGGGAGTTCCTCCAGGTCAACTCCTACCTCGTGCAGGATCTCAAGGACCTCGGTGTCTGGGACGCCCGCACCCGCGAGGCCCTGCGCGAGGCCAACGGCTCCGTCCAGGACTTCCAGTGGATCCCCGAGGACGTCCGCACCCTCTACCGCACCGCCTGGGAGATCCCCCAGCGCGGCCTGATCGACATGGCCGCCGCCCGCACCCCGTACCTGGACCAGGCCCAGTCGCTGAACCTGTTCCTGGAGACGCCGACCATCGGCAAGCTCTCCTCGATGTACGCCTATGCCTGGAAATCGGGCTTGAAGACCACGTACTACCTGCGCTCGCGGCCCGCGACCCGCATCGCCCGCGCCGCCCAGGCACAGCCCACCCTCCCCGCACAGCAGACCGCCGCGGACCCCGAGGCGGTCGCCTGCTCCCTGGAAAACCCCGAGTCCTGCGAGGCCTGCCAGTAATGACCCGCAACACGCACCTGCTCGACCCCGGCTTCGAACTCACCCTGCGCCCCATGCGCTACCCCGACTTCTACGAACGCTACCGGGACGCCATCAAGAACACCTGGACCGTCGAAGAGGTCGACCTCCACTCCGACGTCGCCGACCTCGCCAAGCTGACCCCCGAGGAACAGCACCTCATCGGCCGCCTCGTCGCCTTCTTCGCCACCGGCGACTCCATCGTCGCCAACAACCTCGTCCTCACCCTCTACAAACACATCAACTCCCCCGAAGCACGCCTGTATCTCTCGCGCCAGCTCTTCGAGGAAGCCGTCCACGTCCAGTTCTACCTGACCCTCCTGGACACCTACCTCCCCGATCCCGACGACCGCGCCGCCGCCTTCGCCGCCGTCGAGAACATCCCCTCCATCCGCGAAAAAGCCGAATTCTGCTTCAAGTGGATCGACGAAGTCGAAAAGATCGACCGCCTGGAAAGCAAGGCCGACCGGCGCCGCTTCCTGCTCAACCTCATCTGCTTCGCCGCCTGCATCGAGGGACTCTTCTTCTACGGCGCCTTCGCCTACGTCTACTGGTTCCGCAGCCGCGGCCTCCTGCACGGCCTGGCCACCGGCACCAACTGGGTCTTCCGCGACGAGACCATGCACATGAGCTTCGCCTTCGACGTCGTCGACACCGTCCGCAAGGAAGAGCCCGACCTCTTCGACGACCAGCTCCGGCAGCAGGTCACCGACATGCTCGAAGAAGCCGTCACCGCCGAACTCCAGTTCGCCCGCGACCTGTGCGGCGACGGCCTGCCCGGCATGAACACCCAGTCCATGCGGCAATACCTCGAATGCGTCGCCGACCAGCGCCTCACCCGCCTCGGCTTCGCCCCGCTCTACGGCTCCGAGAACCCCTTCTCCTTCATGGAACTCCAGGGCGTCCAGGAACTCACCAACTTCTTCGAGCGCCGGCCCTCCGCCTACCAGGTCGCCGTGGAAGGCACCGTCGACCTCGACGAGGACTTCTGATCCCTCCCCTGCCGGCGCGCGTTCCGGGGCCCCTAGGCCGCCTGAGCGCACGCCGGCACCGGGCGGCCTACCAGGGCCTCGCGCGCAGCAGCAGGTGGTGCGGGCGCAGCGTGATGCCCACGCGGGTGGTGTCGTCCGAGCCGGCGGCCGGCTCGAAGCGGTACTTCGCCGAGACCGCCGCGGTGATCAGGCTCAGCTGCGCCATGGAGAAGTGGTCGCTCGGGCACTTGCGGTTGCCCACGCTGAACGGGCTCATGGCGTACTTGGGCACGTCCTTGGCCCGCTCGGGCAGCCAGCGGTCGGGGTCGAAGTCGAGGTGGCGGTCGTAGGAGCGGCCGTCGCGCTGGATCGCGTACGGGCTGTAGACGATGTCGGCCCCGGCCGGAATGCGGTAGCCGCCGAGGGCGGTGTCCGTCACCGCGCGCCGGGTCAGGATCCACACGGCGGGCCGCAGGCGCATGGCCTCGACGACGACATTGTTGGTGTGCGTAAGTGAGCGGACATGCTCGAATCCGACCGGTCGGCCACCGGTCACGGATTCGACCTCGGCCCGTACCTTCTCGGCGTGTTCCGGGTGTTCGGCGAGGAGCTGGAGCAACCACATGATCGTGGAGGCCACTGTCTCGCTGCCGGGCGTGAGTATCGCGACGACCTGGTCGTGGATCTCCTGTTCCCCGATGGGGTCGCCCTTGTCGTCCTTCGCCTCCAGCAATGCCGTCAGCAGATCGTCGGGCCTCCGCCCGGACGCCCGGCGCTCGGCGACGATCTCGTCCACCAGCAGGTGCAGGTCGGCCAGCGCCCGGTTGAACGCGCGGTTGGCCGGGAAGGGCAGCCGGTACAGCGGCCCGAGCGGGATCACCATCCTGCGGTACATGCCGCGGAAGACGGTGGCGAGGTCGGCGCTGAGCCGTTCCGCGCGCTCGTCCATGTAGTCGCCGCGCAGCAGGCAGCGGGCGGCGACGCGGACGGCGACGCGGAAGGACTCGATGGTGCAGTCGATGGTCCGGCCGGGCTGCCAGCGCTCGGTCAGGGCGTGCGCCTCCTCCTCCATCACCGCGCCGTAGGCCGGGATCGCGTCGAGCCGGAACGCGGGCTGGATGGTGCGCCGCTGCCGGCGGTGCCGGGGGCCGTTCGCGGTGGCCACGCCCTCCTTGCCGAGCAGTCCCTCCAGGGACTCCCACAGCGGGCCGTCGATCCTGAAGTCGGGGCTGAGGGCCAGGGCCCCGGTGAGTTCCGGTGTGGTGACGGCGTACACCGTCTTGGGCCCGAGTCTCAGGCGTACGACGTCGCCGTGCTCGCGCAGCGCGGACATGAAGGCGAGCGGATCGCGGACCAGTCTCGGTCCGTGTCCGAGGACGGGCAGGGCTCCGCCGGCCAGGGACGGTTCACCGAGCGGGGACGTGCCGGGGTGGGCGGGGGCCTGGGGCTTCACCGACTCGACGGTCATTTCTCACCTGCCGCTTCGTTCGTGACGTACGGGGGCGTGGCACGGTCGTCCCAGCTGTCGACCCTGTACCGGCCGGACTCGTGGTGGAACCAGTAGACGGAGCTGAACCAGTTGCGCATATTGCCGACGCAGGTCCGGACCGCATTGCCCAGTTCCCTGCCGCGTGCCGTGCCGTCGTCGATCCGCCGGGCCAGTACGAGGGCGTTCCGCTCGGCGTCGAGGAATTCGACGGCGCATTCCCCGGTGCGTCGTCTGATGTCGTCCACCGCTTCTTCGAGGGTCAGCCCGGCATGGGTGACGAGGCTGATGCCGAGATTGTGCACCTCGTCACCGGCGATTTCCTTCGGCAGTGAGCAGAGGTCGTTGTACCAGGCGGCGAATTCCTGGCTGAGCAGCGCCGCCCGGCGGTATGCGGGATTTTTCCGGACGGTTTCCGGGAGTTCACATCCGGCGGCGAGTTCCAGCAGATCGGTCCATATCCAGTGGGCGAAGGTGAGCCGGCGCAGGGCGAGGTACTCGTCGACGGCGGGGATGTGTCCCTCGGTCCGGTTGCGGAACTCCCGGTCGTAGGCCTCGATCACGGCGTGGAAGTGCCGGGCGAACCGCTGGTTCCAGGTGTGCGGCAGGAAGCCGTACAGCCGCAGCACGCTCTCCGCGAAGCCCGCAACGAGGGGGTCGGGGTGGTGCAGATGGGACCGGGGTGCGTCCAGGGCCGTGTGCAGCCGGTGGCGCAGCCGTCGCCAGCCGGCGACCCGGCCGTGGACGATGTCGCGGTCGTGTCGGTCGTCCCAGACGAAGAACCAGGCGCTGTAGTCGGCTATGGCCTGCAGGACCTCGTCCGGGGCACCCAGGTAGTAGCCCGCCATGAGGTCGGTGTAGCACAGTCCATCGGCATATTCCGCGACCTTGTCCGCCGGGATCAGCCGCTTTTCCAGCAGCCACAGCCGCGTCTTCTCCTGAAGCTTTGGCCAATACGGGTGCAGTCGCCGTGGAAAGGAGGACTCGATCACCGGGAGTGCCAGCGAAGGCGGGACTGCGACCGCCGTCGCCGTCGCCGTGGTGCTGTGCGGGAAAGCTTGCACAGGACAAACCCCTCTCAGCCGCCAGGAGCGCACACCTCTCCCCTTGTGCCGGGTGTGCGCCGTTGCGTATCCCCGTACTTACATTCAGCACCACAAGTGACCGTTGTGGGAACGGATTTGGTCCACTCACCACCCCAAAGTGGCGCGACAGCCCCCTTGCCTGACCGAATGGGGTGCACCGGGGCGGCGTGGCAAAACGGGCACACGACGTGCGAACGAGCGGACGGCGGCGACACGAAGGCGGGGGGGGGGGGGGGGGGGCGGGGGGGCCCCCGCCCGGCGGCGTCCCAGGCGGGGGGGGGGGCGGCCTTTTTTGCCCCCGGATGGCGTGGATTTTTTTTTT